>NZ_CDRTCT010000006.1:0-155907 GCF_977054455.1 Parabacteroides sp. | reverse complement strand
GTTTAAAATCTTTTGTCATAATAACACCAGATTTGATTAGTAAATTAGATTTATAATTCATATTTCATTAAATTATCGTTTGTGTTTTTTACATGTTCAAAATATTATCATAGTTCTTCAAGAACTATGGTACTTCGTTATCATTTATGGTTCAATATTTGGCAGATTTGAAACTAAATGTCCCACTAAAGAACTAGGTTCGCGGATGACGCGGATCGGGCGGATCTTAACGGATAAAATAATTAAAATCCGCTTTCATCCGTTTCATCCGCGTCATCCGCGAACCTGGTTCTTTAATGTTTCAAATATTATTATATTCGTACCTTTTATTTGTGGCTGAACGGGAAGCTTATTGTATAATACCGGTTCTTTAACAACGAAATACAATCTTTAATAATAGGGCTGAAATTCGGCTTTTTTGCGGGTAAAAAGGGCTTTGTCGGCTGAGGTGCGCAGTTTTTTGCCACGAAGACGGTCATAATTGCTCTGAGATGCGCAATGTATATAGCATGACGACCGTGCTGATGGCGACGAAGACGGTCGTAAGGGAAATGAAGACGGTCGTCGTGGCTGGAAAGTCCCGGAATCGGTTTAAGATATACAGGAAATGTTCCGACTCTTTTTATTACAGGCGATTCTCCGGGAGTTCAGGTTTTCCAGAATATCCGTTCTTTCTCCTATCTGATTGCAAAGAGACATCGTTTTTTCATTTTTCGCCTATGACGTTTTTTCAATCGTTACCAATTCCGGTAAAAAACCGGCAAAAAGTCAAATCAAAACGATCCGGAATTTTACCCGAAATAGAATCCGGGCCAATCTGGGGTTATTGTAATCTATCATATATGAATCCATAACAGAAATAGATGTTCAATCTTTATCACATCATGTATCATTGTCAGGAAAGGTAAAACTTACATTTGCCAATATCCGAAACATTCTTCCCGATCCGCCCTCCCGTATATAAATAATATGTATATTTGTGGATTAAGTAATAACTAATAAAACAGTAACTATGAAAAAGGAAGAGTCAGATCTGAAAATCATGGAAGAGATGGAAAGAAAAAAGTTGCAGGACAGATATATTCGCTTCGACTGGGCCATCAAGCGTCTATTGCGCCAGAAGGCCAATTTCGATGTGCTCGACGGTTTCCTGACCGTCATGCTGAACGAAGAGATCAGGATCGTCGAAATCCTCGAAAGCGAAGGCAACCAGGAAAGCGCCGACGACAAGTTCAACCGCGTCGACATCAAAGCCTTGAACAGCAAAGGTGAAATCATCCTCGTCGAAATCCAGAACACACGCGAATTGCATTACTTGGAACGCATTCTCTACGGTGTCGCCAAAGCCATCACCGAACATATCTCCATAGGTGAAAGCTACGAGAAAATCAAGAAAGTCTACTCCATCAGCATCCTTTATTTTGACATCGGCATCGGGACGGATTATATCTATCACGGGCAGAATCATTTCATCGGCGTGCATACGGGCGACCACTTGCGTGTCAACATGCGCGAACGCGATGTCCTCGTCTCTCGCCTTCCCGCCGAAATCTTCCCCGAATATATCCTGGTCCGTGTAAACGAGTTCGACAAAGTAGCTCTCACCCCTTTGGACGAATGGATCGAATACCTGAAAGACGGCACGATCCGCCCCGACACGACCGCACCGGGACTGAAGGAAGCCCGCGAGAAGTTGAAATACTACTCGATGTCGCCCCAGGAACGCCTCATCTACGACCGCCATCTCGATGCCATCATGATCCAAAACGACGTGATCGACACGGCCAAATGGGAAGGGAGAATAGAAGGAATCGCCGAAGGTGAGGCAAAAGGAAAAGCAGAAGGCCTTGCAGAAGGAAAAGCCGTTGGCCTTGCCGAAGGCATGCGTCAAGTCGCTTCCAAGATGAAAAATACGGGGGTAGATATTGCTACTATAGTAAAATGCACCGGTTTAAGTGAAGAAATAATCCTGTCTTTGTAAGGGAGAGTTACATTCGTTTCTCTATTTGTACGGAAAAGGTTCAGATATTAAGAAAATTAGCAACATCAAAATAATGATTTGTCTGTTACTTTTGGCTTGATCCAAAAGTGACAGGTAAATCATCATTTACGTTTCACTCCTGCCGGATTATGAGTATTTGCCCCAATGGTATCGTTTTTATGCTTCGATGTGTGCCTATATGAATATTCAAACATGAATTCTAAATAAATATGTTACTTATTAAACCAAATTTATATGTTATATAAAACAGAAATCACACAATATACTAATATACAAACACTTAAGGCATTGCTAAAAACTCACCGTTGGAAGATTAGTGCATATCAAATGGATAAAATTATACATCCATGCACATTATTAACATCTAAATTTGCAGTGTTCTGATCGTAGTTCTTGAAGAACTCAGATCAAAACACACTTTTGTGAAAAACACATATAGAAGAACACAAAGTGCCAATTTTAGAGAAACGAGAATTATTATCAATTTACTAATCAATCTGGTGTTATTATGACAAAAGATTTTAAACGCTTTTATGTATCGAGAGCGATGTACCTGGGAGCTACCATGTTCCTGGTATCAATCGGGATGGCCTCGGCTAATCCTTCAATCGGTACGTTCGGTTCAGATGAACCCAATCCTGTTGTAGCTTCTCCCCAACAGGCAAAACACAGTATCAAAGGTGTAGTAGAAGATGCACTTGGTCCTATCGCTGGAGCTAATGTCGTAGAGAAAGGAACAACTAATGGTACGATTACCGACATGGACGGTAATTTCTCATTGGAAGTATCTCCCAATTCGATCCTTGTCATTTCTTACATCGGTTACAAGGATCAGGAAATTCCCGTAAACAACCAGACGTCTTTCAATATTAAGCTGATTGAGGACTCACAAGCTTTGGAAGAAGTTGTCGTTGTTGGTTACGGTACACAAAAGAAAGTAAACCTGACCGGATCCGTATCCTCCATTAATGTTAGCGAATTAACTGAAAGCCGTCCTATCACCAACGTATCACAAGCTTTGGCCGGTATGGCTGCCGGTATACAGGTCTCTTCATCGAGCAACCAGCCGGGTAATGACAATGCCGACATTAAGGTTCGTGGACAGGGGACGCTGAACGAATCGTCTCCGCTCGTAATCATTGATGGAGTTGAAGCAAACATAAACTCGGTAAACCCGCAGGATATCGAATCGATGTCTGTATTAAAAGATGCCGCTTCCGCTTCTATCTACGGTTCACGAGCAGCAAACGGTGTCATTCTTATCACCACCAAGCAAGGCAAATCAGGTTCCTTGAAACTGGAATATAATGGATATGTTTCTTTCGAATCCATCCGCAAAACATTAACTCCGGTGTCTAATTATGCCGATTATATGGAATTGGTGAATGAAGGATACACAAACTCCAAATTAGCAGCGAAATTCAGCCAGACAAGTATCGACGCATGGAGAAATGATGCAGGTAAGAACCCACTGCTTTATCCTAACACAGACTGGATAGACGAAACGTTCCAATCAGCCGTAGCCAACAATCACGTGTTGTCTATGAACGGAGGTAGTGAAAAGATCAGGTTCTATACATCTTTCGGTTTCAGCGATAATCCGGGTGTCGTCGAAAATGCCGGCTACAAAAAGTACAACGGACGTATAAATGTAGACGCAGACGTAAAACCCTGGTTGAAACTGGGTGCACAAGTCAGCGGTTATGTTGCCGACATGGGACCTGCTGCCAAATATACCAATGCATCGGGCGTGACAACCGTGCTCGACGACTTGTTCACTTATGCCTCAGCGACAACTCCGGGTATGGTATTCCGGGCTCCCGACGGACGCTATGGAGTTCCCAACAACTCGGAAGACGATGCACAGGCCGCCAACAACAACCCGTTGGCACGTTTGAACCGCGTAGAAGGTAATTTCAGGAGAAACAATGTCCGCGCACGTTTTGTCGGAACATTAACGCCGTTTAAAGGTTTTACCGCGACAGCGTCTTACTCGTATGAAATGACAGATGAAATGCGCGAAACAAAACCGGTCTTCATCGATCAATGGAATTTCCAGACTGAAACAATCGGATGGACAAACAGAGGTAAAACGAATATCTATAACTACGACGGCAAACTGGAACGCTACTTCGGAGATGTTGTTTTGCGCTATAATACCAAGCTGATCAACAATAAGCTCGATTTGAATGTGATGGTCGGCGGTAGCCAGGAACTGTATCGGGAAAAGAATTTCGATGCCCGCAAGTATGACATGATCGACTTGAGCTTGAATGCTATAAACGCAGCGACAGGCGATGCGACAGCCAGCGGTACAAGCACGGAATGGGCTATGAGGTCATTCTTCGGTCGTCTGAATCTGGATTGGGAAAACAAATATCTGGTAGAGTTTAACCTGCGTGCAGATGGTTCTTCCCGTTTCTTGTCCAACAACCGTTGGGGATATTTCCCATCAGGATCTGCCGCATGGCGCATCGACCAGGAAGGATTCATGGAAGACCTTGTCAGCAAAGGCTTAAGCAACTTAAAAGTGCGTGTTTCTTACGGTGCGTTAGGTAATAACGCAGTTGGAAACTATGAAGCATTATCTTTGTTCTCCAATAAAGACAAAGACGGCAAAGTGTTGAATTATGTCCTAAATAACGGATTGGCAATGGGCTTGGCTCAGGCTGCAATTGCAAACCCTGATTTAACTTGGGAAACGACAAAGGTCGCCGATGTCGGAGTTGATTTCGGCGTATTGAACAACCGATTGACCGGAACAATCGACTACTTCAATAAAAAGACAAGCAATATCTTGATTAACCTGCCTGCTTCAGATGCACACGGTATCACAACCATACCGAAGATCAACAGTGCAACCGTAACCAACCAAGGTCTTGAAATGACATTGGGTTGGCAGGATAAAGTCGGAGATTTCTCTTATGCTGTAAATGGGAACTTCACGTACGTAAAGAACGTTGTAAACAAATATAAGGGAAAAGATTTGGGAGGCCAGTCAATAGACGGCGCAAACCTGATTTGGGAAGGTCACTCCATCAATTCTCAATACCTGCTACGTGTTGACCGCATTTTACAGACAGACGAAGACATGGCGCTTGTTCAGCAGATGATCGATAATGCTCCTGTCGATAAAAACGGAAAGAAAGTAAATCCATTCGCTGCATTCGGAACCCCTCAGAAAGGTGATCTTTTATATAAAGATTTAAACGGAGACGGCATTATCGACAATACCGATAAAGAAATTGTCAGTGATGGCCCCAATCCTAAATATATGTTTGGCTTGAACTTGTCCGGTAGTTGGAAAGGGATAGACCTCTCCATCTTGTTCCAAGGATCAGCCGGTGCAAAAGTGTATTGGCAAAGTGCAGCCTATAATACCCCGACCGTACGCTACGGCTACCAGATCAACCAAGAAGTAGCAGACGGCAGATGGTATGAAGGAAGAACGGATGCAACGTATCCCCGTTTGCTCGAATACAGTTCCAAAGTAAACACACAGCAAAGCGACTTTTATCTGCAAAACAAGAATTTCTTGAAAATCAGAAATATTCAGTTAGGATATACGTTACCGAAATCATGGGTAGAAAAGATGCAATTAGAAAGAATCCGTATTTATGGTAGTTTGGAGAACTTTGTCACTTTCACCAAATATAAAGGTTTCGATCCGGAAATCAGCGGTTTAAATTATCCTTCCATGAAACAGGCTGTAGTTGGTCTTAATGTAACTTTTTAAATAGAATAGAATCATGAATAAATATAAAATATTATCGACATTTGTAGCATCTCTGTTCTTATTTAGCGGATGTTACGATTTGGATAGAGTTCCTGCGGATAAATTGGATTCGGGCAACTTCTTCAAAACACAAGATCATGCAGATCAGGCCATGATGGGGGTTTATAATGCAATGCAATATAACGATGCTTTTGGAGAACAATTTTCAATGGATTGCCTGGGCGGTATCGGAATGGGATACGACCCTGCATCTTACGCTGTTGTCCAAAGAGGTACTTACGATGTAAAAGAAGGTACGGTCTTAAATAAATATAAGACTTTATATGAAGGGATAGCACGCGCTAATATTGTACTCCAAAACATCGATAAATGTGACATGAGTGGCGAACTTATTGCACAATATACAGGAGAAGCCAAATTCATGCGCGGACTTTTCTACTTCGCATTGCTTGATTTCTTCGGTGGAGTACCCATTTACGACGAATCAATTGTAATTGCGGATAATTTCAATAATTTATCAGAACCCCGCAGTTCAGCAGAAGATGTCCGTTCTTTCATATTGAAGGATTTGGACACCGCTATCGCATCTCTTCCTTCCAAGTGGGATGACGCCAACAAAGGTCGTGCCACATCCGGAGCAGCAACAGCTTTGAAAGGCAAAGTGTTACTGTTCAACAAGCAATATGCGGAAGCTGCAGCATGTTTCGAAAAAGTAGTCAACAGCGGAAATTATGCATTGTATAGCAGCTACGAAAACTTGTTTAAACCGGGAGGTGACGATAGTAATGAAATGATCTTCGCTATACAGAATATCGGAGGTGTCGGTACTGATATCGGTATGCCCATGACATTCTACATGGGAAGTCGTGCCTCTTTCGGGAGTTGCTGGAATAACGTAATGGCTGCCACCGATTTTGTCGATTCGTATGAATGGAAAGATGGACGCCCGTTCGATTGGGAAGAGGTTGTACCGGGATTCACTACTGATGATAAAATTAAGGATGCGACATTCCGTGCAGATGTAGAAAAAAAATCTGTCGTAAAAGCTTATCCGGAAGCAAAAGACAAATTATTGGAAATGTATGACAAACGTGATCCACGTATGGCTGCAAGTATTATCTTACCTTATACCATGTATAAAGGTTGGTACTCTAACGCACCAATGGATTGCGAATATGTAATCGGTAAAGAAGGCCAGGACGATGGTCATGGGTTGATCCGTGTCAACGGCAATTATGAAAATTATTTGTGGCGTAAGTTTGTTGCCGAATACGATATGGATGGTGCTATCAACAACCGTGAGGACACACCGATCAACTTCCCATTAATCCGTTATGCAGACGTTTTATTAATGTTGGCAGAATGTGATAACGAATTAGGTAAACAAGCCGAAGCTGTCGCTCTGATCAATCAGGTCCGTGCTCGTGTAGACATGCCGGGATTAAATAGCGGACCGACTTGGTTGAATGCTAACACTAAAGAAGAAATCTTCCAGCGTATCAAGCATGAACGTGCAGTCGAATTAGCCGCAGAAGGGCATAGTTTCAGTGATATGCGTCGTTGGGGATTATTAGAAACCCTAAACGGTAAAGCTGAAAAAGGTTTTACAGGAAAATCTTATTATACTCGCGTCGTAAAATCACGTGATTATTTATGGCCCATTCCTGCTAATGAAATTGAAAAGAATCCGGCTTTAACACAAAATCCAGATTGGTAAGCACTAATTTCAGATAGAAATTTCAAAAGGTTGTAAGATTACAGGTAATTATTCCTTTCTTACAACCTTTTTAATTTAATTTGTATCCAATAATCTTGCATAGCTTATGAATACAGATAACAAAAAACAATTGGAAAAATTTATTTACTTGAGCCTCGGTTGTATAACCACTTTTATAACAGGATGCAAAACTCCGGTTTCTACAGATTCTCCTTCTATCCCTAACGTCATCTACATCTTCCCCGACCAGATGCGTAACCATGCGATGGGATTCTGGCGGGAAACAGGATTCCGAGAAGCGGTGAATTTTGAGGGGGATCCGGTGCATACGCCTAATTTGAACCGGTTTGCGAGAGAATCCGTTGTGCTGACTTCGGCCATGAGCAACTGCCCGCTGAGCAGTCCGCACCGGGGAATACTGTTGACGGGGATGTTTCCGGAACATAGCGGAGTGCCTCTAAACTGTAATGCCAACCGCCCGATCAGTTCATTGCGCGAAGATGCAACCTGCATCAGCGACGTGTTCAGCCAGGCAGGCTATAATTGTGCCTATATCGGGAAACTGCATGTCGACTGCCCGACTCCCAATGACCCGGAACGTCCCGGAAAATACGTGGAAGACCGTGTTCCGGCCTGGGATGCCTATACTCCGGCAGAACGCCGGCATGGTTTCGATTACTGGTATTCGTACGGGACCTATGACGTCCACAAGCATCCGCACTATTGGGATACCGAAGGCGTCAAGCATGAGATAAACGAGTGGTCGCCCGAACATGAAGCAGACAAAGCCATCTCCTACCTGCGGAATGAAGGGAACGTGCGGGATCCGAATAAGCCGTTTTTTATGATGGTCAGCTTCAACCCGCCTCACAGCCCGTATGCCTCACTGGAAGATTGCATGGAGGAAGATTACAACCTATATAAGGACCTCCCGTTGGACAGCCTGTTGATTCGTCCGAATGTGAACCGGGAAATGAAAAAAGCACCATCCGTACGTTATTACTTTGCATCGGTGACAGGCATCGACCGGGCTTTCGGACGGATATTGGACGAACTCAAAAAACAGGGATTGGACAAGAACACCCTCGTTATTTTCTCTTCCGATCATGGAGAGACCATGTGCAGCCAAAATACGGACGATCCGAAAAACTCGCCTTACGCCGAAAGCATGAACGTCCCGTTTATGGTTCGTTTCCCCGGAAAAGTAACCCCTCGGATCGACCGCGAGCTTTTGTTGTCTTCCCCTGATATCATGCCGACCCTACTCGGACTGTGCGGCCTGGAAAAACAAATTCCGACAACCGTGGAAGGACGGAATTATGCGGGACGTTTTACGGGAAAGGACTCTTCCGTTCCTTTGCGTCAGGGAGCCTTGTACATCAAAAATGTCGATGGCGACAAGGACGCCGAAGGAAAAGTCATTTCTTATTTTCCGGTGTCGAGAGGAATCAAAACACATCAATATACAATGTCGCTCACGATCGACCGGAAGACAAAAGAACTCAAGGAGGTCCTATTGTTTGATGACCTGAAAGATCCGTATCAGATGCAGAACCTGCCCTGGCAGGAGAATAAAGAGATCATATCCGACTTATGCAAACAAATGGTTCCGTTGCTGAAAGAGGCGGATGATCCGTGGTATAAAGAACAAATACTGAAAGAACTGATTCCTTACGGGAACTAAAGCCAAAGACGCAAAAAGAAGAACCAGGTACGCGGATGACGCGGATTTAACGGATTTACGCAGATTTTTTCTATTAATATGATCCGCGCCCATCCGCCTAATCCGCGTCATCGGCGTACCTGATTCTTCTTTCTTGTGTACTATTTTTACTTCACCGTCCAGACCACTTTGTCATTCACAGGATGCTTCTTTTGGGTGGAACGAGCCTCTATCGTATTCTCCCCATCCTGCAAAGCGACACCTTTCCACTCGAATGTCGCATATTCGTCCGGCTTTTGTTTGCCGATGCTTTTTCCGTTTACAAACAATTCGACTTCCGGCTGATTGGAGAAGATCATGATATCCGTAACAGCCAAGGAACGGTCGCGATGGCGACGGTTCGTAATATAGACAAACGGTTCGTCTTCGTTCCAGTTCGCTTTATAGAAATAGAAAGCATCTTTCTTCACCTTACGGTCGAAAGTAACCAGACCTTTGTCGTTGATGCCGGGGCGATCGCCTTCCACACGGTGGGCCGCTCCGAAATCAAACAGGTTCCAAATGAAAGAGCCCCAGACAAACGGACGTTCCGCCAAAGCTTTCCAGTTACCGATATGATAATAGGTCTGATAATTCTCCGGATGCCACCAGCCGGAAGCAATCCCCCGTTTCACGGAATCCTGCTGGTGGTAGATGCTCGCCCCTGCGCCATATTCGCTGATGGCAATCTTATATTCCGGATGCGCCTTGTGATTGGCGTCCAGCCATTTCCCCATATCGGACGGTGAACCGCCATACCAACCGAAATACTGGTTCCAGGCAATCACATCGGTTACCTTATTTATATCATCGTCATAAGAAAGGAAGCTGGCAGATGTCGTCAGGCGGGTCGGGTCCTCCTTATGAGCCAGGTCGTTCAGTTCCTCGATATATTCGGTAGGATTGTCTCCGATGGTCTTCAACTCGTTGAACAGTCCCCAGAAACAGATCGACGGATGATTATAATGCTGGCGGATCAGTTCTTTCAACTGCTCTTTCCCGTTCTCGCGGAAAGAAGGCTGGTTGATGTAACCCTGGTCCTGATATCCGCCCGGCCCGATCTGCGGGATCTCAGCCCAGGTGACAATACCATACTTATCCATCAGATCATAAAAATAAGTCGCTTGCGGATAGTGAGCCAGACGAACGGCATTAGCTCCCATCTCGACCATAATGGCCGCATCTTCATCATGGTGCATCTTATAAAGCGCATTTCCCCGTTCCGCCCGATCCTGGTGGCGACATACGCCTTTCAGTTTCAGATATTCGCCATTCAGAAAGAAACCTTCCTCCGCATCCACATGATAAAAACGCAATCCCAACGGCTGGACAATCCGGTCGATTATTTGGCCTTCTGAGGAAAGAGAGACTTCTGCCTTATACATGAACGGATCTTTGCGACCCTTCCACAAATGGGGGTTCCGTATTGTCAAATCCATTCCGGTTGTGGCCCAGTCATTGGCATCCACCGTGACCTTTATATCCTGCTGTTGGACGAGCTTATCGCCATCCCAGATCTTGACGTCCACTTTTACAGGCTGAGCCGTCGCGCTTCCGTTAGATACCAGAACTTTTGCTCTTACATCGGCCTGCTCTTTCGTTACTTTATTCTGAATCAGATAGACACCGGGAGAAGCATAGTCGGTCAACGAGATATTAACCGGGTCTGTGATAATCAGATTTACATCCCGGTAGATCCCTCCATAGAAGTTAAAATCGCCGACCAACGGCATGACATCCTGCTGCAAGGCATTATTCACTTTTACCAATATCCGGTTGTCGGCATCATATTTCACCTTATCCGTAATCTCGAATACAAACGCGCCATATCCCCCGCGGTGCTCGCCGATATGAACATCATTTATGAAAACATTCGCAATTGTATTGACTCCTTCAAAACGCAGGAAGAGGCGTTTGCCTTTCCATTCGGGCTTTACAAACAGCGTTTTGGTATAGTTACCCATTCCGCGATAGTAATCCTGTTTACCGGAAAGGGCATCGCCGCTGTTCCAGGTATGAGGCAGGTTCACGCGTTCCTCGCTTTTAAACTGTACCTGATGGGAAAAACGGAACATCCAGTTCTCGTTCAACAGGATTTCCTTACGTGCGGCAAAGACTGAAGTGCTGATAAAAAGGAGTATCAGACTGAAGATTGTGTGTTTCATGTTTACAAAATTCTTTATTTACGGTTCAAAAGTAGGCGATTGACGGCAGAGAGACAGGCACAATTTGTCTAATTGGACGGACAGATTTGTCCGAGAGCGCCATTTTAAATAAAAAAACTCCCTTGCCGTCAGTCAAAACAAACGGCAAGGGAGCTGCCCTCAAGCAAGATTGGCTTTACATCGCTTGTTCGCCGCCACCGGCGCTGTTGCTTTCTCCACCGCCTTTAGTATCGTCATTGCTGATGCCACGGCGGACTTTCTTGATCTGTCCTTTCATCGTACCGAAACGATAAGAGACACTCAAACGGAACTCACGGGCATGACGCCAAGTGGTAGAACGGTCCACAAACCCTTCGCCTGTCGTAGTCGATTCCATCTTCATCGTTTTCCAGAACGGGTTCTGTGCTCCTAAAGAGACAGAGAGTTTCTTTTTCAGGAAATCCTTGCTGATATTCAACCCGGCAAAATAGAAAGGAGATTGTTCACTCTGCAATTGGATCCACGGGCTGAAATAACCTCCATGCAAATTAATACGGAAATCTTTCGGCAAATTGAACTGTGTTCCTGCAAAGATTCGACCGGCCACACCATCCTTTGTCAGTCCCAATGCTTTCTTGCTGTCGATATTCGTATAGTCGAATCCGCCGTTCATATAGATACGGAACAGAGGAACCGGATTCCAGCTGCCATACAGGAACAATCCGACCTGCTGACGTTTTCCCATATTCCCATAAGTGCTATAAGAAGCTCCGTTATATTGAGAAAGCGGATTGGATTCCGGGAAGTTTGCTATTATCGTATATCTTTCAATCGCATTATTAACGAATGTATAGCTCAAACTTGCATTAATACTGAACTTCTGTGCGAACTTACTAAAGTTGAAGTTCACATTATTACTCTTTTCCGAATCCAGGTTCGGATTACCTTGCGAGATACGCTGCGGGTCGATATTATTCAAATACGGATTCAGATACCAGATGCCCGGACGCTGGATACGCATATTGTATCCTAAACGAAACTGTGAAGACATATCCAACTGATAAGTCAATGTCGCATTCGGAACAATGTCAAAGTAGTTTGTCTTGAAGTTTTCTTCCGGCGCCTTGGCAAACTCCGCATTCAGGCTGGTTCCTTCCGCACGGACACCTGCTTTAGCCCCGAACTTATTGAACTTGACCATATACCCCAAGTAAGCGGAATAAATATGCTGGGTATGGCGGAAATCGCTATTACGCTGCGAAATATCCTGCCAAGCATCCAAAGAATCCTTTACCTGCTCCAATGTATTACTCTTGCTCTGGCGGTTTATATATTTTACACCGGCTTCCAGTGTCTGATCTTTAAACAAAGGGGTCGTATAATCGACCTGTGCCGTATGTTCCGTTGTGGAAGCATCATTGATATTCCAATTAGGATAACGGTAAGCCTGAGCGTAAACGCCTTCCAGATCTTCAAGCCTTGAATGTCCTTCATTGTCATTGGGCGATTGGCTGAAACGATAAGACAACGTCAGCAATTCATCCTTCTTACTGGTCGAATGCTGGAAATCGACATTGACATCCGTGGAACCGAACGTCCCCTTCGAATCCGAATAGCGTTTATAAGAATACATTGTTGTCGGTTCTCCATTTGTCAGATCGGTCCGATTGACCTTATCCGCAATCAGCTCGGACAGATTATTCGATTTTCCCCGGAACAAATTAACACCAACACTCAATAAGTTCAACGTGTCGATCTCATAGCTCCCTTCCAGATAACCATATTGGAACGGGCCTTTGTTTTTGCTACGTCCATGCTCGTTCAACAAAGAAGACGGACGGGTAAAAGTCTCGTCACCCTGCTGGTATTTGGCTTCCTGCTCATCCCGCATCGAATAGGCATCATTCCAAGGGGAATTACGGTAGTTATAACCATAATTGGCTGTAATACCGAACTTCCCTGCCTTCATCGAGACATAGCCGCCGCCGCCGAAGCTACCCAGCGTACTGGCATTGGCACGAACCGTTCCCGTATATCCCTGCAAGGCGTTCTTGGTCGTAATGATATTGATTATACCGCCGACACCTTCAGCATCATATTTGGATCCCGGATCGGTAATGACCTCGATGTTCTTGATCGAGCTGGCCGGCATACTTTTCAATACATCGGAAGCATTGTCGCCGCTCAGCAGGTTGGAGGGCTTGCCATTCATATAAATTTTATAATTGGAAGATCCTTTCAGCTGGATTTTATCCTCGCCATCCACAGTGACCATCGGAACCTTACGGAACATTTCCAACGCATTGCTGGTTTTAGCTTCCGGATCGTCTTCCAGGCTGTAAGTCAATTTATCGACTTCCACCTTGACCAGCGGCTTTTGGGCCGTTACGGTAACCTCTTTTAACTGCTGGGTATCGTCATTCATAAACAACTTGCCGAAATTCACGACTTTCTTGTTTTCCGACAAGGTAAATGCCTTCTTAACAGGAATTTTTCCTAAAGATTCCATTGTCATCACATATTTACCCGGCTTGTTCATCGTTGCCGTGAACTTGCCATCATCATCACAAGCCAACAATTTCACAGGATTCTGCGGTGCGGAAGCCAAAGCTATCCTCAATGTGGCATAAGGTACGGACTCATTGGATAAAGAGTCGACTACTTGGCCCTTAATCGTAAAGGCCGCCGATCCACTTCCGGTCTGCGCAAACACTGACGCAGACGCAAATAGTATCAGCATTAAATAGAGTAGTTTTTCTTTCATTAAATTTGAGAATTTAGATATTATCGATTTAAACAAATTAAAAACAGTTGCAAATGTAGCTTTATCTACGAAGCATTCGTATTTTTAGCGATTTAAAGAATTGTAAAAGTTGTATTTAGATGTTCGATTTCCAAAGATTTCACCTATTTTTGTAGAAACCATTCATAAAAAGGACAAGTTTATGAGAAAATTATCAATCATTTTTGCAGCGTTGCTGCTCATCGTCACTATGCATGCACAAGATCTGAAAGCAATCAAATTGAACTCGCCGGACAAAGACAGAGGCAGTTCCGTCACGAAAGCATTAGCCGACCGCCACTCCGACCGGGAGTATGCGGCTAAGGAACTCAGTCTACAGGATCTATCGGATTTGCTGTGGGCCGCAAACGGGATAAACCGCCCGGATGGGAAACGAACGGCGCCTTCCGCCCTGAACAAACAGGATATCGATATTTATGTCATCATGAAAGAGGGCGCTTACTTGTACGATGCCAAAGCAAACAGCCTGCAACCCATTGCCAAAGGAGATCACCGGGCTGCTGTTGCCGGCAGTCAGGACTTTGTCAAATCGGCCCCGATCAGCCTGGTGCTCGTTTCCGATCTTTCCCGCTTCGGAAACATTGCCGACCACACCAAACTGATGGCAGCTGTCGATGCCGGCATCGTTTGCCAGAACATCAATATTTTCTGCGCAGCTACAGGTCTGGCAACCGTTCCCCGTGCCACGATGGACCAGGCAGCTTTAAAACGGATTCTGAAATTAACAGACAACCAGTTGCCGATCATGAACAATCCGGTGGGATATCAAAAATAACTCGAGTTTCGGGAGTAGGTCTTTAGCCCATGCGGTTCATTGCCCTAAATAATTATATACATATCATCCCCTTTTGAGATTTACGTTCCAAGTATATTGACTATATTTGCAGAATATTCGTGTGATACATAAGCATCATATTCGTGTTTTGCAATAATCATTTTGAAGATATTGGTAGATACAGGGCAAACAGTCCGGGCAGGTAGAGTGATTGGCGCATTTCGCAATATCGGGCGAACAGACATAGCCGATGAAATAGCCGGAACAATGAAACGCATGGGTTATACCATTTATGAAGAAGACCCGTTTGAAAAGGTGATGGAAATTCATGTGTCACAATCTCCCTATGCTGTCCGTTTGCGCTTGATGTGGCAGAATATGAGAGAGGATGTAATTGCTAATTTCACCCGGCTTAAAAGTAATCTTTCCGCCAAAGAATTTTTAGAGCGAATGGAAACCCGATACAAATTGGATGCTTATCATTCCTTGTCTATTGAAGGATATCGGGTTACCGACGAATTAATAAACAAAGTAAAAAGCGGTGCATGGAAACCGGATGGAGAGGATATGGATTCAAAGAATGCGCTTGCCGCACGTGGCTATTGGCAAGCCTTTCAGGAAGTCAAAAAGAGCGTATCGGATATTCTTAAAGGTAGTAACAGTGCGGATGTGGCGGAACGGGATTTATCGGCATGGCACAGCGAAATGTTCATGCCCTGCGTTACGGCGGGCATTATCAAACCCTCCGATATTGTCGGTTATCGTTCCCATCAGGTCTATATTCGTAACTCGATGCACACCCCCTTAAATCCGGGCGCACTTCGTGATGCCATGACCACTTTGTTTGAGTTGCTCAAAGAAGAACCGGAAGCCTGTGTAAGAGCCGTATTAGGTCATTTCCTGTTTACTTATATTCATCCTTTTATGGATGGAAACGGTCGTATCGGACGATTCTTAATGAATGCCATGTTGGCTTCGGGGGGTTACGATTGGTTGATTATCCCTGTGGAAAAGCGGGATGAATATATGACAGCTCTCGAAAAAGCAAGCGTTGAGGGGGATATAGTTCCTTTCGTGAGGTTTTTGTCGAGTATTTAATCAAGTCACCACGTGCTCGGATTACAAGAATTGCCGATCATGAACAATCCGGTGGGATATCCACGTAAATAAAAAGCATTTATTATTTTTCCTATCATAAGCCTTCATTGATTATCAGTTAATTATGATGATAGATGATAGATAAAAGGCCTTTTTGTAAAACTTTTATGATTTCGAATTAAAAAACGCCGCCTTAAAGGTGACGTTTTTTAATTCATTTTCCATAAACTTTTACCAAAAGCTTTTTTATCTATCATCTATCATCATAAACAACTGATAATCAACAATGACTATTTTTCAACAATAACCCTATTGGTTACGCATGCCAAAGCATAGGGTTACGCATGATAAAGCATAGCATTACAGCTCGCCAAACAGTTCGGTTGATCTCCGACCCTGGCAAACGATATATCTGCCTGCCTTCCGCATTGTCGACAATTAAGATTGTACAGAGTTGATAATAGAATGAGAGGATTGCGACCTTAGTACTAAGGGAACTATGGATTTTGTGGGGGAGATTAGGACGGTAATGGTACTTGTTTTCACCCGTTGAATAGTTGTTTGCAGAAAAAAATGACGTTTTTTATATTTGTATTCACCAAATTGCCGACCGTGAAAAAGAATTTTACTTATTTTTGTCAGATAAACAACCATAGTTCCTTAGAACTAAATCCATTCGAACAGCACATCATGGATGAGAAAACGGACATAAAACGATTCAATAATATTTTCGTCACCCATCGGGACCGATATATCCGGTTCGCCTATTCTTATACATACAATCAAGAAGCAGCGGAAGACCTGGTGACGGAAAGCCTGATGTACTATTGGGAGAACCGGCATCGGTTAGAAGAAGTCAAAGACATACCTTTATATATATTAGTCACCCTAAAAAACAAATGCTTAGACTATCTTCAACGGGAACGTACCTGGAGCAATATCGCCGAAAACTTATTATCGAACAAAGAATGGGAATTACAAATGCGTATCTCCAGCCTGGAGGCATGCGAGCCGGAAACGTTATTCAGCAATGAAGTGCAGGAACTTATTAGCCGGGCCTTAGCCAAATTACCGGAAAAATCCAGTCGCATATTCATTATGAGTCGCTATGAAGGGAAAAATTATCAGACAATTGCCCAAGAGACAAATCTCTCTGTAAAAAGTGTTGAGTTCCACATTAGCAAAGCCTTAAACGTGCTACGAAAAGAACTGAAAGATTACCTCCCCTGCCTACTATTTGTATTCGATTTCTTCTACAATTAATAACAAGTTCTTCATTCTGTCTTTACTTTCATGAAGTTTCCTTACAGGGAAACTCCCGTTTCCTACCGAGGGAACTTGCGTTTCCAGCACAGGAAACTCTCGTTCCCCGCTGAGGGAATTTTCGTTTCCTTCAGGGGGAAACTTTAATAGGCTGGTTATCAATGCTTACCAATATGCTATTTTAAGATTCGTTTTTTTACTTCATTCAAAGTATATCAGGTACTTGTATTTTATCCCTAAACCAGGGGAATATATAAGTTCATGTCTTTTAGTAAATGTAATATAATTGCGATTGACTAACTATTAGATAGAATGTTTTATCTTTAGATCATTATATAAGGCCAGTCCTTTTGCTGTCAGCAAATATTTCTGCCTTGGATGATTGGGGGTATCGGGATATAAAATCTTGAGAATACCTGTCTCGACAGCAGGATTTATGTAGTTTTCTATAAAAGTCGGGCGATGCTTCAAACCGACTTTCTCCATTAATCCTTTCAACGACAATTGTTCGTTTGACAAGGCGAGCAACAAAGCGAGAACTTGTTCGGTTACTTGTACGGCAGGTTGTTCGGTACTTGTACGGTTATCAGGTTGTGCTTGCTCTGTAACCAGTTCTTTCGGTGCATTTACGACCATATACCGATTCCGCAATTCATTAGTTTCACCCAATAGAAGATTGCGAAAGAACCGCTCTAAATATTCGGAATTACGCATAATGCCTTTTTGTACGTTCTGGTAGTTGGCGCGTACCAGCGCGTTACGGAAATACCACGAATAATTGGCGAATAGGTCATTTGTTACGTCAAAGCCCATAGAACGTAGATAGAGAATCATGAACACGGCAGTTGTTCGGGTATTTCCCTCGCCAAACGGATGGATTTGCCATAGTCCCGACACAAACTTGGCTATGTGGCTCACTAATCCATCCCTGTCCACTTTTGAATAGTCGAACTGACGTTCTTGTTCCAAGTCGTATTCAATCGCTTTGCGAAGGTCGGGCGCGGAAACATAGAGCACTGTATCTCCACGAAGTACCCATTCCTTTTTCGTGATGTTGTAATCGCGTATTTGACCGGCAAACTTGAATACACCATCGAATATCCGACGATGAATCGATGTCAGTCCGACAAGCGTAAACGCAAATGTTTTTTCGGTAAGAAGCCTACGAATGTTGGTCGATGCCGTATCTGCCTCATGCATTTCCGCATCTTCGGGAGTGCGTGCTTCCTTAGACTGGTAGTAGCTTTTTATGAGCTGTTCTGCTTCGTCAATCGTAATTTCGCCCTCAATATCTTTTCGGGCGGTTTCAATCAGATAGTGGGATGGCTTAAGTCCATCGACGGCCTGCAAGCCGATTGCGGTTTGCCATGCATATCCTTTCTCTCGCTTTTGTGGCTCACCTTGGCGTATATATTCGTCGAAGTCAATCATATATAGGATATTAATTACTGATCGGTTGTCCCAAACATTTTTGCAAGTGAATGATATTCTGCCTTTTCGAATAGATTTATTTCTCCATTCGTTCCCATCCGAATAACATCGTTACAAGTCTTTAATTATGCTAACATTTGTAACCCGATTATAGGGATACAAAGATATAAAATCTTATGCAATAAAAATATAAAAACCAATGGGGTATTATTATCATGATTAGAGTTTATTGAGAATCGCTGATTTTAGTCATTCTATATTGTACAAATAATACTATAAGTATAAACCATAAAAAAGGAGCGGATATGAAACTTTTAACGACCATGATGCTGGGGGTGTGCATGAGCTTCTCGCTGTCGGCCTGCGAATCGAATACGCTTGAAAACGAACCGGAGACTCCGGTAACTCCCCAACATCCCGACAAGGATTTTTCGCTGAAAAACATACTTGACAGATGCAAATCCGAAAAAAGTTCATTTTCCCTTTAGGGTATTTCCCCTCCCGTTCGCCCTTAATATAGAAACAGGAAAAAATGGAAAGGAAGCTACTACATAAAATGTTTAACGGAGAAGCCACTGACAACGAGCTGACTCTGATCCGCCAGTGGGTAAATGCTGATAAAGCAAACAGAGAAACTTTCTATCATGAACGTGCTCTGTTCGACGCACTCCAATTAAATGCTTTTCAAAAAGAAAATCATGTCCGTCAGCAGTCCGTACCACTCTGGAAATGGATCGGAAGTGCTGCCGCCGCTGTTATCGCCCTATTCTTGTTGTATAACATTCCGGTATTCACCACTAAAAACATCCAGCCTGAAATAGCGCTCAACACGATTAAAGTCCCTGCCGGACAGCGGGTTGAAGTAACGCTTTCAGACGGGACGCATATCTGGCTGAATGCCCGGTCGGAATTTTCTTATCCGGTTTCGTTTAACGGAGACACAAGGGAAGTCCGTTTGAAAGGAGAAGCATTTTTCGATGTAGCCAAGAACAAAGACAAAAAGTTTATTGTCAATACAGGACGTTGCGAAGTGGAAGTTTTAGGAACACAATTCAATGTGGAAGCCTACAACGAAAATGAATTTTCCACAGCCCTCATACGAGGCAGCGTAAAAGTCACCGACAAGTCACAGCCAGACGAATCAGTTGTGTTAGAACCCAATAATACCGTCAGCCTCAACAACGGAAAGCTGACGGTCACTCCCATCACCGACTTCAATCCATACAGTTGGAGAGAGGGGCTTATCACTTTTAAGGATATCAATTTCAAGGATTTGATGAAGAAACTTGAGAAAAATTTCGGTATCCGGATAATTATCGACAATCATACGCTCGACAATTATGCCTGTAGTGGGAAGTTCCGTATATCCGACGGGGTTGAACAGGTGCTGAGAGCTTTGCAACAAGATGCTCACTTCACCTTCGAGCGAGAGAGCGGAACTGAAATTCGCATTCAATAAACAATTAAATAGATAAGCCTATGAAGAGGAGATAATTAGAATGAAGGACAAACTATGTCCAATGTAAAAATGAAGTTTCAATCTAATATCATTTATTTAACTATCACAAAGATGAAGAAAAGAAAAATTTGTGTATCTCGTGTTTTAAAGATGACATCTCTGTTCTTCCTTTCCTGTGCCATGTGCGCACAAGCAGAAACGGTAAGTTCACAGAGCATACGCATCACACTTAACAAAAACAACGTCCGGCTGGAAAACATCTTGAACGACATTGAAAGCCAGACTAATTTACTGTTCATTTACAACAAGAACGTAAATGTTAACCGAAAAGTCTCAGTAAATGCCGAAAATACTTCTTTGCAGGAAGTATTGCAAAACCTGTTCGACAACAATGTATCCTTCAAAATCGAAGGTTCTTACATCGTTCTCTCACCGGCCGGAGCAGCAGGCAGCCCACAACAAGCAAAACACACGGTAAAAGGTGTGGTAGAAGATGCATTAGGCCCTATCGCCGGTGCCAATGTCGTAGAAAAAGGCACTACCAACGGTACGATTACCGATATGGACGGCAATTTCACATTAAATGTAGCACCGAATGCCGTACTGGTCATTTCATATATCGGTTACAAAGACCAGGAGATGCCGGTAAACAACAAGACAAACATCCAGGTTAAATTGGTCGAAGACTCTCAAGCATTGGATGAAGTGGTCGTTGTCGGTTACGGTGTCCAGAAACGTGCATCCGTAACAGGATCGGTCGCTTCACTCCAAGCCAAGGATATTGCCACTGTCAAAACACCGAATGTCAGTAATGCGCTGGCCGGTAAGCTGCCCGGTTTACGTGCCGTACAGAGAAGCGGCGCTCCAGGTGATGACGATGCGAGCATCGATATTCGCGGTTATGGCAACGCGCTGGTGATTGTCGACGGTGTGGAACGCGATTTCAAACAGATCGATGCCAATGACATCGAATCAATCAGTATCCTGAAAGATGCCTCCGCTGCCGTTTACGGTTTCAAAGGGGCAAACGGCGTTATCCTTGTTACAACCAAAAAGGGGGAAATCGGGAAGCCGAAAATCAACTACAATGGATATGTCGGCATACAGAACATAACCCGCTATCCGGAATATTACAACGGATACGAATATGCTACCCTGTATAACGAAGCCCAACAAAATATCGGAATCCCGGCTCCTTACTCTGCCGACGACCTCGAACGTTTCAAACAGGGAATCGGGACAACGGACTGGTATGACGAGGTAATCCGCAAGACAGCTCCTGCCACGTATCACAATTTAAGCGTATCGGGCGGTGCGGAAAAAGTAAAATACTTCTTCTCGCTCGGTTTGACAGACCAAGAAGGTATTTATAAGTCAAAAGCATTCAATTACAAAAAGTATAACGTACGTTCCAATATCAGTGCAGAAATCGTCAAAGGTTTTACGGTAGACTTGCAACTGAGCGGACGTTTGGACACGCGAATGAAACCCTACGAAAAGGATGGGGAACCGTTAAGTCGTAGTATTCAGATGGCAAAACCCGTATTTCCGGTTTATGCTAATGACAATCCGGACTACTGGTCAAATCCGGGTGATAAAGGAAACCCCGTCCATCTTTCGGATATCGATAATGTCGGATACGACAGAAGAGACCGTCGCGAGTTTAACGGGTCGATCGGTTTGAACTGGGAAATGCCCTGGGTGAAAGGTTTATCCGCAAAGGCATTGTTCTCTTACGACTATAATAACAAATACAGCAGAAAATGGTATAAAGAATATTATGAATACACCTATGATACTGTTAATGACGTTTATAATGCTTCCGGAAGCCATACCATTTCAGAGTTAACAACTCAGAATGACAACTATTTCAGACCGAACGGACAAATCTCCCTGAACTATAAGAATACATTCGGCAAACATGATATCGGAGCATTGGTTTTATGGGAATTCTATAATGACCGTACCGATATCCTGAAAGCATACCGCCAGTTTACAGTCGGAGCACTCGATCAAATAGATGCAGGAGACAAGACAAACATGGACAACGGTGGAACAGCCCGTGTTTCCGCTCATGCCGGTTTGGTCGGACGTGTCAATTACGCATACGACAACAAATACTTGGCAGAACTCAGTTTCCGTTACGACGGTTCCTACAAATTTGCCCCGGACAATCGTTGGGGATTCTTCCCTGCCGTATCTTTGGGTTGGCGTGTTTCCGAAGAAGCATTCTTCAAAGAAGCGTTGCCTATGGTCGACAACTTCAAGATCAGAGGTTCTTTCGGAAAAGTGGGAGATGAAGGTGTAACCGGTTATAGCGATGATGACGAAAAGGATGGGAAATACAGAGCCTATCAATATTTACAAGGTTATCGGTATCCTGCCGGCAACTACGTTTTAGGTACAGGCGGACTTACCAATGGAGCTAAAGACAGAGGTATGCCCAACTTGGCTTTAACCTGGTATGAGTCCAAAACGACAAATGTCGGGTTCGAAGCATCTGTATTGTCCGGTCTGGTAAATGTGGAATTTGACTACTTCGTCCGCAAACGCAGTGGCCTTCTGACAAAACGCCAGCTTACCTTGCCAACGACATTCGGCCAGGAACTTCCGGTTGAAAACCTGAACTCCGACAGAAACCAGGGGTTTGAAATCGTTGTCGGACATCGTCATAAAATAGGAGACTTCACTTATGATGTAAAAGCGAATTTCTCTACTACCCGTATCTATAATGAGCATGTTGAACGTGCAGCTTCAGCCAATATGTACGACGACTGGAGAAACAACACCAATGACCGCTACAAAGATATCCAGTGGGGTAAGGTATGTGTCGGGCAATTCCAGAGTTATGAAGAGATTCTTAACTCACCGATCCAGGATAATAACGGCAACAAATCATTGATGCCCGGCGACTTAAAGTTTGAAGACTGGAACAACGACGGTATCATCGACGGAAAGGACGAGCAGCCGATCGGACACGGAAATACACCTCGCTTATACTATGGCTTGAATCTAAACGGAGAATATAAGGGCTTTGACGTAACCCTCTTTTTCCAGGGTGCAGCAGGGCATGAAGTGTTTACAAGCGGCGACTTTATGTCTCCGTTTATCCAGCAAGGTCTTGGTAACGGTATGACACTTTGGTTGGATCGCTGGCACAGGGAAGATCCGTCGGATATGTTCAGCGAATGGATTCCGGGCTTCATGCCGGCACTGCGTCCGACAGGTTTCTCTTCCAATTCGGGAAACAATACATGGACAAAGCAGAAAGCCAATTATCTGCGTCTGAAAACGGTCGAGATAGGTTATACCTTCCCGAAAAGATGGATGCAAAGAGCCGGAATCGAGAACCTGCGCATATATGTAAACAGCTTCAATACGGCTACGATTACCAGCCGCACCGGTATCATGAAATATATGGACCCGGAAAATAAAGACGGTGCATTCCGATACTATCCACAAATGAAAACATTTAACTTCGGTGTTAATCTAACATTCTAAAATAAGAAACGATGAAGACAACAATTATAAAAAATATCGGATGTGGATTGCTTTTGTTAGGTACGACAGCCTGCGCTGACTATCTTGAAAAAGAATCTTTCGACATCATAACTCCCGAACAAGTTTGGCAAGACGCTAAATTGATCAACGGCGTAATGGTTAATTTGTATGACGGTCTGAACCTGGAAGATTTCAATTACTGGTATCGTGACGCATGGCGTTTGCAAAATGCCTCTTCCATGTCTGACGAAGCACAAGGTTCTTTCCAGAAAGATCCTCTATTCGATAACGGAAATGCCACATACACGTATGAAGACGCGTTGTTCGAACAGAAGTTCTCGGACCGTTACAAGAATATACGAAACTGCAATGACTTCATCAGCCAGTTGCAGGAAGCGACAGCCTTATCGGATTCCGAAAAGAAACTGTTGTTAGCCGAATCCCGTTTCCTGCGTGCCATGCATTATTTCACGTTAGTGAAACGTTATGGAGGCGTGCCTCTTATCGACGAACCGCAACAATATGATCCCAATAATCTGGAAGCGCTGATGGTTCCTCGTAATAAAGAAGTTGAAATTTATGATTTCATCGTAAAAGAATGCCAAGAGGCTGCGCAAGATCTCCCGGATACGAGAAATGCGGAAGCCAAATACCGGGCGAGTAAATATGTAGCATTGGCATTATGTTCGCGTGCAGCCTTGTATGCCGGTTCTATTGCCCGCTATGGGAGCGTCCAGTTAGACGGCCTTGTCGGAATCCCGGCATCCGAAGCAGACCGTTTTTTCCAGGCTTCTTATGATGCATCCAAAGCAATCATATCTTCAGGTCTTTATACCTTGTATAACAAGAAAGCCGACAACAAAGAGCAGAACTATTGCGAAATGTTCCTGAAAGGTAACGGTGATAACGGAGAATATATCTTCCAGAAACAATACAATGTCGCAGGAGGCAAAGGTCATGACTGGGACAAACGTAACGCTCCGTTCTCTTATCGCGCCGGAGGTTGGGGATGCGGTATCGCCCCTACTCTCGAAATGGTGGAAACATACGAATACATAGACGGCTCCGAAGGCACTTTGAAACTGGAAGAAAACGGTAAACCGATTCGTTTCGACGATCCATACGAAGTATTTGCCAATAAAGACCCGCGCTTGTTCGCTTCCGTCTATTTGCCAGGGTCTCCTTGCCAAAGTACAAAGATCGAATGGAAAAGAGGAATCATCGTCACCGATAATGAAAGATATGTGGCAACCAGCCAGCCGGATGGAGGTAACACGGTCGAAATCAACGGAGTCACCTATAGCACTTCAGGAAAAGACGGCGGAGCCGATGCCGGCGATGCCTCCAAGACTGGCTTCTATCAGAAGAAATTCTGGGACGAGACATTGACCGATATGAACATGGGTAAGTCAGAAACTCCGTGGCCGGTTTTCCGTTTAGGAGAAATTTATCTAAATTTGGCGGAAGCTGCGATGGAGTTGAACAAATCTCCCGAAGCATTGGAGGCAGTCAACAAGATCCGCGAACGTGCCGGAATCGCCTTATTGCCAAGCATCAATATGGAAAAGGTCCGTCACGAACGCAGAGTGGAACTGGCATTCGAAGGTCATCGTTTCTGGGATATGAAACGTTGGAGAATTGCTCACTTGGATGTGGCACAAGGCGGTTTGAATGGATTCAGAGGAACGGCATTGTATCCTTGGTATGATATTCGTGATGGCAAATATGTATTCGAAAGAGGAGCCAATACTCCGAAACAGAAACGTATTTTCCTGGAAAAGAACTATTATACAAAGATCAACCAGACAGATATGAATTCAAATCCGAATCTCATTCAGAACCCGGGTTATACCAATTAATCATCTAATTTAGAAATTTGATATGAAAAAGATAAGTTTAGTATTGATGGCCGTTTGCTCCTTATGCTTCACAAGCTGTTTGAGCGATCTGGATAATTATGATTCTCCCAACGGAGGCATCAAAGGACAAATCTTAGATGCGGAAACGAATGAACCGATCCCGCTGCCCGTACAGGGATCTACCGGTGTTATTATCAATATGTTCGAACAGAACACAGAGGCAACACAATCGGTCGATTTTTATGCAAAGATGGATGGTTCATACGAAAATACGAAGTTGTTCAACTGTGATTATAAAATTGTTGTAAAGGGTCCTTTTGTTTCTCCTTGCGAAGAATTTGTAACCGTAAAAGGACAGACAACATTGGATCTGAAAGCAACTCCGTATGCAAGAATCAACGCTTCGGCCCAGGTTACGGGAAAGAAAATTACCATTACATATAAGGTAACTCCTACAAGCAACAATTTCAAGGTATCGGAAGTGTACGGCTACTGGAATTTTGCTCCGGGCGTCGATAATGGAAATGCCAACCAAGCAGGAAAGCAGACCGTAAAGGAGCAGGAAGGAACGATCGTTTTCAATCTGGAAAACGATAAGACCTATCAGGACAATCTGTACAAAATACAAGGAAATGGCAATAAAATATATGTACGTGTCGGAGCCAAGACAGAAGGCGCAGTCAACTACAGTACCATTATAGAAACGATTGTACAATAAATAACCTTTGGGAGGTGTGTCAAAACTCCTTTATCACGATCTTTAAGGCACGGATTTCACGGATTTACACGGATAAATTTATTATCTTTCCGTGTAATCCGCGTAATCCGTGCCTAAATTGTGTCTATTGTAAGCAGGATTTTCTTTTTGACACACCTTCTTTTTTATTCTTTAGAACATGAAAAAAAGTATCTTACTCATCAGTCTGGCGGTTCTACCTCTATTCGGGTATGCCCAAAATGTGTTACCGGACTGGGCCTTAGGCGGTTTTGTCAGGCCGGAAAAAGTCAATCCGATCATTACCCCCAATCCTTCCAGCCAATTCGACTGTCCCATGCAGGGCAAAAAAATAGGATGGGAAGAGAGCGATGTGTTCAACCCGGCAGCAACCGTAAAAGACGGTAAAATATATGTCCTTTACCGGGCTGAGGACAATTCTGCAACGGGAATCGGCAAACGAACTTCGCGTATCGGATTGGCAGAATCCGAAGACGGCATCCACATGAAACGCCGGAATACTCCCGTCATGTATCCGGACAAAGACAACATGAAGGAATATGAATGGCCGGGAGGTTGCGAAGACCCGCGCGTGACCATGACGGAAGACGGCCTGTATGTCATGGCCTACACTTCCTGGAACCGGAAAGTGGCACGCCTCTGCATCGCCACCTCACGCGACTTGGTCAAATGGGAGAAACACGGCCCTGCTTTTGCAAAAGCCTACAACGGACGCTTCAAAGACATCTTCTGCAAATCCGGCTCTATGGTGACAACGATCAAAGACGGTAAACAAGTGCTGACGAAAATCGGTGGAAAATACTTCATGTATTGGGGAGAACATGCGGTCTACGCGGCAACCTCCGACGACTTGGTCAACTGGACACCCATATTAGACGAGAAAAACGAACTGGCGACCGTCATCAAACCTCGTCCCCAATACTTCGACAGCGCCTTGACAGAGTGCGGTCCTCCCGCTATCCTGACAGACAAAGGCATCGTCTTGCTTTATAACGGCAAGAACCAGACAAACGACAGCAAGCGCGACAAGCGTTTCACTGCCGGAGCTTACTGCGCCGGACAACTTCTGACCGACCCGAAGGAGCCGATGAAGGTCCTGCAACGCCTGGACGTTCCTTTCTTCCGCCCGATGGCTCCATTCGAAAAGAGCGGGCAGTATGTCGACGGAACCGTCTTTATCGAAGGTTTGGTCTATTTCAAAAACAAATGGTATCTCTATTACGGATGCGCGGATTCCCAGTTGGGCGTAGCAGTTTATGATCCGGCAAAGAAAACACCCGGAGATCCGATTCCTAATTAAAAAATAAAGTATGAAAAACATTATCACTGGAATATTTTTATTCTTGTCTGCCTGCTTTATGCAAGCGCAGACACCTAACAATTACCGGAATCCGGACAAAATATATCTGGATTCGAAAGACGGACACAACGGGAACTTCACTTGGCAGATGTACAAAGCGGGAGACACAAAAGACCCTGCGGAGAAAATCTCACAGCCGGGCTACCAAACCGGACAATGGATGCCGGCAATCGTTCCGGGTACGGTTCTGAACTCACTGGTACACAACAAGGTTTATCCCGAACCCTATTACGGGATGAACAA
This sequence comes from Parabacteroides sp., assembly GCF_977054455.1. Lineage (NCBI taxonomy): Bacteria > Pseudomonadati > Bacteroidota > Bacteroidia > Bacteroidales > Tannerellaceae > Parabacteroides > Parabacteroides sp. Next base: position 128,078 of record NZ_CDRTCT010000006.1, on the reverse strand, counting down.
CAAACTGGATAAGAATATTATCCCGGACCTTGCTAAAGCAGGACGCGATTTTTATACCTACTGGTTCCGGACGGAATTCGACGTGCCGGAAAACTATAAAGACAAAATCGTCTGGCTCCAGGTAGACGGTATCAACTACCGTGCCGAGATATGGGTGAACGGTTATCTGCTCGGCAATATGTCCGGCATGTTCAAACCGGAGTATATCAATATCACGGATTTCGCCCGTATCGGCCAGAAAAATGCCTTGGCGATCAAAGTATATCCTGTTGATATGGCAGGAACCATCAAGCCGAAGCAATGGGGAGCCGCCGGCGAGTTTCACAATGGTGGAGACGGTAACATCGGACTGAACACGACCATGCTGATGAGTGTCGGCTGGGACTTCACCTTCAACGACGGGATCCGAGATCGGAATACCGGTATCTGGAAAAACATCAGCCTCTATGCTACGGACAAAGCGGTTATCCGCCATCCGTTCATCAAATCCGAACTTGCCCAACCAAACTACGATTTGGCAAAAGAGACTGTCAGTGTAGAAGTGACAAACCCGACACAGCGTGGCGTAAAATGCACGGTCAAAGGAGAAATCGTCGGTGAGGATATAACATTCAGCAAAGACCTGAATTTGTTCAGAGGGGAAACAAAGGAAATTTGTTTTACACCGGAAGAGTTCCCGCAGCTCACGATTAAGAACCCGCGTCTGTGGTGGCCGCTTTTCAAAGGAAAACCAGAACTGTACGAACTCAAGTTGACCGTAACCGTCGACGGCAAGGTTTCCGATGAAACGAAAACCCGTTTCGGTATCCGGGAAATCACATCCGACCAGAATACACCGGACAAATCCCGCCAGTTCTACGTAAACGGCAAGAAACTGTTCATCCGGGGAACCAACTGGATTCCGGAAGGGATGCTCCGTACCTCCGACGAACGTACTTATGCAGAATTGCGCTATACAAAACAATCCGGTATCAACCTGATCCGCATGTGGGGCGGCGGCATTGCCGAATCGGACTATTTCTTCCAGCTATGCGACGAAATGGGCCTCCTTGTCTGGCAGGAATTCTGGATGACCGGCGACACCAAACATCCGCAGGATAAAGATCTATACCTGAGCAACGTCGAGGCAACCGTAAAACGCCTGCGCAACCATCCTTCACTGGCCTACTATGTTTCTTCCAACGAGAGCACGGAAATGCCGGGAACAAAAGACCTGATCATGAAACTGGACGGGACACGCGGTTACCAGATGCAGTCGGAATGTGACGGCGTGCACGACGGCAGCCCTTACAAACAGGTGAACCCGATGCAGCACTACGAGAATACGGCATCCGAACGCGGTAGCCGTGTCGATGGCTTCAACCCGGAATATGGTTCGCCCACTATCCCGACAGTTGAAACGCTCCGCGAAGTAATGGATGAGAAAGACCTCTGGCCGATCAATAAGGAGGTATGGGATTATCATGATGGCGGAGGATTCCATCTGATGTCGACCATGTACACGGACCTTACTAACCATTATGGTCCTTCCTCTTCCATCGAAGAGTTTGCCACCAAAGGCCAGGCAGTCGGTGCCATGAACTCCAAATCGATCTGGGAAGTCTGGAACTATAACAAATTCGGTTATGGTGACCGCTATGCATCAGGGTTATTGTTCTGGTATCACAACTGCCCGGTCAGCCAGGTTTGCGCCCGCATGTGGGACTACTCTTTGGAACCGACCGCCTCTTTATACCATACTCAGAACGCATTGGAACCGCTTCACGCACAGTTTGATTACCTGAAGAATACGGTTTCCGTTTATAATGACTACTACCAGGCATTCAAGGACTATAAAGTAGCTGCCGAAGTGTACGACCTGAACAGCAAAAAGGTATGGAGCAAAAGCCAGAAGATCGATATCCCGGAAGACGGCGTCGTAAACGATGTCTTCACAATCGATTTTCCCCGGAACATCACGCAGGTTCATTTTATAAAACTACGCCTGTTCGATACGAAAGGGAAAGAAATCGCCAATACATTCTACTGGCGCTCCAACGATAAATATGAAGGTCGCAAGACCCTGACAGGCCCGACCTCATCCGGATTCGAAGACCTGTCGAAATTGAAACAGGTGCAACTGAAGACTCGCTACAAAACTTATCAAGAAGGTGATCGGCATTTCATTAAAGCTGAAATAAAGAACCCTTCTTCAACCGTAGCATTCTTCACCCAGCTTCAATTGCTTGGTCAGGACAAAAAGCCGGTGCGCCCCAGTTTCTACACAGACAACTTCTTCTCGCTCTTACCGGGAGAAAGTAAAACCGTCATCATAGAAACGGGCGCAAGCGATATGCCATCCGAACCGACATTCGTTGTGAAAGGTTGGAATATCAAACCGAGTAGTTTCAAATTGTAATTCCATAACGGTAAATGCAGTATATGGTAGTATTTCTTGCCGATATCGGCAAGAAATACTACCTTTGTATATATAATGTCACTTCAAACTTGCCGATAGATGGAATATATTTCAGTAAAAGAATGGGCCGGAAGACAGGGTATTTCGGAACGGACAGCCCGGAACTATTGTGCACAAGGCAAAATCAGAGGGGCTGTTCTTGTCGGAAAGACCTGGAATATCCCGGTCGATGCAGCATTGCCTAAACGCAAAAAAGCAGAACGGGTATCGCCTTTACTAAAAGCTCTGCGCGAGCAGAAAGACGGGCAGATGAAAGGGGGGATATACCATCGCATACAAATCGATTTCACTTATAACTCCAACCACATAGAAGGCAGCCGGCTGACACACGACCAAACACGCTATATCTTTGAAACCAACACGATCGGAGTGACGGATGAAGCGATTAATGTAGACGACATCATCGAAACCACCAACCATTTCCGTGCCGTAGACTACATTATCCAAGAGAACGACGGCAAACTTACCGAAACGTACATCAAACAACTCCACTTTATTTTGAAATCCGGTACATCTGACGAACGAAAAGATTGGTTCCGGGTCGGAAACTATAAGAAGTTACCCAATGAAGTAGGTGGCAACGACACTACAACGCCGGAAAACGTCCATAAAGAAATGAAAGCATTGCTGAAAGAATATAACAATAAAAAGAATCCGACCTTTGAAGATATCCTGGATTTCCATCAACGCTTCGAGGCCATCCATCCGTTTCAAGACGGCAACGGACGCGTAGGACGGTTGATTATGTTTCGTGAATGCCTTCGGAATAACTATGTGCCCTTTATCATAACCGATGAGTTGAAAATGGTCTACTACAACGGCTTACGGCACTGGCCGCACATCAAAGGATATCTGGCCGATACCTGCCTGACGGCACAGGATCATTTCAAGGTTTTGCTGGAGAAATTTCGTATCAAATACGACCATAACTAAAATTGTTTCCGTACTTTTGCCGAAAATTTACAACTATGCCGACATTTTTCGTTGTCCTCATTAGTATTTATCTTGCGGGAAACATCTATATATTCAAGAGAGGGGCACAGGCTTTGGTAGCTCAGCCTTTCGGGGTTAAAGTTTTATTAGCCGTACTGTTTTGGTGCGGAGCCTTGTCGTTTATCGGCAGTTTTTTGGCTCGAAACACAAAATTACCGGTTGTTCTGGCTCATACGGCCCACGAAATAGGAACCGGCTGGTTGGTTTTCACGCTTTACATGGTTTTATGCCTGGTCGTATTCGACTTGTTCCGACTTTTCAACTTCCCGTTCAAATATGGGTTCTATACATCCTTATTCCTGACGCTTAGTCTGTTAAGCTACGGATATTATAACTACCAACATCCGAAAACAGAAGTTATCAACATAGTTTTCAACAAGCCGGCGGTTCATAATCAACAGCCGTTGAAAGTCGTTTCCGTCAGCGATATTCATTTAGGATACGGGACAGACAAGGAAGAGCTCAAACAATATGTCGAGATGATCAACGCACAGAAACCGGATCTGATCCTGATAGGCGGCGACCTGATCGACAACAGCGTAGTCCCCCTTTATGAAGAAAAGATGATGGAGGAACTGGCTGAATTGAAAGCGCCTTTAAGAATCTACATGGTTCCGGGAAATCATGAATACATCAGCGGCATACGGAAAAGCATGCAATTCATAAACGAAACGCCGATCCGCCTGTTGAGGGACGAAATCGTGACGTTGCCGGGCGGCATACAAATAATCGGACGGGACGACCGCAGCAATACATCCCGGTTATCCCTGCAAGAACTGGCGAAAAACATTGATCCCGCAAAACCTGTTATCCTTTTGGATCATCAACCGTACGACTTGTCGGATACGGAAAAGGCGGGTATCGACCTTCAGTTCAGCGGGCATACGCACCGCGGACAGGTATGGCCGATCAGCCTCATCACCGACCATCTGTTCGACCAAAGCTATGGTTATCGCAGGTGGGGGAACAGCCATATATACGTTTCCTCCGGACTGTCGCTCTGGGGACCGCCTTTCAGGATCGGTACCGACAGCGAACTTGTCGTATTCAACATTACGTGTAAATAGTGTACAGGCATGAGAGTTTTCATTCAATCGATAGTAGCACAGATAGTGCTGAATCCTTATATCTTCTGGCGGGGATATCAGGCCATTCCCCCCAAAAAGAGCTGGAGGATTCCCTATATCCTGTTTTTTATCCTTGAATTATCCCTCTTCTTCTTCGGCTTTACATTCCGCAATGTGCTGCCGGATTCCGTCATGATTGCCATCCAGTATATTTGCAACACCTGGTATATCGCATCTCTTTATATCACGCTCTCCTTGTTGGCCCTGGAAGCGCTCCGGCTCAGCAACCGTTTCTTCCATTGGTTCCCCGGCTGGATCACAGGGCACTGGAAACAAACGAAACTGACCCTGTTCTTTCTGATCATAGCATTCGTCACCGGCCTGATGTTCCATGCTTACCATGTCGTCGCCTATCCGGTTGTCAAAGATGTATATGTCACCCTTCCCAAAGGGAGCAGCGACCGTGACAGCATGACGATTGTCATGATGAGCGACCTTCATATCGGGGAAGTGATCGGCAAGGAACTGGTACAGCGATACGTGAAGATGAGCAACGCACAACATCCCGACCTGGTCGTCCTGGTAGGCGATATCATGGATTATGAATCCCGCTTTGCCGAAAAAGCCCGTATCGAAGAGGATTTGAAACAACTGAAAGCCCCGTTAGGCGTGTATGTGGTTTACGGCAACCACGAGTATCGTGCCAACCGCATGGCCAAATACCGCTGGCTGAAGAAAACAGGGGCGACGCTTCTGGTCGATTCCGTTGCACGCCCGGACTCCTCATTCTACCTGATCGGACGGGACGACCATATCAACAAAAAAAGAAAGCCGTTACATGCACTTATGGCAGGTATAGACACGACCCAACCAATCATCGTATTGGACCACCAACCCTGGTCGTTCGCCGAAATGACAATGAACGGTGTGGACCTCGGACTCCACGGGCATACCCACAACGGACAGCTATGGCCCTACCCTCTTTTAATGAAACTGATCTATGAATGTCCGTACGGCTACCATAAGAAAGGGCCGACCCAGTTCTATGTATCTTCCGGTATCGGGATAGCCGGGCCACCTTACCGGGTCGGTACTGTCTCAGAAATGGTCGTGCTGCACATCCGGTTTGCCGATTAAGCAGGGTGAAACATCGCCTCCATCATGGCGATATCCATCTTCACTTCCCCCTGCAACAGATATTGAGTTGGCTTTTGGACTACATTTTCATAGCGTTGCCAACGCTTTCTCCCGATCTTGCCTTTTCCGGCGCTTCCAATGTCCGCCGGTATAATGCCGGATCACCCAACACTTCCAGCGCCTTGTCCAATACTTCATCTTCCTTCAGGCTGTTTATCAACTCGCCTTTCTGGAAATAATAGCGTTTCATGATCTCGGAAGTCAGCAGCTTCTTGATCTGGTCCTTGTTACGGTCGAAATCCCGTTCCAGGTCCGGAGTCAGTTTGGCTTCCAAAGAGTGGAAGATAGTAGAGTCGTTATCCATATAGCCCTCAAACTTAGCCACCTCCTTCAGGTTCTTCAACAGCTTTTCACTCTGCCGGTCGTAGGTGAAGTTCTTTTCTTTGGCATATTGCTTGAAAGCTTCAAAGTCTTCGTCCGTCACCTCGAAATCTTCAGGCGAAGCGATTTTCTTATGCTTCTGGGACCATTCGGCGACAAAATCAGTCAGGACAAAATCCGTCACCAGATAAAACATCATAGTCGGCGTTTCCGGCTCTTCTATTTTAAAGTCGGGAGTAATACCGCCTCCATCCCGGACGGGACGCCCTTTGGAGGTATAGAAGACAGATGTCAGGCTATCCGGAATAGCCCCGACGCTACCGTCGGCTTTCCGGTGCGAATAGTCCATCTGCTGGATGCAACGTCCGCTGGGGATGTAATATTTGCTCATCGTCACTTTCACGCTTCCGTTATAAGGGAGTTCACGGGGGGATTGTACCAGCCCTTTTCCGAAAGAACGCTGTCCGATCAACACGGCACGGTCCATATCCTGCAAAGCCCCCGAAACGATCTCGGCAGCAGAAGCAGAGCCTCCGTTAATGAGGACAGCCATCGGGATCACCGTATCGAGCGGTTCGCCCGGCGTGCGGTAAGTACGGTCCCACTGGCTGATCTTTCCTTTTGTCGAAACCACCTCTTTCCCCTTCGGGACGAACATGCCGACAATCTGCGTGGCGCTTTCCAACAAACCGCCGCCATTGTTACGCAAGTCCAGGATCAACGATTTAATATGATGGTTCTTTTTCAAGTCCTCGAACGCATTTTTCACTTCCTGCGCACTCTTGTCCGTAAACCCTTTCAAATAGATGTAGCCTACGCCGTCACCCCGCACGCCATAGTAAGTAACCTGGTTCTCCAGGATCTGCTTACGCACCAGTTCCACTTCACGCGGTTTCTTGTCATACGGGCTCTGTATCTTCAATACCATTTTCGTATTGGGAACACCTTTCAGGAGGGCGCTCACCTCGTCCGAAGATTTGTCGGTCACATCCACCGTGTCGATCGCCAGGATACGGTCGCCCGCTTTCAATCCGGCCAAAGCGGCCGGCATCCCTTCAAACGGCTCGATAATATAGACACCGCCCTCTTTCCGTTCGCGGATGTAAGAACCGATACCGCCATATTCGCCGGTCGTCATGAATTTCAGTTTATCCATTTCCTGCTCCGGGTAGTATTCGGTATAAGGGTCCAAGCCGCCTAACATCGCATCGATCCCCCGGCGCACCGTTTTCTCGACGTCGACCGAATCCACGTAAAACATTTCCACCTCTTTTACCAGAGCGTTAAAGATATCCAGGTTTTTACTGACCTCGAAACGGTTGTCTTTCTGTGCCTGTCCGGGGATCACGCCTCCCGACAGAAGCAGCAAACTAAAAAGGACTATTATTTTCTCTCGTTGTTTATACATAGAATATTTAGTTAATTAACGACGTAAATGTATATAATAAACGCTTGTCAGGCCAATATACCATTTACTTTTAACTTTATTTGTTCCCATTTATCATCCGGTATCTGCGCCCCGATCACATCAATAATGTAACCGGCCAAAAGCGAACCGATACGGGCCGACTGTTCCAATGTCGCACCGACCGACTGCCCGTAAAGGAATCCGGCGGCAAAATGATCGCCTGCCCCGGTAGTATCTACCGGTTTGCCTCCTTCGGCCGGAACCGTGATAACCTGTCCTTTGCTCCCCACCAAGGCGCCTTCCTTGCCTAAAGTGACCAAAGAGATCTCCACCTGCTCCGAAAGGACCTTGACCGCTTCGTGCGCTTCCAACCCGGTAAAGGCTTCCGCTTCGCTTTCGTTGGAGAAAAGGATATCGACATATTTAGGGATAATCTCGTCCAACAGGCCCCGGAAAGCATTCACGATGTTGAAGTTGGAAAGATCGAGGGCGACCTTCAATCCCAACTTCTTCGCTTTCTGCATAGTGGTACGTACCAGCTCTTCGTTCACCAACAGGTAGCCTTCGATATAAATACATTGGTAAGAGGAAAGCATCTCTTCCGTAATTTCATCCGGCGTGATCGTCGGGGCCGGTCCGAGGAAGGTCCCCATCGTACGCTCGCCATCGGGGGAAATCAGGACGGTACAGCTGCCGGAAATGCCGTCTGTCTTCGCAAAATAGGGAGAGACATTGGCTTTTTTCAAGGCCTCCTCATAATATTCGCCTACGGAATCGGACCCGATCTTACCTATAAATCCGGCATTGGCTCCCAAAGAAGCCATCGCACGCATGGTATTGCATACCGAACCGCCCGGTGCCTGGCTGCGCTCAAGGCCTTCCTGCGACTTTCGGATTTTAATCATCTGTTCCTGGTTGATCATATCCATTGCGCCTTTCTGTATGCCAACTTCCGTCAGAACATCATCGTTCTCAAGCCTCAGCAGAACATCTACCAAAGCATTTCCTAATCCAATCGTATTCATTTTTCTATTTTTTTTCGCAAAGATATTGCATATTTCAAAAAGAACCTCTACTTTTGCAGTGCAATTTCAGAAAGGGGTAGGATAAGTATCCGAACTGAAAAAACAAATTCTTCCTTAGCTCAGTCGGTTAGAGCATCTGACTGTTAATCAGAGGGTCCTTGGTTCAAGTCCAAGAGGAAGAGCGAAAGACATCGGGAAAGACTGAAAAAGACATATTCTTCCTTAGCTCAGTCGGTTAGAGCATCTGACTGTTAATCAGAGGGTCCTTGGTTCAAGTCCAAGAGGAAGAGCGAAAAGACATCGGGAAAGACTGAAAAAGACATATTCTTCCTTAGCTCAGTCGGTTAGAGCATCTGACTGTTAATCAGAGGGTCCTTGGTTCAAGTCCAAGAGGAAGAGCGAAAGAGAGAGATACTTCACAGAGTGTCTCTTTTTTTTATGCCTGAAAGATCACGATACATGCCGCCCCGGCCGGATAAACGAGCGGTTTCCGGCATCAGCCAAAATCACACCCCTGCAATGTGAAGTTTTCCACTGCCGTCTGTATATAAGCACATTACATTAGAAGAGGACAAAAAAGGGCAGAAAAGGCACCGTATGTTTTTTTATCTGTTACTTTTGGCTTGATCCAAAAGTAACCAAAAGATCAAGGCCGAACCTGCCTCGCTACTCCGTTCCCTACGTTCGCTGTCGCGTCTGAAACTCGCTTCGCTCGAACAGCAGACGCTCCGGGCGCTCACTACGGTCACTGCGCTTAACGCTCACCAGCTTAGGCCGGAGATAGAGCCTGACGGCTCTTTGGGGATGGCCGATACCGACACCTATATGGTAGGCGGTATCGGCCATATAGGTGTCGGTATCGGCCATGGGGGTGTGTCATTAATCTGTATATTAGAGCACAGATGACACAGATGAGACTGATTCACACAGATTGATTATTGCAAATCAATAAAATAAAAATCTGCGGTTATCTGTTGAATCTGTGTCATCTGCGCTCTATTTTATATTTTGACACACCTTCATGGCCTAAGCGGACGGGCGTCAAGCGGAGGGCAAAGGTGGAGCGGCAGGAGCCTGCGTTGTCTGAGCGAAGCGAGTTTCGCAGGCGACAGCGGAACCTTTGCCCGGAGTAGACCGGACGGTTCAGCCTTGATCTTTGAAGGTGTGTCAAAAAGAAAATCCTGCTTACAATAGACACAATTAAGGCACGGATTACGCGGATTACACGGAAAGATAATAAATTTATCCGTGTAAATCCGCGTAATCCGTGAAATCCGTGCCTTAAAGATCGTGATAAAGGAGTCTTGACACACCTCCACAAATCCTATAGAGGCTTGCACTCCCATTCCCCAAGAAACGACAACGGGACAAAGACCATCCATCATAACAAACTGTCTATCTACAGATTACCCAACCTTCTTCTTTTTCTCATCCCCAAAATGTAGCGGGTGCCTTTTCTGTCCCTTTTTGTCCTTTTTCCTATTCCGGCACTTCAAATACGCGTTTTAAAGTTCAAAAAGCTATAGCCTGCCCAACGAAAAAGCTATAGCCTGCCAACAAAAAGGCTATACCCTTTCCGATAAAAAGCTATACCCTTTTGCCGGGCAGGTTATAGCCTTTTTTACGCGCAATTGTATTACCTTTGCATCATGGGAAAGAATAAATTAGCAAAGTTTGACGACATGGCGGGGTATCCCCATGTGTTCCAATATCCGTTTGCGACCCTTCAGGAGAAAGGATTCGAACTGAAGGGGCACTGGCACGAACGGTTCTTTAAGAACGACCATCCGATCGTGCTTGAATTAGGTTGCGGAAAAGGAGAATATACGGTAGGTCTGGGAAAGCTGTTCCCCGACAAGAACTTCATAGGAGTCGATATCAAGGGCGCCCGTATGTGGACAGGCGCGAAAGAATCGCTTGAGGCAGGCATGACGAACGTTGCCTTCCTCCGGACCAGCATCGAACTGATCGCCCATTTCTTTGCCGCCGGAGAGGTGGCCGAGATCTGGCTCACCTTCCCCGACCCGCAGATGAAGAAGGTGAACAAACGCCTCACCTCCACCCGCTTCATGAAGATGTACCGCGAGATACTGGCGGGAGACGGCATCGTTCACCTGAAAACAGACAGCAACTTTATGTACACCTACACCTGCGAGATGGCAAAGGCGAACCGTTATCCTGTCTTGTTCAGCAACGACGACCTGTATCATTCCGATCTGGCGGACGACATTCTTTCTATCAAGACCTATTATGAACAGCAGTGGCTGGACCGCGGTCTGAACATCAAATACATCAAGTTTGTTTGTGAAGAGCGGGAGGAACTGGTCGAACCGGATGTGGAAATCGAATACGACCCGTATCGCAGTTTCAACCGCAGCAAACGGAGCGCGTTGGCTTCCGGCAAATAAATCATACATCATACATTATAAATCATACATCATGACACTCTATCCAAAGCTAATCATGGACGCGCTGGCAAAAGTGCGTTACCCCGGAACAGGGAAAGACCTTGTGACGATGGGCATGGTAGAAGATAACATCCGGATCGACGGCAACAAAGTCAGCTTCTCGCTCCTTTTCGAAAAACCGAACGACCCGTTCATCAAATCGGTGGTAAAAGCCGCCGAGACAGCTATCCTTACTTATGTAGGCGAGGATGTGGAAATCAAAGGCAACATCACGGTAAACGCCAAACAGACAGCCCGTCCCGAACCGGACAAGCTGCTGCCGGAGGTGAAAAACATCATCGCCGTGTCTTCCGGCAAGGGAGGTGTGGGCAAAAGTACGGTGGCCGCCAACCTGGCAGTGGCGCTGGCTTTGCAGGGCTACAAGGTCGGTTTGCTGGATGCCGATATCTTCGGCCCTTCGCAGCCTAAGATGTTCAATGTCGAAGAAGCCCGTCCCTATATGGTGGAGGTGGGAGGCCGCGAACTGATCGAACCGGCTGCCAACTACGGAGTGAAGCTGCTGTCCATCGGCTTCTTTGTCAATAAGGAAGACGCCGTCCTCTGGCGCGGCGCTATGGCAAGCAATGCCCTGAAACAGCTGATCGGCGATGCCGACTGGGGAGACCTCGATTATTTCCTGATCGACCTGCCACCGGGAACAAGCGATATCCACCTGACGATGGTGCAGACATTGGCCATCACCGGCGCCATCGTCGTCAGCACGCCGCAGGAAGTGGCGCTGGCGGATGCCCGCAAGGGGATCAGCATGTTCATGGGCGAGAAGATCAACGTGCCGGTATTGGGACTGGTCGAGAACATGTCCTGGTTCACGCCTGCCGAGCTGCCGGAAAACAAATACTATCTGTTCGGCAAAGAAGGAGGCAAACGCCTGGCGGAAGAGCTGAATATCCCGCTATTAGGACAGATCCCCATCGTACAAAGCATCTGCGAAGGCGGAGACAGCGGAACACCGGTCGCCCTCAATCCGGACAGCATCACCGGGCAGGCTTTCCAGAAGTTAGCCGAAAATGTCGTAAAACAGATCGATTACCGTAACGAGCATTTGGACCCGACAAAACGGGTGGTCGTTACTAAGAAATGAGGAGATTTATGATTTAAGATTTATGATTTATGCGTCAATAATAAATCATAAATCTTAAATCATAAATCACAATTCTATACCTCCGAATACCGCCTCAGAAAAGCGACCGTCCGATGGATTTCGGGATACATGATGATGTCTTCGTCTATGAAAGGAACCTCTTTGCGATAGGCTTTCAGGAATTTCTCCAGGACAGGGGAAGTACGCGCCGGGCGGCGGAACTCGATGCCTTGCGCAGCATTCATCAGCTCGATCGCCAGGATGTGATCCAGGTTGTCCATAATCTTGAAGAGCTTCGTCGCCGCATTGGCCCCCATGCTCACATGATCCTCCTGCCCGTTGCTGGACACGATCGAGTCGCTGCTGGCGGCATAACAATACATCTTGTTCTGGCTCACCATGCTGGCGGCCGCATACTGCGGGATCATAAAGCCGGAGTTCAGTCCGGGATTGGCCACCAGGAATTCCGGCAACCCCCGAAGCCCCATGATCAGTTGCGCCACACGCCGTTCGGAGATGTTGCCCAACTCAGCCAAAGCAATCGCGAGGAAATCATAGGAGATCGCCAACGGCTGGCCGTGGAAATTGCCGCCGGAGATGATCTTGTCCTCGTCGGGAAAGATCGTCGGATTGTCCGTCACCGAATTGATCTCGGTAAGCAGTACGCCGGAGACATACCGGATCGCATCTTTCGTCGCCCCGTGTACCTGCGGGATGCAGCGGAACGAATACGGGTCCTGCACATGCTCCTTCTTCCGGCCGATCAGTTCGCTGCCCTCCAAGATGCGACGGAAAGCATCGCCCGTCTCGATCTGTCCGGGATGCGGGCGCATCTGCTGGATGCAATCCATAAAAGGATCGATCCGCCCGTCGAAAGCTTCGAGCGACAGAGCGGCAATCAGGTCCGCCCGCTTCGACACGGCAAAGGCACGCATCAGGGCAAACACGCCGTTGGCACTCATGAACTGCGTACCGTTCAGCAACGCCAGCCCCTCCTTGCTCATCAGGCGCACCGGCTTCCAGGCAAACTCGTCCAGGACGCTGATGGCCTCCCTCTTCTTTCCTTTATAATAGACATCCCCCACCCCGATCAGCGGAAGGAATAGATTCGCCAGGGGAGCCAGGTCGCCCGACGCACCGAGCGAACCCCGGTCATAGACGATCGGGAGCACGTCATTATTAAAGAAATCAAGGATACGCTGCACCGTTATCACCTGCACGCCGCTATGCCCCAGAGACAAGGCATGCGCTTTCAGCAGCATCATCAGGCGGACAATCACCGGGCTCACCTCATCGCCCACGCTACAAGCATGGCTCTTCACCAGATTCTCCTGCAAGGTGCTGAGTTCGTCCGGAGAGATATTCTTATTGCACAAGGAACCAAAGCCTGTCGTGATGCCGTAAAGCGGCTCTTTCTGCGTCTCGATCTTACGGTCCAGATAATCGCGGCAACGCTGGATGCGTTCCTTCACTTCCGGGGTCAGTTCCAGCTTCATATTTCCGGTCAGTATCTCTTCGATACGTTCGAACGTCAGCGGTTCCGCTCCCACATAATGAACATTTCCCATAACTTTCAACTTTCAGTTTTCAATTGCTCTTTCGCCCAATCGAGCAACTTCTTCTCTATCCGGATAGCTTCCGATTCGAGGTAATCCGCCTTCTCCGACATCCGCCGGACAAAGGCTTCATCCTTTATGGATACAAGATTGATGCGGACATTCAGCAACGCCCCCAGTACGCAGGTACGAGCCGCCATCATAGCCACACACGCATCGGTCACGGCATTCCGGTTCCCTTTGTGCGCCACGTAGATAATCGCCTCCATCACCGAAGCGATCTCTTCGGCCACTTCCATCGGGACCATTGCCGCCTCTTTCGTGGCATCCTGGATCACCCGGCTGCGTTCCGCCTTTTCCTCTTCCGTATCTTTCGGGAGCTTGAAGGCGGCAAACACGCGGTCGTACGCTTCGCTGTCGCGGTCTATATCGCGGATCAGGCGTTCACGGATGAGAGCCGCTTCCGTCGCGATAGTCCTCATCTGGCCTTCCACGTCGGCATATTTCTTTTTCCCGACCGTCAGGTTTGCCACCATCTCGGTAAGCGCTGTCGCAATAGCCCCGTTCAAAGCCGAGATACTTCCGCCCCCCGGAACAGGGGCGCTGCCTGCCGTTTCGGCAAGGAATCCTTTAATCGTCAAATCTACAAGCATAATGTCTATTATTTAAGATTAAACATTTTGTTTCTTTATTCGGTTTACCGGTAAATGGCGATTTACCCGCTCTCTTTAATTTTCGTTCTATCATACGATATAAAGCACACCGTCTTTGATAACCGTGTCCACGATATTCATCCCTACATGATAAGGAAGGAACTTATATGAAGGGAACTTCAACAAGATCAGGTCCGCCTTCTTTCCGACATCGATGCTGCCGATCTTCTTTTCCCGCCCAAGGGCTGCGGCTCCATTGATCGTAAGGGCGGTCAAAGCCTCTTCAGGAGTCATCTTCATCTGGATGCAGGCGAGGGCGAACAACAGCGGGATCGAGCAGGAGAAACAACTTCCGGGATTCAGGTCGGAAGCCAACGCCACGGCACAACCGGCATCTATCATCCGGCGTCCCGGAGCATACGGTTCGCCCAGTGAGAAGGCGGTAAGCGGCAACAAGGTCGCGATCGTGCCGGAACGCGCCAACCGCTCGATACCGGTATCGGACACATGCAACAGATGATCGGCACTCACGGCTTTCAGGCGGACTGCCAACTCGGCCCCGCCAAAAGGCACGATCTCGTCGGCATGGAGTTTAAGTTTAAAACGCTGGCTGCGGGCTGCCTTCAACAGGCGTTCACTTTGTTCGATCGAAAAAACGCCTTGCTCGCAAAAGACATCGCAAAAGGTCACGGAGCGTTCTGTACGGACATGCGGCAACACTTCTTCTATTACATAGTCGACATACGCATCCGTACGCCCCGCAAATTCGGGAGGAACGGCATGTGCCCCCAGGAAAGTGGAGACCACATCCAGCGGATGGTCGTCATTAAGTTCCTTCATTACGCGAAGTTGGATCAGCTCCGTGGCGAGATCGAGACCGTATCCGCTCTTTCCTTCGACGGTAGTCACACCCATGTCCATCATAGAGTCGAGACGGTCATATGCATCCCCGAACAGATCATCGTAGCTACTGCTCCGCGTCGCATTCATCGTATTGACGATCCCGCCTCCCCGTTCCATGATCGACATATAGCTGTCGCCTTTCATCCGCCAGGAGAACTCCTCTTCCCGGTAACCGCCGAAGACAAAGTGCGTATGACTATCCACGAACCCCGGCAGAAGCGCTCGCCCGCAAGCATTTACTTCCAGATAATCTTCAACATCCACTTGCCGGAGGACTTCTTCGGTCGGCCCCACATGCGTAATAATACCGTTCGATACGGCAACGGCCCCATCTTCGATCACACCGACATCGGACATGGCCTTGCCTTTCTTCGCTTCAAAACCGGAACAGGTCACCACCTGCGATGCGTTCCGTATCAATATCTTTTCATCCTCCATAGTCTATTCCATTATTCTGGCTTCCAACACCTGATCCATCGAAAAGTCTTCCAGTCCCAAATAGTAAGAAGCCGTATCGATCAACGCCTCCATCGGGACCAGCCCGATAATCTCGCTTCCGACGACCGGAACGCCGTAGCGACGCGCCTCGATGCGCACCAGCTCGAAAGCACGGTAGAGGGCGGTACGGGTATAATCGGTCATATTGATCGAAACCTGCACGATGCCGCGTTCTTTCAATTCCACTCCCATCGCCTTGCAGTAACGGAGTCCGCCACCTATGAAACGGATCTTTTTGGCAATGCTGTTCGCGATCTCCGGATTTGCCGTACCCAAATTGACGTTATAGGCCACCAACGGCATACGGGCGCCGATCGCCACGGTCCCCGCCGACGGATGCCGCTCGGCAGGCCCGAAGTCCGGTTTCCATTCCGGCAGCTTGATCTTTTCAGCCATTCCTTCAAATTCTCCTTTGCGGATAGCTGCCAGGTTCTCCCGATGCGGGGCCGAAGCCGATTTCTCATAGAGGAAGACCGGCACGCGATACAGAGCCGCCACCTTCTCGCCGACTTCCTTAGAGAGCGCGATCGCTTCATCCATCGTACACCCTTTGATCGGAATAAAAGGAACGACGTCGACCGCTCCCATCCGGGGATGCTGCCCTGAATGTTTCGTGAGGTCTATCAGTTCGACCGCCTGCCCGATGGCTTCGAGCAGTGCGTCCTTCAAGGCATCCGGTTCGCCGACTACCGTTACGACCAGTCGGTTATGATCCTCGTCATTGCTGTAATCCAACAGCTTTACACCGGCTTTGGCACGAAATTTATCCACTATCTTTTCTATTTTCGCTAAATCCCTTCCCTCACTGAAATTGGGGACACATTCCATTATTTTGCTCCAAGCACTCATACTTTGTGTTTTAAAGAGGTACGTATTATATTTTGAATCAAATCTTCTTTCGGTATGAAAGGCAGTGTGATGTGATACCGGTCGCCATAGCTTTCGTTAAAGGCGGCACTGGTCGCCAGGGCATTCGGATTCCGGGCCCATGAACGGCGGGCCACTCCTCCCATCACATCCCAGAGCATGGCCGAACGGAGGATCTCGTCCACCCGCTCACTTCCGTCCAGCACCATCCCGAAGCCGCCGTTTATCGCTTTACCGATACCGACCCCGCCGCCGTTATGAAGGGCGACAAGGCTCATCCCCCGCGCCGCATTTCCGGCAAAACATTGGACGGCCATATCAGCCATGACGTTGCTCCCGTCATAGATGTTGGACGTTTCGCGGAAAGGCGAATCCGTCCCGCTTACATCATGATGGTCGCGTCCGAGCATGACCGGCCCGACTTCTCCGTCCCGCACCATGCGGTTGAAACGGAGTGCGATCTTCAGCCGTCCTTCCGCATCCTGGTAAAGGATACGCGCCTGGGTACCCACCACAAGCCGGTTCTTCCCGGCATCGCGAATCCAGTTGTAGTTATCGCGGTCCTGCCCGCGCCGGGCAGGATCGATACAATCCATCGCTGCCCGGTCGGTCTTCGCCAGATCTTCCTGTTTCCCGCTCAGACAGACCCAACGGAAAGGCCCGTAACCATAGTCGAACAGTTCCGGCCCCATGATATCTTCGACGTAGGAGGGCCAGATAAAGCCGTCTTTCTCATCGATCCCGTTCCGGGAGATTTCCTTTACACCGGCATCGTAGATGGCTTTCATAAACGAGTTTCCGTAATCGAAAAAGTAAGTGCCGCGAGCCACCAATTTCTTGATTACCGCAAAATGCCGGTGCAGGGACCGGTCGACCAGCCAACGGAAACGGTCTATATCGTGGGAAAGGAGTTCCGTTCGTTCGGCAAAGGAAATACCCGCCGGACAGTAACCGCCTTCATAAACGGCATGGCAAGAGGTTTGATCGCTCAACAAGTCGATCCGGATCGCCTGTGATTCGGCAAATTCCAGCAAATCGACTATATTGCCATGATAAGCGACCGAAACCGGTGCTTTTGCCTGCATCGCTTCCTGCGCCCTACGGAAGGCCTCCGCTTTATCACCGGTCACATGCTGTACCCATCCCTGCGAGTAACGGGTTTCGATACGGGAACTGTCCACCTCGGCAATGATACTGGCGGCACCGGCGATAACGGCGGCTTTCGGTTGTGCACCGCTCATTCCTCCGAGACCGGAAGAGACAAAGAGATGTCCGCGCAAGTCCCGATCCTGCGGAATGCCCAATTTCTTCCGCCCGGCATTCAATAAGGTATTGAACGTCCCGTGCACGATCCCCTGCGGACCGATATACATCCAGCCGCCGGCAGTCATCTGCCCGTAATTGGCCACTCCCATCTGGGCGGCGATATGCCAGTCCTTTTGGTTGTCGAACATGCCGACCATCATGGAATTGGTTATGATCACACGGGGTGCATCCGCCCTGGAACGGAACAGTCCCAACGGATGTCCGGACTCGATCACGAGTGTCTGCTCGCTCGTCAGTATTTCGAGGTATTGCTTGATCAGCCGGTATTGCATCCAGTTCTGGCAGACCTGTCCGGTCTCGCCATATGTAACCAGCTCATAAGGATAAAGGGCGATATCGAAACAGAGGTTGTTGTCGATCATTACCTGAAAGGCTTTTCCCTCCAGGCACCGGCCTTTATACTGATCGACAGGTTTTGCTTTCAGGTCTCCCTCCGGCCGGTAACGGTATCCGTAAATGCGGCCGCGGGTCATCAACTCTTCCATAAATTCCGGAGCCAGCACTTCATGCAACTCTTCGGGAATATAACGGAGCGCATTCTTCAAGGCCGTCTCCGTCTGTGCAGGCGTAAGCGAATAGCCGCGATCAGGAGCGCGGCGGATACCGGGGACAAAAGATGGATAAACCGGCAATTGGTTGCTCAGGCGTACTTCCATAACATGACATTTTAAGGTGTTTGTTTACAATCTGTAAGTAAATAACAGAAGTAAGAGGCCTACAAGATAAGCATTCTCTTTCATCTTGCCAACCGGCACCGGTATGTTTAGAAGCACAAAAAGGGCCATTCCCCCAACGGGAACAGCCCTTTTCTATCGGATTAGAATGTATTCTTATTTACCAGCTTCGGCAGCTGCTTTCTTATTGATCTTTTTCTTCTGCAATTCGTATGCGATAGGAGTTGCCACGAACAGAGTAGAATATGTACCGACAATGATACCTAACAGGATCGCGAACGTAAAGCTGCGGATCGTCGCACCACCTAAGATGAAGATACACAATACCACTACCAATGTAGTCAAGGATGTATTGAAGGTACGAGACAAAGTGGAGTTCAACGCATCGTTGATCACCTGGTAACGGTCGCGCTTCGGATACAGGCCGATCGTCTCACGGATACGGTCGAACACAACCACGGTATCGTTGATAGAGTAACCGATGATTGTCAGGATAGCCGCGATGAAGGTCTGATCGACTTCCATAGAGAACGGCAATACCTTCCAAAGCAATGTGTAGAATGAAATAATACACAAGGTCGTGACCGCAACGGAAGCGAATGCACCGACCGAGAACGAAATGTCGCGGAAACGGAGCAGGATATAAGCTGCCATACAGAACATCGCGAATACAACTGCGAGGAAGGCAGCATTCTTGATATCGTCTGCCATGCTCGGTCCCACTTTCTGCGAACTCTGGATATACTGTCCTGTGAACTGATCCAGCGTCGTACCTGCCGGAAGCAATGACTTGACACCTTCAAACAATTTATTTTCGATTTCCTGGTCGATAGCCGGATCGTTGTCGTCGATCTTATAGTTGGTAGAAACGCGCACCTGGTCGGGAGTACCGATCTGGATAACGCTTACGGAACCGTCCAGCTGGGCATCCAGCATATTGCGGACTTCGTCCGTCTTCACATCCTGGTCGAAGCGGATCACATAGTTACGTCCACCGGTGAAGTCGATACCGTTGTTCAAACCGATAGTAGACATGGAGATCGCACCTAACACGATGATAGCGGCCGGAATCAGATAGCCCACCTTACGGGCAGCCAGGAAGTTGATCTTCGGATTCGTCAACAGGTCTTTCGTGATAGAAGTCGTAAAGGTCACGTTCTTCAGTTTATCTTTAGCCAGCAGCGCTTCATAGACGATACGCGTCAGGAAGACAGCCGTCAGGAAGGATGCGATCAAACCGATAATCATCGTCGTGGCAAAACCACGGATAGGACCTGTACCGAAGTAGAACAATACGACACCCGTGATGATAGACGTCAAGTTGGAGTCGAAGATGGCGGAGAATGCATTTCCATAACCATCGGCAATTGCCTTGCTCAACGATTTACCGGCACGAAGCTCTTCTTTCGTACGTTCGTAGATCAACACGTTGGCATCGACGGCCATACCTAATGTCAACACCATACCGGCAATACCCGGCAATGTAAGAACGGCCTGGAATGAGGCAAGGATACCCATTGTGAAGAAGATGTTCAACACCAAAGCGCCGTCGGCTATCAGCCCCGGAATGACTCCGTAGAAAGCACACATGTAGAACATCAACAGCACCAATGCCAATGCAAACGAAATCACACCGGAATTGATAGCTTCCTGACCCAGAGACGGTCCGACAACGTCTTCCTGCACGATACTTACAGAAGCAGCCATCTTACCCGATTTCAACACGTTAGCCAAGTCCTTCGCTTCTTCCGGAGTGAAGTGGCCTGTGATCTGGGAACGTCCGCCGGTGATTTCCACCTGTACGTTCGGAGCGGAATAAACCATATCGTCGAGAACGATGGCAACCGCTTTACCGATGTTTTCTTTTGTCAGGCGAGCCCATGCCTTAGCGCCTTCCGCATTCATGGTCATGCTGACCTGCTGTTCGGAACGGCCGGCCTGCTGGACGAAGTCGGCATTAGCATCCGTGACAACATCGCCGCCCAAAGCGGGCGTACCGTCGCGGTTCGTCATCTTGATCGCATACAAGTAGAAATATTGTTCTTTGTCGTCGATAGCCTTTACGCCCCATTTCAAAGACAGGTTACGCGGCAGGATATCTTTCACCTGCTTCATGTTCAGGTATTCGTTGATCTTGGCAATATCTTTCTTATCGGCAATACCGACAACCGGACCGGATGCCAACTGTCCGTTATACTGGTTGATCTGCAGGACGGCAAACAACGGATGTTGCTTTGCGAATTCTTCCATGCTCTTGGCAGCCTGTGCTTCCGGCTTGTCTTCCCCGATCTTGGCCAGCAAAGAATCTGCATCGTTGGTCGTTTCGGCCGCAGCATTGTCGGCAACCACTTCTCCTGTTGCTTCGGCCGCAGCAGTTTCCGAACCGTCGGCGGCGGCATCGTCCGATTTCAGGAGTGTAGCCAACATATTATCGGCAGCAACCAGCTGCTGGTAGATTTCCGGCAAGTTGTACGTTTCCCAGAATTCGAGGTTGGCACTTCCCTGCAACAATTTACGCACACGTTCAGGTTCTTTCACGCCCGGAAGTTCAACCAGGATACGGCCGGCAGTTTCCAGACGCTGGATGTTCGGGGATACCACACCGAAACGGTCGATACGGGTACGCAAAACGTTAAATGAATTATCGATAGCGCTCTTCAGCTCTTCCTTCAACACGGCGATCACCTGTGCGTCCGAACTCTGCGGAGTGATTTTGTCTTTCAATTCGAAAGTACTGAATATGGCGGATAAACGTGCGCCATTATCCAACTTCTTATACTCGTCTGCAAAGAGATCAATAAAGTCCTTCTGACTTGTAGCCTGGTGAGCATAGGCCAAATCCAATGCTTTGTTGAAATTCTCATCCTGGTTGTTGTTTGAAAGCGAGCGGATCACATCAGCCACATTCAATTCCAGAACGACGTTCATACCGCCCTTCAAGTCAAGTCCTAAACTAATTTCCATTTCACGGCACTGCTTGAGCGTATAGCCCAGCCATACCTTCTGAGTAGATAACGAGTCCAAATAAGAACTCTCTTTTACCGGATCTCCACCTGCATACTCAGCGGCTTTACTGTTGTAATGTCTTGTCACGAACGAGAATGACAGATAAAACATACAGACAAGCGTAAGTAACACCGCAAAGACCTTTACAAATCCTTTGTTTTGCATTTGAATCTTATGTTTATGTTATTATTCGTTTTTTCACAGGGTGCAAATATAGGCTTTTTTTCTTTGTCCAACAGTAATTAGATTAATTTATTTGTCACACTCTTAGTTTATTTCAGCCACAATTATATATCTTTGCCCGTAAAAAAACATAAGTCAAGAATAACCATGAAGCAACTTTTATTATTAGCGCTATTTATCCCGACCCTGCTCTGGGCTCAGGACGATTCCAAGTATTTAGCCGGAGCCGTTCCCGTCGAGAATGGCAAAGTAGTATTCACAAAAGAGATAAACGCTCCTTCTTTTTCAAAAGATGAAGTATATGACAGGATGTTGGGCTGGGCGGACGGTTTCTTCCGTGAAGACGGCAACCGCGTTGTCTACTCCGACAAGGCGAAAGGCGACATCGCCGCAGTTGGACAAGCCAACTTAGTGTTCCAGAATACGGCCCTCTCCTTGGACCGTACGGAAATGAACTATCGCGTCACGATGGAATGCGAGAACCGGAAATGTATCATGAAAGTGGCCGGTATCCGCTACGAATATAATGTCTCTTACCAGCGCGAACCGGAAAAATACACTGCCGAAGAGTGGATCACAGATAAATATTGCCTGAACAAGGATAAAACCAAACTGAACCGGGGCAACGGCAAGTTCCGTAGAAAGACGGTCGACTTCATGGATGAGATGTTCGCCTCCGCCTCTGCCGCTTTAGGCGTGCAGGCAGCCGCCGACGTAGCTCCGGCCACTCCGGTCACGCCGGCACGGACTGTGACGCCGGCACAAGCCGTACAACCGGCAACTCCTGTTCCGGCAAAAGAAGGATATGTGGCTTTTGCCGCCGACAAAGTTCCGTCTACCTTATTACAGATGTTGCCGGAAAGCGATATGCAGGTCGCATCCGCCGGCAAACCGGACACCAAAGAGACATCCGCCGAATGGAAAGGCACGGGCAATATGTTCGGCAAATCGATCGCCTCGATCGCCATCAGCCAAGACAGCCCTGTCTATAAAGAAATAGGTGACAACGGCACCTACAGCCTGTCTTTCTTCAAGAAAGGCGAAAGCGGGGAAGCCTGGCTGATCATCGACTGCCGCAAGCAGGGCGAAACGGCGGAAGGCCGGCAGATGACCGTTATCGGTGAAATCGTAAATGTATGGATGAAATAGCCAGGATGATGAAAAAGTTGTTTTTCCTTCTATTAATCATGTTCCCTGCGCTGGCAATGGCACAGGGGCATAAAGGCGAAGTCGACGAGTGCGCCCCGATGAAAAACGGGAAGGTATGCTATCACGACACCGTCCGTGTGAACGATATGAGCCAGGATCAGATATTCGAAGTCATCAACCGATGGGCGAAGAAAAGCTATGCGAAGGATGTATTCCTGTCGAATGTCAACTCCAAGAAGTCCAAAGGGACCATCAATATTGCATCCAAAGTCGAGATGCTGCTGGACGATACGGACAAGACGATCATCAAATACAAGATGAAGATCAGCTGCCACGACAACAGTTACTCGGCAGAAGTAAGCAACATCGTTTATCAATACGATCCTGAGAACAACAAGAAGTTCAAGACCTATCCGGCAGAAAGCGTGATCGCCGGCAATGGCAACAGCAATACGGTCGCATTGATCAAGGACCCGAAGCTGTTCTGCAATGCCACGTTCTTCTTCGTCGAGAACCTGTTCGCCGATATCCTGGATGCAGTGAACGAGGCGGAACTATAGCATGAAGGGTCGGTTCCATAAGCATGGGACAAAAGTTTCACCCGCATGAAACAAAAGTTCCATAGGCATGAAACAAAAGTTCCCCTATAGAGAAACTACGGTTTCCTTACAGGGGAACTTTTCATATATTATAAGGTAGGAGCCGGATCATCCTTTCCTTTCTCGTCCGGCTTGATGATGTTCTTGACGGTTTCGCCGATCGGCAGCTTATCCAATACGCCGAGGCTCGGAGCGACCGTCTTCACGAGTTGGTTCAGGAAGTTGCCGGTAGCGCCGTTTCCGCCATCGAATACCGTAATATTGCCGAGGTTGATACGTTCGAACGCCTTAACCTGTTCGCCTGCGATCTCTTTCCACTGATCGACCATCTTGTACTGGATCGCAATCGCCGGATTCGATTCGGCAGCTTCGACCATCGCCCGGAAACCGTCGGCTTCGGCCAGCAACGACTTCTTCTTACCGTCAGCCTCGGCTTCCAGTTTCATGCGGATGGCAGAGGCTTCGGCTTCGGCCTGCGCCAGCAAGGCTTTTGCACGTGCTTCGGCCTCACGGATGGTCTTTTCGGCAACGGCATCGGCCTGCAGGATGGCTTCCTGCTTTGCCACTTCGGCGGGGACGATCTTTTGGGCTTTCAGGGCCGATTCGACTTTTCTGGCTTTAGCCTCTTCCACCTCCTTCTGGGCTATCTCGCGTGCGGCCTGCACAGAGGCTTCCGAACGGGCGGCGGCTTCACCGGCTTTCTTATCGGCATCCGCCTGCGTCACGGCAAGTTCGGAATTAGAAAGCGCGATATCCTTGCCGGCTTCATTTCGTCCGATAGCGGCTTTCTTCTCCGCATCGGCCTTCTTGATTTCCATGTCGGAGTTCAGTTCGGCAATACGGCTTTCCTTTTCCGTATTGGCTTTCTCTATATTGATATTCTTCTCGGCTTCCGCTTTTGCCACCTGCGATTCCTTTTCGGCATTGGCGATGGCAACCTGGGAGATACGGTCCTTATCGGCATTGGCCACCGAGATTTCCTGCTGCTTCTTGGTTTCGGCAATGGCGATATCCTGGTCCTTGCGGGTTTCGGCGACCTTTGTCTCACGTTCCTTGATCTGGTTGGCAATCTTGATGGCTCCCAACTTTTCCTGTTCTTCGATGTTGGCCTGTGCCTCGTTCAGGGCCTTGCTTTCCGCTTCTTTACCGAGGTTGACGATATAGTTGGCGGCATCACGAATATCACTGATATTGATATTCATCAGATAAAGACCGAACTTGCGGAGTTCCGTATCGATATTCTCACGTACCTTGGACAGGAATTTATCACGGTCGGAGTTCAACTCCTCGATCGTCATGTCGGCAATCACCAGACGCATCTGCCCATAGACGACATCCGTAATCAGGTTTTGTTTGTCTTCCGACTGCAACCCCAGCAAACGTTCGGCTGCGTTCTGCATCACTTCGGGATCCGTACTGATGGCGACCGTAATGGTTGTCGGCACGTCCACACGGATATTCTGGGCAGACAAAGCGCCGGTCAACTTGCAATCGATCTGCAAAGGTTTCATGGAGAGGAATTCGTACCCTTGAATGATCGGCCATACGAAAGCAGCGCCGCCATGATAAAGTTTGGCAGACTTATCCCCTGAAGTCTTACCATACACAACCAACACCTCATCACTCTTACATTTCCGGTAGCGCGAAAGGATGCCGATAAACGAAACAATGACCACTACAACCAGTATAGCGACCATGATTAACATCTCCTGTGTCATAATTTTAAATAGATTTGTTATTTACTGAATATACATAATTCCCGATTCTACCTTGACAATCGCAACCCTGTCGCCGGTCTGGTATTTCCGGCCCTCAAGCGAGCGGACATCCATCTCACGCAAGGCGCCGTTGACGGCAATCTGCACGATATAGCGATCTCCGTCATGCGTATAGATCGTGCACTCCCGCCCCAACAAAGCTTCCGGCTTCTCCGGTTTATTCTCCTTCTGCAATTGCCAGGCTTTCTTATACAGATACCAGAGAACCAGCACAAAGACAAGTCCTACCAGAATACCGGTCACATAAGACGGGATATCCGTCCCCTGTGTGATATACATGTACCAACCCATACCGATACAGAAATGCGTCAGCCCCTTAAAAGAAAGAACACTGCCGATATCGGTATCCATATCGACATCCGTATCGATGTCACCAAAAAAGATGGAAACAACAAACTGGATCAGAAAGATCGCCGTAGCAACAACGGCCACTGTAAGAAAGATTGTGCTTGTCATGATCGACTGAATTTAATTAGGCTGGTAAGATATGAAAAAAAATCAAGAATCGACAATATCTGCCACAACTTTCATTATTGAATAAATTATATCATTAATCAGGATAAAAACTATATTCATTGTCATTTGTCCATTTTCAACTGCAAATAGCACCACAGCGGATAGTGGTCGGAGTAGCGCACCTTGTCGACCGTGCAGTTGATCGGTTTCATGTTGTCGGAATGCAGGATGTTGTCGATCCGGAACCAGAAGAAGTTTTCATTATAAGTGACCCCGACGCCACGGCCGGAAGCGGCATAGGCATCCTTCAGCGGCCCTTGGATCGTACGATGGGCATAGGAAATCGGCGTATCGTTGAAGTCACCGCAAACCAATATATAATCGGTATCGATCTTTTTAATTTCCTCGGCGACAGCTCTCGCCTGGCGGGCACGTATCCGGAAGGCCGGCCCCAACTTCTGTTCGATGGAACTTCTCAAACCGTCGAGGGTCTCGGAATTCAGGTTCTTGATAAAGGCGGAATAATGGCTCCGGTCCTCCATCGTCAGCTTGAAAGACTCCAGGTGGTTATTGATCAAGGTCAGTTTCTTTCCGTTTATATCCAGTTCATGGATGGACGAGCCGTTAAAAGAACTCCCATACTTGATCTTACGGGATTTGGAGATCGGATATTTGGAAAACACGGCGATATTGAATTTGAGCGTACCGGAAGTACCGACCGGAATAACGGAGCGATACCGGTACATCTTCAACGCATCGGCGATCTTCTGATTCGTTAAAAAGTTCTTGGAAGTACCGACCGCATATTCCTGCAGACATACGATATCCGCGCCGGAATTCGCAATATAACGCAGGATCGGATTCGGAGAATCTTCCGTATGACCTTTATAACCGAATCCCATGACATTATAAGTCAAAACTTTCAACACGTTCTCTTTCGGAATATCGCCCATCCTGTCGTGGAAAGGGAAATAGCGGCTTACAGGTCCCCTGCAAAGCAGGAACGAACATAACCCGATCAAGACGAACCGCCATTCCCTAAGGAACAACCAATAAATAATAAAACAGAGGTTCAAAACGCAGAGCACAGGAAATCCCAACCCAAGATAAGAGAAGAATACACTCCTATCCGGCGAAATCCGGTCCGAAAAGGCAGAAGCAATGAATAGCAGGATGACTACCACATTGGCAGTACCGACTACAGATTTAAACAGAATCCTGATCGCTTTAAACCGTTCGCTCATTTTTTGCTGGCATCAAATAGTTTTTTCTTTTCTTCTGCCGAAAGGCTTTCGTAACCGGAACGTTTCAATTTGTCCAATATTGCATCCAGATCGGCTGTTTCCCGTTGTTTGCGGGCATTATATTCATAATCGGTCTCCGGGCGTTTATAGGTCACACGCATCTTGGGTTTCCTTTTTCCCAGATTCGCCACCCGGTCGAGCAGGCGGTTCATCGGAGCCGTCAAGTCTTTGCCTTCCTTGATCCGGGCGGCGAACCAGATACCGAACAACGCTCCGCCGATATGGGCGATATGACCGCCGGCATTCGTCGATGTAATGGCCAGCAAGTCGATCACAAATGTAAACAGGGCCAGGTAAATCAACTTGATCCTTCCGATCAGGAACAGGCCGATCTCCAAATCTTTCCGGTAGAAAGAGACGGCAAACACAATGGCCATGACCGAAGCCGACGCTCCCATCAAATAGCTATAGGCGGCAACGGTACGGAAATAAGGGAATATGTTGTACGCCACCAGGAACAGGACCGCTCCGGCAATGCCTCCTAACAGATACAAACCGCCTAATTGCCGCTCACTGAAGAAAGTAAGGAACAAACCGCCGAACCAGTACAACCACAGCATGTTAAACAGAATATGCAGGAAGTCGAAATGCGTGAACATATAAGTGATGATCGTCCACGGCCGGTACAGCAGCAATTCGGGAGACGAAGGCATCTGCAGATACTGCAAAAACGGGAAACCGCTCAGGTTGAACAGCATCAGGATCACACTTGCCAACCGTATGATAACAAACAGCCCGACATTGATATAGATCAGTTTCGCCAGGATGTTACCGGAATTGAAAATCCGTTTGAGATTAGTAAAAATATCGCCCATTGCCTATATCTTTCTTTTTCCAATACCGTACCAGGAAATAACCGAAAAGCATACCGCCCAAGTGTGCAAAATGCGCCACGGAATCGCCGCCGTTGTTAGCGACACCCATAAATAATTCAGCCAATCCGTAAAAAATCACGAAGTACTTGGCTTTGATAGGAATCGGGATGAACATCAGATAAAGCGGTACATTCGGGAACAGCATGGCAAACGCCAGCAAAATACCGAATACGGAACCTGAAGCGCCGATCGTAATCAGATAGTTCAACGAAGGATCTCCCGCCACCAACTGCGCCAAAGTCACCCCGTTCGCACTTGCAAAAGAATGGACGGAATACAACCAAACCAACTCCTGCGTGATACCTGCACCGATCCCCGTCACCATATAAAAGATAAGGAAGCGTTTCGGACCCCAGACATTCTCCAGCACACGCCCGAACATATACACGCCGAACATATTGAAGAACACGTGTGCGAACGAATGGGTGTCATGCATGAACATATAGGTGACGAACTGGAACGGATAGAAATCCTTCACACCCGGAAAGTGCAATCCGAATAACTGAACTAAATCAATCCCGACTTTAGGTAAGACAAGGCTCGCTACCCAAAACAACAGGTTGATAATGATAAGGTTTTTCGTAACCATCGGGATACTGCTCAGGAATCCCGAACTATTTTGATTCATCATATATTTATCAATTTAAGGACAAAGGTATATATATTTTGGTAGTTTTCTGAAAAAACAGCACTAAAACATAGTAAATCAATAAAAAAAACTCTTTTTTTCTTTGCGATATATTAAAATAGAATTACATTTGACACCGACTTTTTAGGCTATCACAAAAATTGTTTAATATATTAATTATCAAACCATCATGAACAAAACAGAATTTATCAATGCTGTAGCCGAAAAATCCGGTTTAAGCAAAGTTGATGCAAAGAAAGCTGTAGAAGCTTTTGTTGAAACAGTATCCAGCGAATTAAAAGAAGGCGGCAAAGTTGCCCTTTTAGGTTTTGGTTCTTTCTCTGTTGCTGAAAAATCTGCACGCAAAGGCGTTAACCCGAAGACTAAACAACCAATCGAAATTCCGGCACGTAAATCAGTTAAATTTAAAGCTGGCGCCGAATTGACAGAAATTATCAAGTAAATTAGTCTTACACTCTTATAATAAAAAAGGCATCCCGTAAATGAGGTGCCTTTTTTATTGCATACCGGCCACTTTATCAAATCATAGTTATGTCTTCCCTTACTCATACCGATCCTATGGTTTTTACAAAATAAACCCGTACCTTTGCGGCAAAATAAATCCGAACATATACTAAACGAATATGCTTATCGAACAACAGATTACCGGTGCGATCATTGCCGGCATAAAAGAACTGTATGGCGCCGATGTGGCGGCCAACCAGGTACAACTGCAAAAGACAAAGAAAGAGTTCAAAGGACATCTGACTCTGGTAGTTTTCCCCTTCCTCCGCATGTCGAAGAAATCACCGGAACAGACAGCCCGGGAAATTGGCGAATACCTGCTCCGGCACGAACCGGCAGTAGCCGAATTCAATGTAATCAAAGGATTCCTCAACCTGACCGTCGCCTGTGCCTGCTGGATCGATTTATTAAACGGAATCAACGGACAACCGTCATACGGGATCATTCCTGTAACGGAACAATCCCCGCTGGTCATGATCGAATATTCATCCCCCAACACCAACAAACCGCTCCACCTCGGTCACGTGCGCAACAACCTGTTGGGCTACAGCCTGTCCGAGATCATGAAAGCGAACGGTAATAAAGTGGTAAAGACGAACATCGTAAACGACCGCGGTATCCATATCTGCAAGTCCATGCTCGCCTGGCAGAAATGGGGCAACGGCGTGACTCCCGAAACGGCCGGCAAGAAAGGCGACCACCTGATCGGCGACTTCTACGTTCTTTTCAGCAACAAGCTGAAAGAAGAGACTGCCGCCCTCGAAGCGAAAGGCATGACGAAAGAGGAGGCCGAAGCCGCTTCTCCCCTGATGGCCGAAGCACGCGAAATGCTTCGCAAATGGGAAGCGGGCGACAAGGAAGTACGCGCTCTCTGGGAAATGATGAACAGCTGGGTGTACGCCGGATTCGACGAGACCTACAAAATGATGGGCGTAGACTTCGACAAGATCTATTACGAATCACAGACCTACCTGGAAGGCAAGGGCAAAGTGCTGGAAGGACTCGACAAAGGCATCTTCTACCGCCGTGAAGACGGTTCCGTATGGGCAGACCTGACCAAAGACGGCCTGGATGAAAAACTGTTGCTCCGTGCCGACGGTACCTCCGTCTACATGACACAGGATATCGGAACTGCCAAATTGCGTTTCGACGACTATCCGATCAACAAAATGATCTATGTGGTGGGAAACGAACAGAACTACCATTTCCAGGTATTGTCCATCCTGTTGGATAAATTGGGTTTCGAGTTCGGCAAAGGCCTCGTACATTTCTCTTACGGCATGGTCGAACTGCCGGAAGGCAAGATGAAAAGCCGCGAAGGAACGGTTGTCGATGCCGACGACCTGATGGAAGAGATGGTGGGTACAGCCCGCGAAATCTCGCAGGAGCTGGGCAAAGTGGACGAAATGACGCCGGAAGAAGCCGAAGCCATCGCACGTATGGTCGGCCTCGGTTCCCTGAAATACTTCATCCTGAAAGTGGACCCGCGCAAGAACATGACCTTCAATCCGAAGGAATCGATCGACTTCAACGGCAATACCGGTCCGTTCATCCAATACACATACGCCCGTATCCGTTCCGTTTTGCGTAAAGCCGCCGAACAGGGCATCGTTTTACCCGAACAACTGCCGACAACGACTACGATCTCCGAGAAGGAAGAAAACCTGATCCAGATGATAGCCGACTATGCTTCTGTCGTTCGCGAAGCAGGAAAGGAATACAGTCCCGCCCTCATCGCCAACTACACGTACGACCTGGTCAAGGAATACAACCAGTTCTACCACGATTTCTCTATCCTCCGCGAAGAAAACGAGGAAGTGAAGATATTCCGCCTTGTCCTCTCCGCCAACGTAGCCAAAATCGTTAAATCGGCCATGTCGTTACTGGGGATCGAGGTTCCGGAAAGAATGTAATAACAACTGACGGTTATGATCAAGAACCTATACAGAAAGTTAGTGAGCGAGAAACAGCGGATCGCCCTTCACTATGCCCTCTACAAAATAGAGGCTTTACTATTGAAGGGTAGCCGGTACGAATGTTGCTGTTGCGGAAAGTCATCCCGCCGGTTTCTCTCTCACGGCAATCTGGGATTACGCAAGAATATCAAATGCCCGCATTGCCTGTCATTGGAACGAACACGCATCCTTTGTATGTACATCAAAAATGAAGTGTTTTCAGATGCCAATCAACACCTCCGGGTACTTCATTTCGCTCCGGTGAAAGGTTTAAAGGACTTTCTAAGGAATTCGTCCCAAGTATCTGACTACCGGGATGCGGACATAAATCCTAATGTCGCGACTTACCAGGTAGACATCACACAAATTCCATACGAAGATAATTCGTTCGACCTCATCATTTGTTCCCATATATTATATTGTGTGCCGGAAGATCGGAAAGCCATGCAGGAAATCCACCGGGTGCTACGTCCGGGAGGCAGAGCACTGATCGTAGACACCATTGAGGGCGATACAACACGCGAACTCCATCATTTACCCAAAAAGGAACTGCATGATGTATATGGAGATGAAGCAACCTGCCGAGTTTACGGACGTGACATCACGGATATTTTAAATTCCTATGGCTTGAAAGCCCGTATCATAGACTATGTGAAGCAACTCTCACCAGAGTTTATTGAAAAAGAATGTCTTACCGATGCTTTCGATGCGGAAATCATTGATTGTATAAAGCAATAAGATGAACATAAATCAACAAACATACGATGCCCTCCTTCGGTTTCAGCGCAATGAAATCACGGAGAGCATTGTTTATACGAAACTGGCGGCAATCGAGAAAGATCCGGGCAACCGGAACGTGCTGCTCCGTATTTCAGCCGATGAAAAAGGACATTACGGAATCTTGAAGAAATATACCGGACGGGAGGTCGCTCCTTATACATGGAGAGTCCTGAAATATTACCTACTGGCCCGCATATTAGGCATCACTTTTGCCATCAAGCTAATGGAAGGCAGCGAGGAAGGTGCAAAAAACGGATATGCCGCCTATCAGGACTATCCGGATCTACTCCAGATTGCCAAAGACGAAGACGAGCATGAAGAAAAACTCATTGCCCTGATTAACGAGGAAAGACTTGAATATATGGGTTCCGTAGTGTTAGGACTGAATGACGCCTTAGTGGAATTCACCGGTGCGCTGGCAGGTTTCACGCTGGCCCTTAGCGATTCGAAACTGATCGCTTTGACCGGCAGCATCACAGGGATTGCGGCAGCACTTTCAATGGCTTCATCAGAATATCTATCCACAAAATCCGAAGGCGGCGGAGAAGGGAAACATCCAGTAAAAGCATCTATCTACACGGGGATAGCTTATATTTTCACCGTCATCGCGCTGGTAGCTCCCTTTATCTTCATCAGCAACGTATTGGCGGCATTAGGCATTATGTTGCTTTCCGCCCTATTGATTATCGCCTTGTTCAACTACTACTATTCCGTAGCCAGAAGCGAAAGTTTCCGCAAGCGGTTCACTGAAATGGCAGTTTTGAGTTTCAGCGTTGCCACTTTAAGTTTCCTGATCGGCTATGCGCTGAAAGAGTTTACGGGGATAGATGTATAAGGTATCAAGGGTCCCTGCCCCATAGAATATAGGTTATAGGCTAAAAAAATACAACCTATAGCCTGTCCGCAAAAAGGCTATAACCTATTCGCAAAAAGCCTATAACCTATTCGCAAAAAGCCTATAGCCTAACAGGAAAAAGGTAGGCATCTATTCGGCAACCGGTGCCCGTCTTTTGAAGAAACGACAGGCACCGTTTTTTTTAATACTGCTGATTCGATGGGCAGTAACAACTCCCGGCAAATGATGAACTGATCTATCCCCAGGAACGATCGGCCCGACTTTTATCAGGCTTTCTTTTTGCGCGTTGTCTTCTTTGCTGCCGGTTTTTCTCCTGCCTCGGCTATGATCTTCTTGCAATCTTCCAACGTCAAGGCAGTCGGATCGGTTACCGTCTTCGGAATACGATAGTTCGCTTTCTGATAAGAAATATAAGGGCCGAAACGACCTTTCAGTATTTCCATCTCCGGATCTTCTTCGAACTTCTTGATAAAACGCTGTTCGTCTTTTTCCCTTTTACCATCGATCAGGGCGATTGCTTCCTCTGCCGTGATCGTCAGCGGATTCAAATCTTTCGGGATAGAGACAAATTTACCGTCATGACGGATAAACGGCCCGAAACGGCCGACAGCGGCCACCATCACCTTGCCTTCATATTCGCCGACCGTACGGGGAAGGTCGAAGAGTTTCAGAGCCTCTTCCAATGTGATCGTATCGATGGACTGGCCTTTCATCAGAGAGGCGAACTGAGGTTTCGGCGCCTCTTTGTTGTCGGCATGGGCAACTCCGATCTGAACGACAGGCCCATAACGGCCGATCTTTACAAATACCGGATTGCCGCTCTTCGGATCGATGCCGAGTTCGCGCTCCCCTACCTTATGTTCGGTCTTAACGGCAGCCGTAGCCTCGACGATCGGATGGAAAATCTTATAGAATTTATCGATAGCCTTCGTCCAGACCAGTTCGCCTTCGGCAACCGAGTCGAATTCCTTTTCAACGCTGGCCGTAAAGTTGTAGTCCAGCACATCCGGAAAATACTCCATCAGGAAGTCGTTTACCACCGTACCGATATCGGTCGGCATCAGTTTATTGCGGTCGGCCCCGACGATCTCGGTCTTCTCCGTCTCCTTGATCTTTCCCTTGGACAGCGAAACAACCGTATAAGTACGTTCCGCCCCCTCCTTATCTCCTTTCACCACATATTCGCGGTTCTGGATCGTCTGGATAGTCGGTGCATAGGTAGACGGACGTCCGATCCCCAGTTCTTCCAGGCGGCGAACCAGACTGGCTTCCGTATAGCGCGGAGGACGCTGCGTGAAACGTTCCGTTGCCACGATATCTTTCAACGCCAATGCCTCATGAAGCTTTACCGGAGGAAGCAGGCCGTTTTCCTGTTCTTTCTCCACATCGTCGTCATTGCTTTCCATGTAAACCTGGAGGAAACCTTCGAAACTGATCACTTCGCCGACAGCGACAAAACGTTCCGTCTGTCCGCTGATACCGACCGAAATAGTCGTGCGTTCCAATTCGGCATCCGCCATCTGGCAAGCGATCGTACGTTTACGGATCAGTTCATACAATTTCTTTTCCTGCGGAGAGCTTCCTGCCTCCACATTGCTGATATAAGTCGGACGAATCGCTTCGTGCGCTTCCTGCGCCCCCTTACTCTTGGTGTGGTATTGGCGGAACTTATAATATTTCTCACCGTATGTTTCGAAAATAGCTTCTTTTGCCGTACCTAACGCCAGGTCACTCAGGTTCACGGAGTCGGTACGCATATAAGTAATCAACCCGGATTCATATAAACGCTGTGCGATCATCATCGTCTGCGACACGGAGTATCCTAACTTACGAGCCGCTTCCTGCTGCAAAGTGGAAGTCGTAAAAGGAGGTGCCGGCGATTTTTTTACCGGTTTCGTCGTGATATCGTCAATCGTAAACGAAGCATTCTTACAGGATTCCAAAAAGGCTTCCACCTCTTTCTTGTCTTTCAAGCGGCGGTTCAGCTCGGCCTTCAACACCGTTGTCCCGTCCGGCAGGATAAAATTGGCAATCACACGGAAAGCCGCTTCGCTTACAAATTCATTGATCTCCCGCTCCCGTTCCACAATCAGACGCACAGCGACCGACTGCACACGCCCGGCCGATAAAGCCGGTTTTACCTTACGCCACAAAATCGGCGAAAGTTCGAACCCCACGATACGGTCCAGCACACGGCGTGCCTGCTGGGCGTTCACCAGGTTAATATTGATATCGCGCGGAGTTTCAATTGCATGCAGAATGGCATTCTTGGTAATTTCATGAAAGACGATACGTTTGGTATTTTCAGGTTTCAGACCCAGCACTTCATACAGATGCCAGGATATGGCTTCTCCCTCACGGTCCTCATCGGAAGCGAGCCATACCTGTCCGGCCGACTTGGCTTCGGACTTCAGTTCGCTGACCAACTTCTTCTTATCGGCCGGTATCACGTACTGCGGAGCATAATCATGTTCGATGTCAATACTAAACTCTTTCGTCTTCAGATCGCGGATATGACCATAGCTCGACATAACCTTATAATCTTTTCCGAGGAACTTTTCAATGGTTTTTGCCTTAGCGGGTGACTCCACTATTACCAGATTCTTTTGCATAATAACGTCTTATCTTTTTGAAATCGGGTGCAAACTTACACAAAATCCACGATTTATGGTTTATCATTTATGATTTATGATTTAAATTTGCACTTTATCTGCCCAAATCGGCATCTATAATTCATAAATTATAAATCATAAATCTCGAAATGGAAACTATTAAACAACTCATTACCGACGGTAAAACAGATGAAGCAATCCGTTTGTTGGACGAATACATAGAAAAAAACGCTTTTTCGGATGAAGCGTATTACTTACGCGGCAATGCCTACCGCAAAAAAGGGGATATCCGGCAAGCCCTGAACAACTACCTTACGGCGATGGACCTGAACCCCGACAGCCCCGCACAAATCGCCCACAATCAACTGATTTCAATCATGAACTTCTATAACAAAGACATGTTCAACCAATAAAAAAGGCTGCATCTATCGCAGATACAGCCTTCCGATGTTAAATCAAAACTATTATGAATAAAAAAAATCACTTCAATAAAGAGCAGGGACAAAGATTGTCTTTCTCAATATCTTTGAAATAGTTGTATGTACCGACTTTAAGATCTGCGCAAGCAGCCTCGTCGGCAACAATAATCCCCTTCGGGTGCATCTGCAAAGCCGTGATAGTCCACATCTGGTTTACCGCACCTTCTACAGCCTGCTGCAAAGCGCGAGCCTTGTTGTGACCGTTCACCATGATCAGCACCTCTTTCGCATCCAATACCGTAGCAACGCCGACCGTGACGGAAGTCTTCGGGACTTTGTTGACATCGTTGTCGAAGAAACGGGAATTGGCGATGATCGTGTCGGTAGTCAAAGACTTGACACGGGTACGGGAAGACAAAGAAGAACCCGGTTCGTTGAAAGCGATATGCCCGTCAGGACCGATGCCGCCCAGGAACAGGTCCACGCCGCCGACAGCTTTCATCTTTGCTTCGTAAGCGGCACATTCGGCTTCCAGATCTTCTGCGTTTCCATTCAGGATGTTCACATTCTCCGGCTTGATGTCGATATGGCTGAAAAAGTTATTCCACATGAAAGAATGAT
Organism: Parabacteroides sp.; assembly: GCF_977054455.1. Lineage (NCBI taxonomy): Bacteria > Pseudomonadati > Bacteroidota > Bacteroidia > Bacteroidales > Tannerellaceae > Parabacteroides > Parabacteroides sp. Next base: position 91,837 of record NZ_CDRTCT010000006.1, on the reverse strand, counting down.
AGCTTTCAGGATGGTCTTTCGGCAAACCTACATATTCGTCCATATTGAAAGTTATGATATTCTGGAAAGAGATCACACCCTGTTTGTTCAGTTCGATCAGATTCTTGTACATGCCCAGGGGAGAAGAGCCGGTAGGCAAGCCCAATACAAATGGTTTCTCTGCCGTAGGATTCGCCTTCTTAATCTTGGCAGCCACATAATTAGCAGCCCACTTTGAGAGTTGCTCGTAATTAGGTTCAATAATTAGTCTCATACGCTTTTTTAATTTAGTTCTTTCGTTCCTAAAAGTAATATCTTTATTCTTTACGACCAAGAATTTTCAATCCTCAATTCTTTATTTTCAATTTCCTGGCCATTTCTTCTCCCAAAGCCCAGCATTCTTCATACTTATCAGCTTTCAGAGCTTGTTTCTGCTCGACCGGAGCCCCCACAACTTCCCATTTCATCTTCTCACCGAATGCCGCCAAGTTCTTCACTGCAGCTCCCGCCCAGGTGAAAGAGCCGAAATAGCCGTAAAGACGATGTTTCACTTCACGTGTTTCGATCTTATCCAGAATCGATTCGATTTCAGGGAAAAGGCGGTTGCTGTAAGTCGGGCTACCGATAATCAAGCCTTTAAACTTGAAAATATCTTTCAATACATAAGATGCGGGGCTTTTGCTGACATTGTGCATGACGATATTCTTCACCCCGTTTGCGGCCAAAGAGGCTGCAATCGCTTCTGCCATTTGCTCGGTATTGCCATACATGCTACCGTACACGATTGTCACGCCTTCTTCCCCTTCATAACGGCTCATGCGGTCATAAATATCGATCGCCTTCGCTGCATATTCGCGCCAAACCGGGCCGTGAGTCGAACAGATCGTCCGGATATCCAAAGCCGACAACTTCTGCAAAGCACGCTGTACAGGATTTCCATATTTACCGACGATATTGGAATAGTAACGGATCATCTCTTCCCAATAATGCTCCACATTCATTTCAGAGTCGATCACACCGCCGTCCAACGTGCCGTAAGTACCGAAGGCATCGGCAGAGAACAGGATTTTGTCAGTCGAATCGTAAGTGACCATTACTTCCGGCCAGTGTACCATCGGAGCCATATAGAAAGACAGTTGGTGACGGCCCACGTTCAGGGTGTCTCCTTCCTTCACTTCATACAATCCCGCCGAAATACCGTGATACCCATCCAACATGCCGAAAGTCTGCTTGTTTCCGACGATCCGGACATCCGGATATTGCTGGCGCAACAAACGGATACTGCCCGCATGATCCGGTTCCATATGGTTCACGATCAGGAAATCCAAAGGACGCCCATCGAGAGCATCCGCTATTTTTTTCAGGAAAATATCGGAATAACACACATCCACCGTATCGACCAGGACCGTTTTCTCATCCACGATCAGATAGGAATTATAAGATACGCCGTAAGGTAAAGGCCACATATTCTCAAAAAGAGCTTTTTGCCGGTCGTTTACACCTACATAGTAAACTTCATCTGCTATTTCTTTTAACTTATACACTTTGAAAATTAAAAATTAAAAGTTGAAAATTAAATAATCAATTCTTCTTCATCCCTTTTCCAAGCCGCATGGCACGCCATACGAAATAGATACCGGCCAAAACGAACGGAATGCTGAGCCATTGCCCCATATTCAGCATCATATCAGCTTCGAATTCTTCCTGGTCGTTTTTCAGGAATTCAATGAAGAAGCGCGAACCGAATACGCAAATCATAAACACTCCGAAGATAAGCCCTTCCTTTTTCCAAGCATCTTTTTTGAAGTAGAGCCACATACAAATAGCGAAAGTCACCAAATAACCGGCAGCTTCATAGAGTTGTGTAGGATGGCTGGGAACGGTAAAGACGGGAGCAGCCCCTCTTTTCCATGCATGCAGGTTTTCTATAAAACGAAATCCCCAGGGCAGATCAGTCGGATGTCCGTATATTTCATGATTCATCAGGTTTCCCAAGCGGATCATAGCAGCCACAAGGCCGGTAGGGACCACCAGTTTGTCGAATGTCCAGAGCATGCTCCGGTGGCTGACCCGCTTAGAGTAAAAATAGACGGCGATAATTATGCCTAACGTTCCACCATGGCTGGCCAGCCCGCCTTCCCAAACTTTTAAAATTTCGACCGGGTGAGCCAGATAATAGTCCGGCGCATAAAAAAGGCAATGTCCCAAACGGGCACCGATCACTGTACCCAACATCGTGTAAATCAGCAAGGAATCGATCCATGCCGGATTGAGTTTCTCTCTTTTCCACATCTTCTCCACGATCTTGTAACCGATCAGGAAGCCGATGGCAAACGCCAGTCCGTACCAGCGTATCTCACGCGAACCGATGGAAAAGATGGCGGGGTCAGCCGTCCAGGTAATAAAATCAAGCATAATTATATCAATTATCCATTGTCAATTTATTAAACCAATTTTTTTATCAAGTCCTCTCTTTCGCCATAAAGCATATCGATCACCGGCAACTCGATCATCGTGTAGGCTCCGGGCTGTTGTTTGAAACTTGCACGGGCAACGCAAACCAGAATCTGCGCCGTAAGAGCCGGATTGTTGATCTTCATGTCGAATTCGATCAACTGGTTCTGCGTCTTACCGGAAACGCCTTTACGGACAAGGTTCACGCCATGCCCCATATCTTTCAGGTCGTCCACACAGTCGACCCGGATCACATGCGTTTCGTCGTGAACAAAATAGTCGTCCGCCTTGATGGCAGCGGCTACTTTATCGAAATCATATCCTTCTTTCACTTCGATATAAACCATACGGCGATGAACGCCTGTTCCCATCGGGATTGTCATAGACAAAGCCGCCTTGACCCCTTCGATGGCTTTCACGGCAACGGTATGTCCCATGCTCATGCCCGGTCCGAAGTTCGTATATGTAATTCCTTTCGGAACGATCGCCTGCAACAAAGCACGAACGATAGAGTCGCTTCCCGGATCCCAACCGGCAGAGATGACAGCAACGGTGTTATGAGCTTTCGCCACTGCATCGAGCGAACGGCGCAGATCGACAATACCACCGTGGATATCGAAACTATCCACCGTATTGATGCCTAAAGAAAGTATTTCCTTGGCGTACGTCTCTACGCTACGTGTCGGAGTTGCCAGAACAGCCACATCCACTTTATCCAACTTCGTTATATTATCAGTGACGGTATATCCTTTCAATTCATCCGGAATATCATTCGGATTACGACGTACAACACCAGCAACTTCAAAATCGGGAGCAGCCTCCAGGGCCTCCAATACATACTTTCCAATATTGCCATATCCAACGATGGCAGCTCTAATCTTTTTCATACTTTAGTTTTTACTTTTTCTTCAGCCACAAAAGTAGTTATAATTAGGGGATTGACAAGAAAGGGGTATGTTGTTTTTGTTTAAAATGAAAAGAGGTTCCCTCATCCTATGTCATATAGGATGTTTTTACTATCTTGCTCTCTGAAACAAAAAAGGGAAATGACAAATAAAATACCCTCAACTACCGGTCATCATAGCCTCCTCACATACGGACGGAACCGAGATCATCCGCAGTTATGACGCCGGAGCCAACCATTACATCAAAAAGCCGTATGACATTACGGAATTGGTATTTCAGATTCAAAACCTATTGCAACAGTCCGAAAAACAACCGGCAGCGATATGGGCAATCGGCACTTATCAGGTAGTCACACGCAAACAACTGCTCGAAGAAATATGGGGAAACGATTCGAGCGAAGAAAGTCTAAATAACAACATTGCGCAACTTCGTAAAAAATTATCACAAGATAAAAACATTCATATCCAGACATATCCCTGTATCGGATATCAACTGGATTTCTGACGGACAACCCAACCGGGAGAAACCGAACCCAATCCAGCCTCTCCCGGTTGTCAAATCCGCCGATCAGAAATGGAACCGCACTCCGACGTCAAAGTGCAAACGAAAGATTCCGGTATGTTCCTCATCTCCATAACCCGCATAGTCCTGCTTCGGCAAAGAGCCGCCGATGTATCCAAGGTTTGCTCCGATCCCGACATGATCAGACAGATAATATTCCGCTCCAAACAGGAAATCATATCCCACACCCGAAAGAGAAGCGCTCGTGCCTTTCGCCGACTCCCGATACTTGAAATAGCCGATACCGAATTTTTCCTCAATCCCCCAACGGCCTACTTTTTGTTTCATCACAAACTGAGGCGCCACGTATGCAAGCCCCACTTTGACATCCACATTCGAATACGCATAAGACGACTTATAGCCCGAATACATCAACCCGGCTCCAAAGCCGCTCCTTGACACCCAATCATAACCCAATTGCCAGTCCATGCCATTTTTCGGATCGCCCGATGCACCCGACGGTAAATAATACTTACTGGTTATAAAAGCATACCCGACATTAGCATAGAACGTGCTATGCCGGAAAGCACTTTTAGCCACACCGGTGGTATTTTTATCACCAACCGGAGCAGACAAATTAGCAACCGTCCCCGTTTCCCAATTTGCCGTGTCGCCGATCCAAAGCATATCGCCGGCGATCTGATGGCAACTGCTACCCAGTAATGACGGCTTCCGGTGATCCGTTAACGCCAAAGCATTTCCGCCACTCTTCGCCGTCTCCTGTTTGGCCAATGCCACAACCTGCTCGTAGTTGCACTTGGTGGATGCCCCGCCATCCACCACTCTTACACTTCCGATCCGCTCTGCCGTTTCCGGCACGGTTTGCCCGACTCCATACAAATGGACTTCATCCGCAGCAACCCGGGATGGATACTTCTTTTCTATGTGCGTCAACACTTTGGGGGCGCAACTGCCTAAAAAGAGAGGCAGAGGCAGAAGCAAAGAAAAAATCAACTTTTTCATTCTTGATTATATTTTTTAATTAATCAAATATTATTTGTGACATAAGCTTCACGAATTGCAACATATATTTCCCTACAAAACTCAAAGCCCATACCGTTCTCCCATGCGGCTCCGTATCTTTCAGCTTCTTTAAATAGTAGATATAATACATCAATCATGGCCGATAATTTTTATAAAATTCATTCCAATATATTTTATTTGTTTCAGAAGGAGGTCCAATTAAATTCTCCATTCGATTATACCAAAAACGATATTTTAACTGTTGATACCATGCTTGGTAGGTTGTTTGTCTTCCCATTTCCCAACCAATGCCCCAAGCCGCTCCATAAATTCCTCCAACAGTAGAATATGCATTCGAAGATTCTTCTAAAAAAAATTGACTTTTCGATATTCTCCCGGACCGATAATCACTATATATGTTTATGCTACCATAAATCCCTACCATATTTCCACCCCACGTTATCCTTTTAGACATCTGTTTGGCAAATTGATTCTTTCCTCCAGTGTATTGATTTCCACCCCAACTTTGACTTCTCACCTTGAAATCTTTTCCCATCCATGTACCAAAATGTTTACTATAATAAACCTCTGACGTACCAGCACTGACCCAGGGAGTTCCGATTGAACCGGCAATACTCATACTTCCAGGATAAACAATCCCATATGCACCATAATAACCAACCAAAGCACCAAATCCAAGCCCTAAATAGGTAGTAATAGAACTATAATTCCAACGGAACGGATTTAGCTCTCCGCGATTTGTCGCAACTCCTCCGATATAAGTACCGATGACCAATCCCAATACCAGAAGGGGATTTTCGCCATCAGCATCCACATACATCAACGGATTATTCATCGCATAGCTAAAACGATTATAGCTTTGTGTGAAATCCGGAACTTGCACATAAGGATCCGGACTCAGGAAGCGTCCTACTGCCGGATCGTACAGCCGGGCATTCATATTCACCAAACCAAACATTGTCAAGTGTTCATGCCCCGTATAACCGCGCCCTAAAAGGAGTTCCGGTTCCATATCCGGCAGATAAGCGACCAATGTATTCGGATTACGTAACCGTCCCCAAGCATCATAACTCACTTCCTGCAGCAAAGTGCCATTACTATCTGTCATCTGTGTTATACTACCCAAATAATCACGACAAATATAATGCAAGTTCCAACTACCATTCTTTTTTATCAGCACAGCAGGAGCGGAATAAGCATCGCCTCCCATATAAAGCCGTTCCGTGTCTCCCGCCGGAGTGTGATCGACTTCATAACTCCCGTTTAAGTAATAACGGAGAATTTCTGTTTTATTATTCCGGGTGATATCCATTTTTACTCTTTCTCCGGATCCATTATAAGAAAATAATGCCGTATAATTATTTTTCAACAACACAAAAAAACATACCACGCAACATTCCAACTAAAATCATGTAACAAAAACGGACAAACAGTAGACTCTAAACACAAAAAATATAAGGGAAACCGACAACAGCCGGAAATCATTACTGCAAACAGGGAAAGTACAAATCCGCAAACTGACAGACATTATCGACTCCATACTGAATACACATAAGGAAAAACAAAACGTTGAAATAAAAAGAACACAGGTTTCTCTACCGGAATTGATCGAAGAAGTCAACCGGGAAGTAGCCCTTTTGTTTCCCGGAAAAAAATATCAGTACGAGCTGGACAATCCGATTCCTATACATTATATATACAGATCCGGCCCGTCTGGAACGTTGCTTACGAAATCTATTGGAAAAATCCGATAAAAAACGACAATATCCCCCTTAAAACGGCAATATTGCATAAACGCCTCATTCACAACAACAAGCTAAAATCCAAGTTTATTAAAAAATATTACCCTTGCAGGAAAATTCTGTTTCATGGGTATGAAAATCGATTTTCATGGGCATGAGTTTCGATTTTGACTAACAGGTATAAAAAAAAATTGACAATAAGCCATGCTCCGGACACTTTGCCGGAACCCGATCCGTATGTCTACAAAAAAACCGTTATACCAAGAAGCCCTCGCCACTTGACATAACGGTAAACGATTCCACAACTCCCTTTTATCGTTCGAAACAAGCATCGAAAGCATGTGCCGACGGCTGGAAATCTACCTGCTTCACAAAAGTGCAGGATTCGCGTGCCCCGTGTTCACGATCCATGCCGCTATCTTCCCATTCGACAGAAAGAGGGCCTCGATAGCCGGCATCGTTCAAGGTACGGATGATTTCTTCAAATTGGATTTTACCGCGTCCGAGACTACGGAAATTCCAGAAACGACGGGCATCGCCAAAAGTCGAATGACCGCCGAACACGCCGATCTGTTTCGGGGTATCGCTCCAATACACATCTTTCATGTGGACATGGAAAATGCGGTCCGGGAACTGGTTGATAAAGTCCACATAATCCACTCCCTGATACCCCAAATGGCTCGGATCGTAGTTAAAACCGAAAGCCGGATGATAATCGATCGCTTCAAGAGCCTTACGGGCAGAATAGGTATCGAATGCGATCTCGGTCGGATGCACTTCGAGGGCAAAGCGAATGCCTAATTTCTGGTATTCGTCCAAAATCGGGATAAAACGCCGGGCAAAATCAGCATAGCCTTCATTCACCATCTCATCGGTAACGGGAGGAAAAGAATAGAGCCATTGCCAGATCGAACTTCCCGTAAAACCGACTACGGTATCGATTCCCAACATCTTAGCGGCATGGGCGGCCTGGATCATATTTTCGATCGCCCGCAGGTGTACTCCTTCGGGATCGCCATCCCCCCAGATATAATCGGGCAACACGGATTTATGCCGTTGATCGATACGGTCACATATGGCTTGTCCGACCAGATGGTTCGAAATGCAAAACAGTTGCAAACCGTACTTGTCGAGCGTTGCCTTGATATTCCGATAATATTCCGGATCTGTCTGCCGAACATCCAAATGAGAAGGTAATCCCAATTCAACACCGTCAAAACCAAATGATTTTGCTTTTTCACAAATAACTTCCAGCGGTAAATCTCCCCACTGCAATGTACATAATGTTACAGGACGTGCCATAATTTCATTCTTTTAAGGTGAATATATTGTGCCTATTCGGCAAATATAAAATTTCTTTTTAAATTTATCTATAAATATTTTTTATTTCTGGATATTTATCTTTCCTTTGCGACATTATAAACAACTAAAAAATTAGCTATGAGAAAGAAAGTGTTTTTTGCACTCGCCTTTGTGCTCTACCTGACAGGTTGCAACAGTTCTTCGCTTGAAGAGGTTATTCCGCAAACAGAGTTTTTCCCCGTCCAATTCAGCATTCAGATGGAAAAAGAAATCATGTCTTTTCCCACCACCCGCAGCATGCCTGATAACGTGATTCCGGAACCATCGGTTTCTAAAGCCGGAGAGAATGACGTCGAGTTGAACGAATTATGTTCCACTCTCGAATATGTGGTATTCAAAAACGAAGAGATTCCCGCTTTCATCAAACACAAGCAGTTCACTTACAGTCCTACCGATATGGATGCGGATTTCAGTTGCATATACGACAGTCTGCCACAAGGCGACTACAAATTCTACTTTTTGGCCCACAATTCAAAAACTGCAGTATTGTCCGGTTCGACTTTCTCTTTCGATAGCATCTCGGATACATTCTATGAAATGCTATCCCTGAACATCGGGGTTGCAGAAGTCATCAATAAGGATATCTCCCTTCAGCGTATCGTCAGCCGTATCGAGTTCATGGCGACCGATTCGGTTTCCGACATACTGAACCAGTTCGATATGGAGATCGACGGAATATCCAATCAGCTGGACATCTCCACCGGCCAGGGGATAAAAACCCCGGACAAGCAAATCTTCTCCTATACATTCAACAATGATGAGATCGGAGAAGTAAACAAAATACATTCTTTCTATACTTTCATCCCTGCCACCGACAATAAAATGGCCGTCCATCTCACAGCCATCGCCCACAACGGCGAACCGATCCGTGAACGGCAAATCGACAATATCATCCCGGAAAAGAACAAAATCATCCGTTACAAAGGCCGTATCTACAGCCGTTCCGAATCCGACGACACATTTCAAATCAGCATCTACAACAACGGGAAATGGGAAGTGACATCCGATGTTGAATTGCCTGATTATGAGTAAAATATTTATCTTGTTATAGTTGACAGTTTGTTTAAAAATCAAGTTTGGATTTATAAATAATAGTTTTAGTTTAATGGTTATTTTTTTAAGAAAGCCCGTACTTGTGAAAGCATGGGCTTTCCATTTTCCCAAAATTAATCGATCAGTTTCACTGTCCGATTCTGTATTTTAGCATTCCAAGACTTAAGAACCAGCTTCATCGAACTTGCCACTTGTCTTCCTCTCAGTTCAAAATCGATCTCGATACTTTTCGTTTCACCAGGATCCAACCAGAAGAAATTATCATTCGCATAAAAAGAACGAGGACTTCCTTCTATATCCAAATTAGTCATAAAAGAGGGCAACTTTCCTGTGTTCGTCACAACTACATGCAGCAGTCCTTTGTTTCCATTTATTTTCATTAACTTTACTTCTTTCAACTCAACAGAAGTTTTATGTTTAGCCACGGTTGGCTTTAACCAGGGACCATTGCCTAAAGTCGGCCAATCGACAGGCTCAGAAACAAACTTCAGATAATAAGCCTCATCTTCCATTAATTTGATGGTGCGAGGCCAATATTCAGCATGAGAAATCACTTTTCCATACTCATCAGTCAAAGAAACAATAGCAAAAAAGTACTTTTCTTTATATACCTGTGGGATAGCATATACCCCTATCTCTTCTTTTAAAACCGATGTGCCTTCCGGAACATTAACATTTTTCGAAATCTGCCAAACTTTTCTAAAAGAGTCATCCAATATTTTCACCTGTACCATTCCTTTAAAACCAGGTCGACCCACTCCATTTAAAATATTTACGGAAATCGGAAAAGCTTCTCCAGGTGCCCACAGCAAACGCTTAATGTCCAACAAAACATGAGTTGGTTCGTATGTCCTTTTTAAAAAATAATAAGTTGCCGAAGGCTGTCCCATACCATCGACCAAATTAATTGCAGCAACTACTGGCCAAGGACGCTTATAGACCCAAGGCATCAGTCCGGTTGTTACCGGATAATTACTTTGAAGACCTTCCGACATAACCTGATAGAATTCACCAGCACCAATTTGAGTTGCCTCAGCAATTGTTTCCAACGCCGGTTTAGCCATATTGTCAATATGGGAAGCACGACTTAACATACGAGGTACGCGAGAAGGGTTATATTCAGCAAAATGTTCTACAAATTCAGGATGCCCCAACACAAAATTCTTATCGTACATTCCTCCCAAATCAACCAACTCACCCGGAGAAACCACTTGTTTGATATTTGCAGGATCCGTTATACAATGTACACCTGTCTCAGCCACATAGGGTATCAACTCAAAACCTTTATACCATGCAGGATCAAAATCCGGATAAGAATGCATGGAACCTGCATCCGGAGAAGTACGTAGGAAGCACCTTGTCGGATCAAAAATAGCCAAATTACGTTCCAAAATACCCATGGAAGCTGCATTTCCATAAGAATACGGATTAAATTCGTTTCCACCGCACCAAACAGCCAAAGAAGGTTGATTTCTCAACCGGAAAATATTTTGGCAAATCTGTGCCTCCCAAACTTCCTGCGGCCATTCGGGTGTATCAAAATTGGCAATATTAAAATCCTGCCAAACCATTATACCATATTTATTACATGCATCATAAAAAGCATCACTCTCCAACAGCCCGCTTCCCCAAATACGAAACATCTGAATTCCCATATTCCGTGCCATTTTCACAGCCCAATCATATTTATCTGCCGTCAAATCGTAGAGGGCGTCAACAGGCATCCAGTTAGCACCTTTTACAAAAAACTTTTTCCCGTTTACGACAAACTGCCAGTTTTGCCATCTGTCACTTGTCCGAATACCGGCACTCCGAATCTGTTCTATTGTCCGGATACCAAAATCAAACTGAATGCAGTCGGCCAACCGATCATTTACTTTTAATGTCATTTTTACCTGATAGTAATCCGAGCTCCCCAAACCATTCGGATACCATAGTTTAGGATTTTCGATAACAAAGTGCTCTTCCATCCAGCATCTCCCTTCGATCACCTTCGGTGAAAATTCTTTTGAAAATACGATCTGACCTTTATCTATCAAGTCGAGCACCACTGTCAACTTATCTTTTACCTGTTTATTCTGCGGGGCATTTGATGGCTTTCCATAATTCGATATCTGACAATTATTCCAAGGATGTAACTGATAGTCCAATGTATTTTTTCCGGCAAACAGTTCAACACTAAAGCCTATTGTAGCCTGATTATTTTCTATCTTTTTAGTAAAAAGGAAAGGACGTTCCAGATGGTATTCAGGAACGAATTCCAGACGAACGTTTCTCCATAAACCCAAATTGAAAAAAGGTTCCATCGCACTTCCTCCCATCAGAAACCAGCCTTTAACAATATTTCCCGGTCGATTCGGGTTAAAAGAAGCTTTCCCATAATTGGCAGACATGACTTCTACAATCAGTTCATTATTCCCTCCATAATTTAAGTTTTCACTTACATCTATAACCGGACCACCGAATATACCCCGGTGCTTGCCTAATTCTATGCCATTTAACCAAACTTTCGCAAAATAGTCAATACCATCAAAATTCAGTATATAAGAGTAACCACTCCGTTTTTGAGGAATCGCAAATAGTTTTTTATAATACCAAACTCTCTGTTCCAACTTTTCATGTTCCCTGGCATTCAAATGCTTATAAGGGTCTCCCAATATGCCTGCTTTATAATTAGCCATTTGGACAGAAGTCGGATATGCCACCGTAAACCAGGCATTCTCCCTAAGTTTTGCCAAGTTTTCAACAGGAGATTCTTCCGAACTCAATTCCCAATCCTGGGATAAATCGATATGCTGCTCTGCCAGCCTCGGATAAATATAATATGGAGACTCCAAATCTCTTACCTGCGCTTTCACAATCGAAACGCAACATAAACAGCACCATATTAAAAGACATCTATACTTAAAAACGCTCTTTCTTAACATACTTTTTCATTTAGTTATTAGACATAGATTCCATATAAAATCAATGATTTTCATTATTAAAACGCAATACAACCGAACGTTTGAAAGTGATCTCCAGAGTATCGTCCACCACATGGGTAACTTTTCTCACATCACTCCAAGGATCATATTGTTCAACATCCGAGACTTTATTACTTAAAAATTGTAGTGGCAGTTTCACCGTCCTGCTATCCGGCAATAGATTTCCGATCAATTCAGTATGCCAATTGCTTAAGGCATCCCGGCACCAAACTAAAGTATGCGTATTACCTTTTAAACAATAAAAACGAACCTGATCATGCATAAAAAACACAGGCTGATACTGCTCTGTTACCGGATTTATATTTTCTGTAGCATGACTAAAACGTCCGAAGTGCCACCATAAATCATTCTTTTCTATATAATACTGCCAGTGCCAACTTTGTCCAGGAGCAGCAGCTCCCGAAAAAAAAGGGGCAAAAATCAAATCATGTAGCAGAATACCTAACGTATCCAATTCATATAATTTGGATGGTCCAGAATGATGTGCCTCGACCGCACCCACTTCCGAGAGTATAACAGGTTTATCAACAACCATACTACGCAATAAAACGACCGCCTGACTTGCCAAAGAATCCATAGGAGCCTGACAAATATCCCAGACGGCTCCCGGATCCAAATAGCGATGAACCTGGGCTATCTCATTATCCGAAAGAGATGAAAAATCCATATACCACTCCTGACATTTTTCATTATCAAAACTCCCCAGGCTTTGCATAACCAAATGATGCGGAAAATAAGATTTAACGACAGGCAGCATCTCTCTTGTCCATTCCAGCTCCCCTGCTATTCCCTCGGAAAAACTTACAGAATTGATTTCATTCCACAATTCCCAACCCATAATAGCCGGATTGTCCGCATATCTGGTGGCTAAAAAGGCAACCCTGTCTATATATAAATTTTTCCCCTGCTGTGTTTTGATAAAATCATCCATATCGCTCAATGGCCCCCGGTTATCACAAGAATAGATTGGTTTATCAAAAGCCACTGACGAAGAAAACGGGGCTGAATATCCTGTTAGTTTCCTGAAATTTTCCAAACAAAATTTGATCTTGATCCCATATTTCGTCGCCAACTCCAACAGTTTGTCAATTCGCTTTACTCTATTTTCATCAAACTCTCCGGCTTTCTTATGTTCAACCTCAAAAAATGGCGCACTCAACCAAATACGTGTGTAATTTCCTCCATTTTCCGAAAGATTGCGAAAACGCTGTTCATAAAGCTGTAAAACTTTTGTTTCATCTGTTTCAAAACGTTCCCAACAAATATTAGGACCTACAGGAATAAAAGGTGTACCGTCCGAATATTCCAAATAACGAGGATTCACCTGACTCACCCTTATAAAGTTTTGATCACGCTCTTTTCCACAAGAGAAAAAAGAGCATAGAATCATCATATATAATATATTCCGTATCATAGACTGATTCTTAAAAGTAACCACCTTTTGCTGTAATTTCCTGGACACTGTCTCCGTTTTGTACCCAAGAGAAAATCTTCTTCTCATTTTCACGTATCTCTTCCGAACGTAAAAGCACTTCATAAGCTATTTCTCTTGGTACTACCAAAACTCCGTCAATATCCCCAAGTATTATATCACCCGGCTTAATCGTTACATCTCCGATTTTAATCGGAATTTGATAGTGAGTAATCAAACAACGCCCCAAACTGCCATTTGATATCCGGTATTCGTAAAACACAGGAAAATCAGCACTCAAAATCTGATGTGTATCCCGTATTCCCCCATCTATACAAGCGGCTTTCAGTTTTTTCCCCTTAGCAGTCGCCGTCATTACACCTCCCCACAAAGTAGCTTTGTCATCCCGGCTTGTATCCCAGACAACAAAATGATCTTCCTGCATCTCATCCAACATCTGAGTTCGATATTCCATCTCACCCTTTATCTTTACGTTCGGTGCACTTTTGACAGTAAACGCAAAACCGGCAACAGAATGATATTCGCGTAAAGGTTTAATCCTACCGGGCAAAGCCTGCTCCAAAAGGCAAAATTCACGCATTACGTCGTTTACGGCACCTGTATACAACTGCTCATATCTAAATAATAACTCTTTATCCGGTATGGGAAACTTTTTCGAAGATATTCCTTCACGGTCCTGAATCAATTTTTCCAGATTCATCATCCCGATTTCTTTCTTATACTGATCTACGCTCATAACTCTTTTATTTTTAATTAATCACTCCGGTAAACTCATTCCACCATCTACCCATATATCCGCACCGGAAATATAGCGTCCGGCATCGCTACACAAAAGCAACGCCATAGAGGCCAAATCATTCGGTTCTCCGATATACCCCAATGGAATATTTTTCTCTATTTTTGTTTTGAAAACTTCATTCGACAAAACTTCCTCATTGCGAACCGTTCCGATCACTCCGGGAGCCAGATTGTTAATCGTTATTCCTTTATTACCCAATTGCCAGGCGAGATTTTTCACCATATTCAATTGAGCAGCTTTTGAAGCGGCATAAACAATCATTTGCTTACTCGGCCTGTTCTGCTGGACGGAACCTAACGTGACAATTCTTCCCCAACCTTTAGATTCCATATGAGGCACACAACATTGCATCAACTCCAGCGAAGCCCTTACATTCACATTCATCTGAGTATTAAACTCAGATAGAGTCACTTCTTCCCATTTTCTACGAATCTGAATAGAAGCATTCAAAACTAAAATATCGACTCCAATTCCCAATTTTTGCTGCAACTGTTGAAAGTCAGAAGTCAGCGTATCTGATAATAAATCGTATTCCCATAGCCACGCTTTTCCTCCCATCTTCAGCACATCCTGTAAAGTTGCTTCCGCCAACTGACGATTACTCCGGTAATTGATCACAACATTCGCCCCATGTTCAGCCAAAGCTAAAGCGATGGAGCGGCCAATTCCTTGGCCAGCTCCTGTAATCAATGCGGTTTTTCCTGTTATATTAAACAAATGCTTCACTCCCATAACGCTTCTTTATTAAATACCACCTACTATCGGATACCAGTTCGGATTATACGGATCTTGATGAAAACGAGCGTAATAATCTCCCATTTTTTCATAATAACGCTCATATTTATCCATTTTTTCTTCATCCAAAACAACTCCCAATCCCGGTCCTTCCGGAACTTTTATAGCCCCATTGACATATTGTAGTTTTCCACCCTGGATAATATCATCTTCCAAATAATGATAATGAGCATCTCCCGGCATAGTCATTTGAGGAATGGTAGATGCAGTATGTAACATAGCCGCCAATTCGATACCGAATTCTGCCCCGGAATGCATAGCCACACCTATATTAAACGTACGACAAACCGCAATCAAGTCTTTTACACCACGCGGGCCTTCCCAATAATGTAAATCCGTCAATATGATGTCTATCGATCTCATATGGACAGAAGGGCCCAAATCATCAAATTTATTCGGGTACATATTAGTCGCCAAAGGAATACGAACCTGTTCCCGGACAGCCTTCATGCCTTCTATGCCCCAAGAAGGATCTTCAAAATATTGCAGTTCTAACTCTTCCATCCTATGACCGGCTTTTACGGCTGTCGCAACACTCCATACCCCATTAGGATCAATTCGCAAACCAAAGTCATCTCCTAACTTCTGCCGGCATAATTGCAGTACTTTCACTTCTTCCATCGGATCCATGACACCGGCTTTCAACTTCATTGCCGTGACACCCAACTCATCGTTCAACTGTACACAAAAATCGGCCATATCCTCCGCACAGGTATCATGTCCGCCACCCGGACGGTCATAGCGCCAAAACAAATAAGCGATCATTGGAATCGAATCGCGTAATTTGCCGCCAAGAAGCTGGTGCATCGGAACATTAAATGCCTTCCCCATAATATCCAAACAGGCAATCTCTATTGCACCATACAAACGGGAATTGGAAATATAATAAATACTTCTCAGAACTTTCATCTTAATAGCCTCCAGGTCCATCGGGTTCATTCCGATAATGCGCGGTTTCAGCTTAAGAAGAGCCGCTCTTGAATCTCCGCCGCCGACTTCACCCAATCCGACAATTCCTTCATCCGTGATAAGTTCCAAGATTGTCCTCAATAAATAACCCGGATGTACTCCCGTGTTATGCCGCAACATGCAATTCATAGGAATTGCAACGCAACGGACTTTCATGTCTACGATTTTCATTTCTTTATACTTATTTTAAGTGATACTCTATAACTTGATCCTTTCCTGATTTATCCGTATAAGTAATTTGATATTGACCTTTAAATCCCCGGAATTTTACATCTCCGTTTTTACTGGCTTTTACGACCATATTAGTTTTCCATTCATGATTGATCAAATTATCAAGTGCATAAAATGATTGTTTGGGATCCATGTTTCTGGTGAACAACCCGGAAACAGACGGTTCTCCCGGTGCACCGCAATCGTCTACCACATTCCACCACGTGATTCCCATCATGTTTTTAACACTGAACCATAGGCGATACAAGTTTTGTGCAATAACAGCCTGTATTTTCTGTCCTCGGTCATCATTACCCGGAGATGTAATCGTTATTTCGCTTAAATGAATCGGCAATCCGGTTTCCGAAATCCGGTTCATGATAGTCCAGATCTGGTCTGGGGTTTGTATTTCTTTTCCTGCGGCAATATCCAGGCATTGCTGAGGATTAAACAAATGCATTTGAGAACCGGCGACATTTATCTTCACCCCTCTTTTCATCAAGTCTTTTACCTGTTCCGGATATTCCGGACCAGTCCAATAATCATTGATATTCAAAAGGACATTATCCGAGAATACCTGATTGGCAGTTTTGAAAGCTTCAAATGTATAATCACCTGGCATTACCCCATAATTACTTTTACAAAGCCCGGAACCCGGAACCATTGCCCCTTTGGCAAAATCTTGTGCACTCTCATTGACAACATCCCAACTGCTGACGCGGTCCCCATAATATTTAGCTATCTCTATAATTCGCTTTTCAAACAACTCCTTCAACTTCTTCGTCAAATTAGGAAATTTCGCTTCCAGTTGGGCTACAGTCATATTCTTGTATTCATCCGTGTATTTCTCGCTATCCAGGTAATTATCCAGATTGCCATACTCCAGAATTAGTTTATCCATTTCTTTTTTCTCATCAGGCGTCATCATTTGACCTATAATCCAGTTAGGATTATGCCACTTACGGTTTCCCCAGATCAGCGGATGGCCGTGTACCGGAATCCCCTTGCTGAGACAGAAATCTATAATCTGGTCGGGAGAAGGACGACGCCAGTGTGGCTGATGCTTCGGATCCGTCTGGCGATTCCAATATTCTTCCGTATCCCAGTATTCTTCACGAAAACGGGGGCGGTTCGGTTGCATTTCCAGCGTTTTCCAATAAAATGCGACAGTCGCACGATTAAATAACGTCCCGAACACATCTCTATATTTTTGGTTACATGCAGGAGTACCTAATTGATTATAGTTAAATATATGGGCGCCAAATACAAAATCATGCGAAACTTGCTCGATCTTCACTTCTGATCCAGCCGCAACATTCTGTAAATTAACAATAGCATTTGCTTTTCTATTCTGCTCGATGTCCTTATCGATTTTAGCCTGTACCTTCGGATTCCAGATATTCCAATAGGCTTCACTCATGATTTTGTCTTTGTCTTCTTTTGCACTTTTGGGAAAACCTTTCTGTGCAAACAGGTTAAAACAACATAGAACTAAACTGATTATTAATGTTATTCTTTTCATATACAACTATGATTTTAATTATTTAATGTCAAATTCTTGAATTTCTATCTTACCATTCTTACTTGTCCAAGTTGCACGGTAATGCCCCTTAAAGCCTCTGAAACGAACCACACCCTGTGCGTTCGACGTAGCGGTCAGTGAAGTTTTCCATTCCCGGTTTATCAACCTGTCCAATGTCTCATAGACGGGCTTCTTATTCACTTCTTTGTCATAAAGTCCTGAATAAGACGGTTCACCCGGAGCACCACCTCCATCCACGACATTCCACCAGGTAATACCTGTAATATTGGGGCAACTGAACCAGAAACGATATAAATTTTCAGTTATGACAGCCTGGATCGCACTTCCTGTCCTCGTAGAATCGGGGGCACAAACCGTTACTTCGCTCACATGGACAGGACGCCCTACTTCATTCAGGCAATCAACTACTTCCGTGAGTTTAGCCGGTGTCAGGATATTATCCCCCTCAGCTATTTTCTGAGCCTCGACCGGATTAAAAATATGCATTTGAGCTCCGACATTATCTATACGGATACCCCTGTCTATCATATTTCGAGCAATCTCTACATACCGCCTTGTATAAGGAATACCACTTTTAAAATCAATATCATTAATATTAAAAATGACAGATTCCGGGAAATATTTCATAGCCCACTTATACGACTTATAAGTATAATCATCCGGCATTATTCCGCGATTTGCCTGATTAACCGGTTCATTGACTACGTCCCACATCCGGATTCTGTCCTTATAGCGCAACGCCAATTCCTGAATATGCTTTTCAAAATAAAATTCCATCTCTTTACGATCTGACGGCATCCAATCCGGATGTCCCCAACGGCGCATACCATAAATAATAGCATGGCCTTTTGCCATTATCTTGTTCGATTCGCAAAACTCAAGGATGGGATCGACGGGGGGACGACGGAAAATATAAGAAGATCCCGCCGTATAACGTGGCTTTCCTTGCTCAGGTTCCAACGTTTTCCAATAAAAAGGCAATGTAGCAGAATTAAACAAAGCACCAAAAGTATTTTCATACTGTTTATTTTGTTGCGTAGTCTCAAGCTGACCGAACAAAAAGATATTACCACCAAAAATAAACGAATGGCTCAACTGCTCGATTTTGACAGTTGTTCCGGAAGGAATTTTCAATACGGCATCCCCTTTCCGGTATTGCTCTATATTCTTATCTATGCTTGCCTGGACATCCGGATTCCAGATCTCCCAATAAGCCTCGCTCATGACATCCTTATGATCTTGTGCCTGTAAGCAAAAAGCAGAGAAAAACAATCCTATCAATAATATTACATTTTTCATATTTTACAATTTTATAGACACTTTACTAATTATCTGTCTCTTCATAAAACTCTTTCAATAAAAAGAATCTGATCGCCACAAAAACGGCTAAAGCTCCTAATAAATAGAATATTGCCAGAAACGATATGCCAAAAGACAAGCCATAATCAGTCTTCAGATATCCCAATATCAAGGGAGCCAACGCCCCGACGATAAAGGCAAAAGCGGTCATAATCCCTACCGAAGATGCTCTTAAATCCGGAGCTATCACATCAAACAAGGCGGCATACAGATTTGAATCATAAATTCCCCTGAAAAAGCCGAACAGAGCCAACATTGCATAACTTACATATAAATTCGAGGTATATCCCATGAAGAATATAAACGGAGCACCGAACAACAATCCGACCAGTTCCGTTTCCAGACGGACTGTTTTACGCTTTTGCGCATATTTATCTGAAAATTTTCCACCTATTAAAACACCCAACAATGCGGCTGCAAAATGAAAAAACATAGAGGTAAACCCGGCCGTCGAAAGAGACAAATGGAACTTTTCATGATAGAACGTAGACATCCAAGTCACATAACCGATATTCACAAAACACATTCCTCCAAAAGCCAGACAAAGCATCCAGACTGTCTTTTTCTTAAATATCTCTTTGATGACATATCCAATAGAATGCCGTCTTTCTTCTTTATTCTCCTGAGGAGTATCTGCCATTCGGAAAAACAAATAGACACACAACAGCAAACCTCCTGCTCCAAACGTAAAGAAAGACATACGCCATCCGAAATGTTCTCCGATGTAAGCAGCAATAAACCCACTGGCAACAATTCCGACATATAAAGAAGTCTGGTGTATGGACATTGCCATTGCACGGGTTTTATGATGATACTGGCTAATCAATGATGTTGCGGCTGGATAATAGAAAGCTTCACCTCCTCCTGTTGTAACACCGCGTAATATAATTAAAGAGATCAGCCCGCCACTAAATCCGGTGCATAATGTCCCGATACTGAAAATCAGGATACTGATAAGAATAATCCATTTTCTCTTCAGAAAATCCCCCATATATCCGCCGAACGGGACCAAACAGCCATATACAACCGTAAATACAGAAGCAACAAGCCCCAATTGTACATCCGTCAAATGCAGATCCTCCTTTATCAAAGGGATCACCACATTAAAAATCTGCCGGTCACCTTGGTTCAGGAAATAGGCAACCCATAACATAATAATCAACTCCCACTTATAGGTAATACGTAGTCGTTTCATTTTACGAATAGTTTATCGAAGGTGTGACTTAAACCACACCTTCATATTTTTAATTTAATACCCCGGATTTTGATCTTTCGACGGATCAAGGGCCTCGTTATAATCGAATTCTGTTGTCGGAATCGGGAAAAGCATATGTTTCTCCGCCACATCTATACCTTTGATTTTCTTAATCCGGTCTTTTGCAATCCCCAATCTGCATAAGAAGAACCAACGCTTCATTTCATTCATGCACTCATAAGCTTGTTCTTTTATTAACAGATCCATGAATTTATCGACCGATCCATAATCCGCCAGCTTAAAATCGACCTCGGAAGGACTATTAGGATCATAGCCATACGCGCGGCGATGGATACGATTCAGCATTTCCATAGCATCGGTTGTAGGAGTGCCTGTCGCCTTTGTTATGGCTTCAGCATAAATAAACAAGACATCCGGGAAGCGGATTAACGGATTTGAATTACCTGATCCACTGCCACTCAAAGCATCCGGATCGTAAAACTTCGCCATCAAATAGGTATTATCTCCTAAACCAAAATCATGAAGCAACAAATTATAATCTTTCCGCAAGTCTTTTACATCCCATTCTGCTATCATCTGGTTTTCTGTTGTTGTATAAAGTCCGTACCAGCCACCAGCACCACACATCGGTTTTCCATTTATCAAAGCAGATGGATGTGCACAGAACATAACAAACTCCCAACCATTCTTCGTCGTATTGTCTTGCTTCAGATAAAATATTTCCTCCGTCGTATTAACGACTCCCGCTCCAAATATTTTTTCAAAATCACGGGAAGAGGAAACTGGAACCAGAGAATAGGCATTACTATCGATAACCTGCTTCGCAAACGTGGCTGCCTCCTGATATTTTTCTAATTGCAGATATACCTGAGCCAAGAGACTCCGGGCACTATTCTTACAGGGCGTTCCCACTAAACGGGCCTTATCAGGTCCATTTTCAGTAGCATACAATAAATCATTTACGATATAGGCATAAATATCATCTACGCTACTTTTTCCTAAATTATAGTCCGCCATATTTTCTTCAGTACGCAAAGGGCAGCTTCCGAAAGAACGTACCAAATAAAAATAGCTTAAGGCACGGATAAAACGCAATTCGCCTAAATAAGCGGCTTTCGATGTTTCAGACAAACCAGATGCTTCCGGCAAACGGGAAATAGCAATATTACAATCTCGGATTGCTTTATAAAGGCTGGCCCAAACCATATTTGCACGAGTCTGGTTCTGCGTATTCAGACCTTCATAATCACTATTTGCCTCCCAACTGCCACGTCCATAAGCATAATCGGCAAAGCATTCCAACAGTCCCGGATAGCTCATCGCAAATCCGCTTCTGAATTTTGCTAAAGGAGCAAGCACAGCCGCATCAGCTTCCTCTTCCGTATTATAAAATGTTTCTGCTGCCACTGCTTTTGGATGTTCTTCCAACCAATCGGAGCAGGAAGTAAAAAAGATAGCTACAACAACCAGTAAAAATAATATTCTCTTCATAACATACTCTTTTTAAGGATTTAACTAAAATTGGACTTTTGCGCCAAACGTTACACTTTTTACATTCGGATAGGTCAGATAGTCCAGACCGGAGTTTACACCGCCGCCCCATGAACTAACTTCCGGATCACGTCCCGAATAACTTGTAATAGTCAGGATATTCTGGGTACTTACATAAACCTTTACGCCTTTCAACCAACTACCTACAGCCCATTTCGATACGGGCAAATTATACCCTAACGAGATGTTTTTCAACCGCAAGTACGAACCATTCTCAACATATCGGTCGGAATAGTTCATATTCAATTTACGCGTAATTTTAGGATATTTTGCCACCATATTCTGAGCCTCAGTATTATTGGAGCTCCAATGACTATATAGCACATCTCTTTTCAGGTTCAGTCCCATACCCTGATCCAAGTTTGCGGTCTCGGCAACATTAAAGACGTCATTACCCTGACTCCCCTGGAAGAAGAAAGAAAATTCAAAATTTTTAAAACGGATATCAGAATTAAGGCCATATGTAAAGTCGGGATTCGGATCACCTGTAATAAATTTATCATCATTATTCAAGACACCATTTCCATCACGGTCTACATATTTCAAATTGCCATCTTCATCATACCCGTCTTCCTTATAGGTATAAAAAACGCCTAAAGGCTCACCTTCACGAACCAGATTTATAAAATCTTCAATGTAAGACAATCCTACACGGCTACCATAAACATCTTTGCCTCCGTACAATTTCACAACCTTATTACGGTTAAGTGCAAAATTGGCAGACAAAGTCCACGAAAAATCTTTTGTTTGGGAAACTTCACCTTCTACCAAAAGCTCTATACCCTTATTACTCATTTTGCCAATATTCTTGATCGTTGTATCATAACCGGTAGAAGCCGGCAAAGCTACCGAGTTCAGCAAATCTCTTGTCATCTTTTGATAATAATCGGCAGTAACGCGCAGCCTGGAATTAAACAAACTCAAATCAACGCCGACATTCCACTGAGCAGTCGTCTCCCATTTCAGATCAGAAGGTAATGTCGTACTGGCAGCATAATAAGTCGAAACGCCACCATTCACAGGAGCTTTTCCCTGGCTCAACATATTCAGAGTTGCATAAGAGTTAATAGCTGTAGAACCGGTTTCACCATAACCAACACGCACTTTCAAATCTGACAATTGTTCAACATCTTTCAGAAAACCTTCATCCGAAATACGCCACGCGAGTGCTGCAGAAGGAAAATATCCCCACTTGTTACCTTCGCTATACCGGGAAGAACCGTCCGCACGAAAACTGACTGTGGCAATATATTTGCCTTTGTAAGAATAGTTGGCACGAGCCAAATAAGACATCAATACCCATTTTGAATAACTTGTCCCCGGTGTTCCAAATGCAGAAGCAGCCCCCAATTGATCACTTTCAGGCACATCACTAATGAAACCGCTTCCACTAACGCTCATGGAGCGTCCTTCATATTGCTGGTAAGTAAAACCACCCGTAAAATCCAAGCGGTGGTCTTCAGCAATCGTTATATTATAATTGGCAATATTTTCATTAATAATCGTGGTTTCCGTATTTTGGCTGACAGATGCACTATTCGAACCATATAAATATTTGGATGTCGTATATGAATCGGTTCGATAATCCAGATTTTCAACGCCGATAGAAGCTTTCAACGATAAACCCTTTATGGGTTTATAAGTTAATGCTGCATTCGTATTTATCAAGTTCGCTTTCACCTTTGAACGCTGTTCGTTTATAACATTCAGAGGATTATATAAAGCATTCGACATAAAGGGATAAGACAACATGATATTGTTATAGCTCCCATCTTCATTGTAAGGAGAGACAGACGGAGGAGCGGAAATGGCAGCTCCGATAACAGAACCTCCCCGGTTACCACCACTACTGTTTTGCTGATCTTTAGTAGTCCGGGCATACGCCATGATCAGAGCCACATCGAATTTATCATTTATTTTATGATTAATATTCCCTCTTAAGTTATACTTATTATAACTGCTTGGCTTGATAATACCGTCGCGCAACATCATGGAACCACTGACCAAGACCTGAGTTTTTTCATTACCTCCGCTAATCGTCAAGTTATGATTCTGGATCGGCGCATCCTTATACACCAAATCCTGCCAATCTACACCTTTCCCGAAAGCGGCAACCTGCTCAGCGGTAAAATACTCTTTCCCGACATCATTTAATTGCTGCTCATTTACAATCTGTGCCCATTCAGTAGCATCCATCATATCCATCTTCTTTATCAAAGACTGAATGCCATAACTGCCGTCATACGTGACAGAGGTAGCCCCTGTTTTCCCTTTCTTAGTTGTAATCAATATAACTCCATTTGCACCACGAGAACCATAAATAGCCGTAGCAGAAGCATCTTTCAATACTTCGACCGATTCGATATCCTGGCTATTAATGGAAGAAGGATTTACAGGCATCCCATCTACAACATATAAAGGATCGTTACCACCTCTAATCGAATTAGTTCCACGGACACGAATCGTAAAATTTCCTTCGGGCGATCCCGTATTTGTGGTAATCACAACACCTGGAACACGTCCCTGCAAGGCCTGAATCGGATTTGGAACCGTTATGGCTTGCATATCCTCCGCTTTTACCTGAGTCAATGATCCTGTCAAGTCTCGCTTTCGCATTGTACCATAGCCGATTACTACAACTTCCTCCAAAGCTTCCATGTCTTCCGACAAAGCGACATTGAGGATAGATTGGCCTTTTACTGAAATTTCTTGGGTAACATAACCGATATAAGAAAAAATCAAAGAAGAAGATTCGGGAACAGACAAAGAGTAATTTCCATTCAAATCCGAAATAGTACCAGATTCAGATGAACCTTTCAAAACAACATTCACACCAACTAAAGGTTCTCTCGTTTTAGCATCTGTAATTTTCCCTTTTACAGCATGCTGAGCAAAAACCGAGACACTGCCAAAGAATAGCAACATCCATAACAAAAAACTCTGCCGATTTTTCATAAGACATGAATTAAGTTTAACTTGATATTTATTATTGTAAAACTAAATTTTACAATGCAATATTAAGTACAACAACATAAAACACAAAATATTTTTGTAAGAAAATCAATATTTATGCTCTTAAACATACAAATATACTGCTATTTAAAGCAAAAAGCGAAATACATTCGCAACATCATAATTAAAACAATACAAAAAGTATATTTTACAATATAAAATAAATAAAAGGAAGTCGTATAGTAAAAAAGTAATTTTTCACACTTAGATTTAGGCATAAAAAAACGTGGAACTACAGCCTATTTGTCATCGAGGTATCGCCAAACACCATGCCACAAATAAACTATAGCCCACGCCTATAAGGACGCAGGCGTTCAATAGTTACACCTTGTGGCATTATTGAAATTGGCGATTTCGATGACAAGGATTCACTAAACGCTTTTACGTTATATTCTCAATACAATCACAAATATACAAAATTATAGCAATTCATCACAAACATAGGATTAAGAAAAATCAATAGTTCTTAGCCTACTTTTCATCATGAGAACGGATAGAATAAGAAGTCACCCAGAATGAAAAATAAGGGATCAAACAGATAAGCTAAATAGAAATTTGATTTATCACAAATTAAAATAGTAAGAATTAGGTCGAATGCTCACAATAAAGACTTTTAGAAATCTATTTTAATGCTATATTTTTTGTAGTTTTGCAAATAAGCTTACTAATTGTCAGTTATATAATCAGATTACACGAAACAAAAACGAGGAAGTATGATACAAGTTATAAACAGAGCCATGAATATTCTCGAAATATTAGCACAAGAGCCAGACAAAGAGTTCGGATTATCCGAAATCGCTACTGCTGTAGAATTGAATGCGGGAACTTGCGCCAATATCCTAAAAACTCTTGTACATCGCAACTATGTAGAGCAATCCGGCATAAAGAAAGGATACAAGTTAGGATACATGGTTTATCAACTCACGCGCGACAATTCTTATAACACGGAACTCGTCAATGCTTCAAAAATCGCAATGGATAATCTACGTGACAGTATCAACGAAACTGTAATATTATCTGTTATAAAAGGGGATAAAAGGATTTTGTTGAACGAATCACAATGCACACATGAAATCCAGGTCCGCACGACCAACGAGTCTTCCGTATACAGAGCCACGACAGGTCGCATGATCCTAGCTCATTATTCTCCTAAAGAGTTAAATGATTTTATCGACAAAGTCGGATTGCCCACAGAAGAAGAATGGCCGGAAGTCAAAACAAAATCCGAATTGATCCAACTGCTAAACGATATACGAACTAAGAACATCGAACTTTCATGGAATAAAAACCATGTAGTAGGCCTGGCCACCCCTATCCTGAAAAAAGGAAAAGTTATAGCAAGTCTTGGAATTTACTTGCCTGACATACGCTTCGGCAAATCAGAAAAAAATAGCATCATAAAACAGTTGAAAAAGACAACTGACATTATCAATGAAAAGATTAATGCGATAATCCAATAATATGATACGATCTGGTATTTATATCTTCAATCGATCCTATTATAGATATCGTTTTAATTCATATCTTTGTCATTGAATAGCCTAATGTATGAATTATGATAAAAAAGAAGAATATACTCGGTTTATTGTTTCTGTTGTCCGCACTCTGTTTGTTCAACAATTGTGAGGATGATCCGTATTATGATGATTACGGCTGGGCGACCGATGCATTATGCAATAATACTTGGGTTGATTTTTATACCAATAACAAAGGGTACGAATGCGAGCAACGGCTCGACTTCTATAACGATCATACGGGAGAAGATTTTACAATTATCTATTATCCCGACGGTATGACTGACGAATTGAAAACAAGTTTTTATTGGGACTGGGAAGACGACTATTTCGATTCTTTCTATGTCGAATATGCAAACGGGACTGATTATTACGAGGATGTTCGAATAGGTAACGAATATTTAAAGTGTTTCCTAAACGGAGACCGGGTGACCTTCAAGGCATTCTACTGGTAATAAAAAAAGGCAATCGCAACGATTGCCTTTTTTGTCGTAGCTCCGCCGAGAATCGAACTCGGATCTAAAGTTTAGGAAACTTCTATTCTATCCGTTGAACTACAGAGCCGTTTTTTATAATAAGTGTGGCAAAAGTATAACCTTTTCCGCAAACTGGCAAGTATTTAAAAGGGCAATATGCTAATCGAACAGACTTTGCATGACAGATAAGGACTTTATTTCGGGAAAATCCGGCAAATGCAGACGATAATATTCAAGAATACGGTTTATGACACTCACACGATCCTGACGGGAAAAAGAATACAACGACATATTCTCGAAGCTGATCTTCAGCAACCGGGCAAAAACCGCACTCTCCTGACGGTTCAGATAATGACGGTGCATCGGTATGCGATCGACAAACACGCCATTCAGCATATCGAAACAGGAACCTGCCGCATACGAATCGGCATTCGGGTATATCCCCAGATAATACAAGAGCCGCAGCAGAAAGACCAGATGAAAATTCGCGACTCCCTTATCAGAAAGTTCCAACAATTGTATCGACTCGGACAAATACTCGAAAAGCCGCGGGTCCGGCTCCGTCTCCTTCACCACGCGGAAAAGAACCTCGGAAAGGAAAAGCGCAAGCACATTTTTTACCGGATTGCAGAACAGCTCCGTCAACGGATAACAGAGTCTCGTCTCACGGATACGATGCAAATCCCGCTTATTCAGATGTTCCACCTCCATCTCCACTACCGAAAGAGGCATAAACAGCGCCTTCGAGACAGAAGACTTCTTCCCACGGGTGCGGGCAACCAGATAAGAAGCACGCCCGAAAGCCTCCGTGTACATATATATAATAGAGTACTTGTCATTATACGGAATGGAATGCAGGACAATCCCGCGCGTTTTACACAACATATCACTGAAATTTGCTCAACAAAGTTACAACATTTTCCTTTTCCGCCTTGTTTTATTACATAACAAACTACATCCTAAAGAACATATAAACATGCAAGAACTCACGCTTACCACCCCATCGCTGCTGTTTTCGGCAGTATCGCTTATCCTGCTGGCCTATACCAACCGCTTCATTTCGTATGCGAGCCTCGTACGGACATTGAAAGAGAAACATCAACAGACACATGATCCGAAAGACATCGCACAGATTGCCAACCTGCGGAAACGATTATACCTGACACGTTCGATGCAAATATTAGGGCTGCTCAGCCTGCTCTTTTGCGTCGTCTCGATGTTCTTCATCTATATTTCGTGGCAAATCATAGCCGCCTATATATTCGGAGTAGGATTACTCCTGCTGGCTGCGTCGTTATGCGTATGTATCTGGGAAATAAATATTTCCGTCAACGCATTGGAGATACACCTACAAGACATGAGTTCCAAATAGATGTTAAATGAGATAGAGATGAATGATTTTTCTTTCAAATATTTTGTCAGTTTAAAGAGAACATCTATCTTTGCACTCGCAATCGGGAAATCAACAATTCCGGGAGCAAAAAGCAAGAGCTTTGACAGGATGGCCCGTTCGTCTATCGGTTAGGACGCAAGATTTTCATTCTTGAAAGGGGGGTTCGATTCCCCCACGGGCTACAATAAACAGGATTAAAGAATAAATAAAGAGAATAGCTAAGAAATGGCAAATCACAAGTCATCTATCAAGAGAATCAGACAGACCAACGCAAAACGTCTGCATAACAGATATTATGCAAAGACTGCAAGAAATGCAATGAGAGTTCTGCGTGCTACTGAAGACAAGAACGAAGCTCAGGTTCTGTTCCCGAAGGTGTGCTCTATGTTGGACAAGCTTGCTAAAAAGCACATTATTCACAAGAATAAGGCTGGCAACTTGAAATCCAAATTAGCAAAGCACGTCAACGCACTTGCAAAATAAGGTATTATACTTTATATAGTATAAAGCCGGACTGGTCAGCCCGGCTTTTTTAAACCTGACGGCCCGTTCGTCTATCGGTTAGGACGCAAGATTTTCATTCTTGAAAGGGGGGTTCGATTCCCCCACGGGCTACCTTTTAAAAAGAGACAAAGTCTAACTTTGTCTCTTTTTTTGTTATCCCCCGGCATTTGACTATTTTCACACTATCTATATCATCTAAGTTAATTATTTTCACTATATTTGTTAGCTTTTTTAGACAGACAGATAATTACAGATTTTAAACGATAAAGACTCATGAGTGAAGAAATTAAGAATACTTCTACAGAGTACTCTGCGGATAGTATTCAGGTACTTGAAGGGTTAGAGGCAGTACGTAAAAGACCGTCCATGTATATTGGCGATACCAGCGAGAAAGGTCTCCACCATTTAGTATACGAAGTTGTTGACAACTCTATTGACGAAGCACTGGCCGGGTATTGTACCCAAGTTGACGTAGTGATAAACGAAGATAACTCCATCTCCGTTACGGACGATGGCCGTGGTATCCCGGTAGATATTCATGAGAAAGAAGGCGTGTCAGCACTTGAAGTCGTATTGACCGTTCTCCACGCGGGAGGTAAGTTCGACAAAGGCTCCTACAAGGTTTCGGGAGGTCTGCACGGCGTGGGTGTATCCTGCGTAAACGCACTTTCCACTTACCTGAGAGCGGAGGTACGCCGTGACGGGAAAGTCCACATGCAGGAATTCTCCTGCGGTAAGCCCCTTCATCCCATCGAAGTGATCGGCGAGACAGATGTGACCGGTACCACTATCCTGTTCAAGCCGGACGGAAGCATCTTCTCTGTGACCGAGTATAAATACGAGATCCTGGCTACCCGTTTGCGCGAGTTGGCATTCCTGAATGCCGGCATCACACTTAGCCTGACAGACAAACGCGTCGTGAAGGAAGACGGCAGCTACAAATCCGAGATATTCCGTTCGGAAGAAGGCTTGAAAGAATTTGTCCGCTACATCGACCGTTCCAAAGAGCAACTGATCCCGGACGTGATCCATATCGTTACGGAAAAACAGGGTATTCCGGTCGAAGTCGCCATGACTTACAACACATCATTCAACGAAAGCGTATTTTCGTATGTAAACGACATCAACACCATAGAAGGAGGTACGCACCTGGCCGGTTTCCGCCGCGGTTTGACCCGTACGCTGAAAAAATATGCCGACGACTCCAAGTTGCTTGAAAAAGCTAAGGTTGAAATCTCCGGCGATGACTTCCGCGAAGGTCTGACAGCGGTCATCTCCATCAAGGTGGCGGAACCGCAGTTCGAAGGTCAGACCAAGACGAAGTTGGGAAACAACGAAGTGACCGGCGCCGTAGACATGGCCATCGGCGAAGCATTAGGCTACTACTTGGAAGAACACCCGAAGGAAGCCAAGATAATCGTCGACAAGGTGATCCTCGCAGCCCAGGCACGCCAAGCAGCCCGTAAAGCCCGCGAACTGGTACAACGCAAATCGCCGATGACAGGTGGCGGACTTCCAGGCAAGCTGGCCGACTGTTCTTCTAAGGATGCCGCACTTTGCGAGTTGTTCCTCGTCGAAGGGGACTCTGCAGGCGGTACGGCCAAGCAGGGACGCGACCGTAACTTCCAGGCGATCCTGCCACTCCGCGGTAAGATCCTGAACGTCGAAAAGGCGATGGACCACAAGATATTCGAAAGCGAAGAAATCCAGAACATCTTCCGGGCAATGGGGGTTACCATCGGCACCGAAGAAGATCCGAAAGAATTGAATCTGAGTAAACTGCGCTATCACAAGGTGATCATCATGACCGATGCCGATGTGGACGGAAGCCACATTGCCACCCTGATCCTGACCTTCTTCTTCCGCCGTATGCGTGCGCTGATCGAAAACGGATATGTCTATCTGGCCACTCCTCCCCTCTACCTGTGCAAGAAAGGCAAAGTGGAAGAATATTGCTGGACCGACCAGCAACGCCAGGCATTCATCGACAAATACGGCGGCGGTAACGAAAACCAGATTCACACACAGCGATACAAAGGTTTGGGAGAAATGAACGACCACCAATTGTGGGATACGACCATGAACCCAGAAAACCGTACGCTGAAGCAGATCACGATCGACAGTGCCGCCGAAGCAGACCAGATATTCGCCATGCTGATGGGGGAAGATGTCGGTCCGCGCCGCGAGTTCATCGAAGAGAATGCGACATACGCAAATATCGACGCGTAAAGATGTATGATTTATAATTTATGATTTATGCACCGATACTAAATCATAAATTATAAATCATAATTCAGAAATCATACATTATAAATCATAAATACATGAAGCTCCGTCGTCCGAATTTAGAGGCCCTCTACAAGGAAGTAGATCATTATATTCCGAAAAAAGAAAGTCTTCAACCTCCCCGTATAGGAATATCCGCCAATCGGAAAGACGGGCTTTCCTGCATAGCAGAGACATACGTGCAGGCGGTGCTGAAAGCCGGCGGCGCACCGGTCCTGATCCCGGTCATTACGGACATTGAAGCGTTGACGGCAATCGTGAACGGGTTGGACGGACTGGTCATGAGCGGCGGTGGCGATATCAACCCGCTTTACATGCAGGAAGAACCGATCCCCGCCTTACAGGATGTGGATACCTACCGGGATGAATACGACCTGATATTGCTCCGCTTGGCGACCAACCGCCAGCTGCCGGTGATGGGGATATGCCGCGGCCACCAGATACTGAACGTCGCATTCGGCGGCGGCGTATATCAGGATATCCATACCCAGCACAATCAAAAGTTACTGAAACACAGCCAGGCGCTTCCTCGCGAACAGGCTTCCCATTCCGTCACGCTGGCCGAAGGTCCTTCGAAGCTCCGCACCATGCTGGACGGTGAAAAAGAACTTTTGGTCAATTCCTTCCATCATCAGGCAATCAAAGAGCCGGCTCCCGAATTTATCGCTACGGCAACAGCTCCCGACGGGATCAACGAAGCGATGGAACATCCGGAAAAAGAAATATTCAGCGTCCAATGGCATCCCGAAGCGATGGCCGCCAACGACGACGAACAGATGTTGAAACTTTTCAGGCATCATGTCGAATCGTCCCGTCTGTTCAAAGAAGCCAAACACATCCATCACCGGAACGTGACGCTCGACTCCCATACCGATACCCCGATGATCTTTCCGGGTGAATTCAACATCGGGTTGAAAGAAGGCGGCAAGGTGAACCTCCCTTTCATGGAAGAGGGGCTGATAGATGCGGCGATCATGGTCGCCTACATTCCACAGGGACCGAGAGACGATGCTTCACTGCTGAAAGCGACGGACTTCGCCATGAACCGCCTGCAGGAAATACACCGGCAAATGGAGTTGAACCGTACACGCATGTGTATTGCCTACACGCCGCAGGAAGTCCACGTGCTGAAAGCTGCCGGAAAGAAAGCGATCATGTTAGGCGTGGAAAACGGATATGCGATAGGCAAGGACATCGAGAATATCACCCGTTTCCGAAAAATGGGAGTTTCCTATATCACTCTCTGCCACAACGGGAGCAACGACCTATGCGACTCGGCAAGAGGAGATGCGGAATGGAACGGACTCAGCCCCTTCGGAAAAGAGGTCGTCCGCAAAATGAATGAGACAGGGGTATTGGTCGATATCTCGCATGCCGCCGAAAGTACCTTTTATGACGCACTTGAAACAAGCGCCTACCCGATCATCGCCTCCCATTCTTCCGCCCGCGCCCTCTGCAACCATCCGCGCAACCTGACGGACGAACAACTGAAAGCGCTTGCCGAACAAGGTGGCGTCGCACAGATATGCCTCTACAAAGGATTCATCAACGAAGATGCCGAAAAAGCGTCTCTGAGCGATGCGATCCGCCATATCGACCATATCGTGGACCTGATCGGGATCAACCATGTCGGGATCGGCTCCGACTTCGACGGTGACGGCGAACTGATCGGTTGCCGGGCAAGCAACGAACTGATAAACATCACCATGCGTCTTTTAAAAGAAGGATATACAGAAAACGATATTGCTAAAATATGGGGAGGCAACCTGCTGCGCGTGATGAACAAAGCGCAATCCGCCCCCGATAACTCCTTATAAACGACAAGATATGACTAAACTGATTTTATTATTATTCTCCATGGCCCTGTTTTCATGCGGTCAGAAAGGAGCCGGCGAGACAACGGCTCCCGTCACGGAAGTGAAGAAAGCTCCGGCAACAACCGCCCCGTCGTTTGATGCGGACAGCGCCTATGCTTATGTCGAGAAACAGGTGTCATTCGGTTACCGCGTCCCGAACACGCCGGGTCACAAGGCTTGCGGCGATTACCTGGCATCCGAGCTGAAACGTTTCGGGGCACAAGTCTACGAACAGGAAGCTACGCTCACGGCATACGACGGGACTCCGTTGGAATCGCGCAACATCATCGGTTCCTTCAATCCCGACAAAGACAAACGTATCCTGCTTTTCGCCCACTGGGACACGCGTCCTTATTCGGACCACGATCCCGACCCGGCCAACCATAAGAAACCGTTGGATGGCGCCGATGACGGGGCAAGCGGCGTAGGCACCCTGTTGGAGATCGCCCGCCAGATAGGAATGAAAGCTCCGAACGTAGGGGTGGACATCATCTTCTTCGATGCCGAAGACTACGGGACACCCGAATTTGCTAAAGACAGGTACAACGACACGAGCGACACCTGGTGCCTCGGCAGCCGCTTCTGGGGTAAGAACCCGCACAAACTGGGCTACAAAGCCAAATTCGGTATCCTGCTCGACATGGTCGGAGCCAAAGATGCGGTCTTTTATAAAGAATATATCTCCATGAAATATGCCGCCCGCTATGTAGACGAAGTGTGGGAAGCGGCCCGTAACTTAGGATACGGCAAATATTTCATCAACGCGAACGGCGGAGGCGTGACGGACGACCATGAAGCGGTCATTGAAGAAACCGGCATTCCTTGTCTGGACATCATCAACTATGATCCGAACTCGGACAAAGGTTTCCGCGACCATTGGCATACACAAAACGACAACATGGGAAATATAGACAAAAACGTGCTGAAAGCCGTAGGGCAGACAGTACTGGAAGTCGTATATACGAACTGACAATGGATAACTCAAAAAAATCATAAGAAGATGAGCATTAATGAACTTCAAGACAACGTCATCGAAGAGTTTGCAGATTTCGACGACTGGATGGACAAGTATGCGTTACTGATAGACTTGGGTAACTCGCTTCCCCCTTTGGATGAAAAGTACAAAACAGAAAGCAACCTGATCGAAGGTTGCCAAAGCCGTGTCTGGTTGCAGGCGGATTATGCGGATGGCAAGATCGTGTTCAAAGGCGAGAGTGACGCAGTGATTGTAAAGGGCATCGTCTCTTTGCTGATCAGCATACTCTCCGGCCATACCCCGCAGGAGATACTCGATGCCGAACTTTACTTCATTGAAAAGATCGGCCTGAAGGAACACCTCAGCCCTACCCGCTCGAACGGCCTGGTGGCTATGGTCAAGCAGATGCGCATGTATGCACTGGCATTCCGCACCAAGGAACAAGGATAATCGAATCATATATGTTTAAAAAGCGATGCCTGCCTCTTTCCAAAAAGGCAGGCATCGCTTTCCAAAAAGGTAAGCACCGCTTTCGAAAAAAGTAAGCACCTTTCGAGAGACAGCCTATACCCTTTTCACCAATAGGATATAGGCTATAATTTTTAGCCCTAAGGCTATATTTTATAGGAAAGGAGCCGATAATTACCGCCCCTCACCCACTTTTAAAAAAAGACAAACAGGGTTCACACCTCTTGTAACGCAATAAACACCAGCGACTTACTGTGAACCCTGTGAATGCTGGCTTCTTTTTGAACAGCTTACCCGGAAAAGAAGCCCAGCATTCACAGGGTTCACAATAACACACTGATACCGTATGACTTATACAGCGTGAAACCCAAATTATAAAAACAACCTTCTTTCCATTAATAACATTTAACTGGAAGATTCCTAATGCGCTTACGAATCTTTAGTAGATTTGCGAACATGCAAGAATAAACAGAAATTCAAAATAATGATCATACCATGAAAAAAACAAATACATTTTTAGCAATCCTCCTGCTTATGATGGCTGCCTGCGGAGAAGGTAACAAACAAGCAACAGAAATCATCACGGTAGACGTAAGCGCCAACTATCCCGAAAAAGAGTTGATCCTTCAGGATATTATGGATGTGGAATATGTCCCATTGGAAACCACCGACGAATTTATCACAAAAGGCGTAGTAAAAGCTATCGGCAAAGAAATCCTGCTAATTACAAATCAAGGCAACGACGGGGATATTCTTGTCTTTGACAGGAAGACAGGTAAAGGCATAAGGAAAATCAACCGTAAGGGACAGGGCGGCGAAGAATATTCATATCCCTACTACATTACTTTGGATGAAGATAAAAAGGAAATGTTTGTCGCAGACTATGCAACCCGGAAAATACTGGTGTACGACCTGTCGGGAAACTTTAAGAGAAGTTTCAAATATACGGACACCAGCTACTACAACGACCTGTTCGATTATGACCGGGACCACTTGATCACTTATAAAAATTATCCGGCACTTCAAGAGAACGATAAGGCATGTCATATACTTATTTCCAAGCAAGACGGCAGCGTCGCCCGTGAAATCCGCACACCTTTCAAAGAACTGGAAACACCTATTGTAACAAAGGATGAATTCATTGTGTCGCCGGAGTTTCACCAGACCTATCCGGATCATACGGATTGGTTGCTTGTGAACACGTCTTCCGATACCATATACCGTTATTCGGCGGATGGCAGCATAAGCCCCTCTGTCGTAAGAACTCCTTCCATACATGCAATGGAAACGAAAGTATTCCTTTTCCCAACCGTCATGGCCGACCGTTATTATTTTATGCGGACCATGAAGAAAGAGGTGGACTTCAAAACGTTCAAAGGATTTCCAAGTACGGATTTAGTTTACGACAAGCAAGAAAAGGCTTTATTCGAATATACCCTTTACAATGCCGATTACTCGAACAAGCAACAAGTATCGTTGGGATTAAGTTTTAATGGCATTGTCAATCATGAAATCGCTACCTGCCAGTCTTTAGAAGCTGCAAGCCTTATCGAAGCCCATGAGAAAGGGCAACTAAAAGGCAGGCTGAAAGAAATCGCCGCCGGACTGGACGAAGAATCGAATGCCGTAATCATGTTGGTAAAATACAGGAAAAAGTAACTCCAAGCCCACAATCTTTCGTCTATTAACAACGTTTAACCAGAGAAATGCCTCGCTTCTACTTAATTTAAATAGATTTGTGTACAAATAGTAGATTGTTATTCAATAAAATAAAAACGATCTTCCTATCTAAAGTCTTATAAACATCTTAAATCTATATGTATGAAAAACGTATATTTCATTTTAATCATGCTTCTGCTCGTGATGACAGGGTGCGAAGACAACAAGCAATCGGCAGATGAATTAATCACAGTAGATGTCACAGCTAAATATCCTTACAAGGAACTGATCTTGCAAGACATCATGGACGTGGAATATATTCCTCTGGAGACAACGGACGAGTTTCTTTGCATGGGCAGCCTTTGGGGAGTCGGCAAGAATGTCATCGTCGCGACAAACTTCAATAACGATGGCAACATTTTTATCTTCGACCGAAAAGGGAAAGCCTTGAAAAAGATAAACAGGAAAGGACAAGGCAACGAAGAATACAGTGCCAACTCAAGGATCGTTTTAGACGATGAAAGAGGCGAAATATTCGTGAACAGCTGCTATGCTAAAAAAATACACGTCTATGACCTGGAAGGGAACTTCAAGCGGGTCCTTCCAACCAAAACCGATTTCGAGCTTTATGAAATGTACAACTTCGATCAAGACAATTTAATTTGCCATGATACATTTCGGGGTAATAACGGACAATCGTTCATGCTCATTTCCAAACAGGATGGCAGCATCACCCAAGAAATCACCATTCCTTTTAAAGAGAAGAAAAACATCTATATCAAAATTGATGACAAAAATGTAAAGGGGCAATATATGGTTTATTCTCCTCAAGCCCAACACCCGATCGTGCCTTATTTCGACGAGTATATCTTGACAGAACATTCGGCAGACACCTTATACCGGTATTTGCCGGACCACACGATGAAACCGCTTATCGCAAGAACCCCTTCCATCCAATCCATGAACCCAGAAGTATTTCTTTTGCCAAGCTTGTTCACCGATCGCTACTATTTCATGGTCGCAATTGAAAAGACAATGGAATTTTCAACCGTCAATTTAATGTATGACAAACAGGAAAGAGCTTTATATAAATGCAATGTCCACAATGGCGACTACACCCACAAGGAACAAGCCTATCTGAACTCAAGGAGACCTATAAACGGCGACATCCCCTCCTGGCAATATTTAGAAGCGGCAGACCTCGCCCGAGATTACAAGAGAGGACGGCTAAAAGGCAAGTTGAAAGAAATCGCCTCCCAATTGAGTGAAGACGACAATCCGGTCATCATGCTGATGAAACACAAGCAAAAATAAACTTCTTAAATCCATGAGATATGAAAAACGTATATTCCATTTTAATCATGCTTCTGCTCGTGGCGGCAGGGTGCGGAGAGAGCAAGCCGCCGACAGATGATCTTATCACTGTCGATGTCACCGCCAATTACCCGAAAAAAGAACTGGTTCTTCAGGACTTTATGGATGTCGAATACATTCCGTTGGAAACAAGTAGCGAATTTATTACAATGGGATGGTTGCATGCTGTCGGTAAGAAGGTCATTATAGTCCGAAACAGGAACCGCAATACGGATGGAGATATCTTTATCTTTGACAGAAACGGGAAAAGCGTGAAAAAGATCAATCGCTTAGGTCAAGGTGACGAAGAATATCAATTCCTTTTGGGAATCACTTTAGATGAAGACAACAATGAAATTTTCGTCAATGACCATTGGAGAAGAAAGATCATGGTGTATGACCTGTCCGGAAATTTCAAACGAAGCTTCAACCATCAACAAGGGTGGTATGGAATGGATATATACAATTTTGACCGGAATAATCTTATTTGCCGTATTAACGGCATCGATGACAAGGAAAACGTAAGTCCATTTTTAGTCATATCCAAACAGGATGGAAGCATAACGAAAGAAATTTCGTTACCATACGAAAAGAAAGTATCGTCATTAGTCTTTTTAAAAGGCGGTAATCTTGTGATGCCGATCCGTAACCGCACATTGGTTCCTCATAGCAATAATGCCTGGATACTTATGGATGATTCTTCCGACAAGATATATGAACTCCGGACAGATTTCAGCTTGGTTCCCCTTATTGCCAGAACTCCTCCCATAAGCTCGATGAAGCCTGGGATATTCCTGTATCCGGCAGTCATAACAGACCGTTATTACTTCATGCAAACCGTAAAAGCGGAATGGGATTGGGTAGCCAACACCGGACATAAACGAACCGATCTGATGTATGATAAACAAGAAAATGCTCTATTTGAATATGTGGTACACAATGCCGATTTCCCCACTGAACAACCTGTCAGCATGATGGTATCGGAAGTCACATTCGGAAACGATGAAATCGCACTTGTGCAGAAATTAGAGGCATACGAACTTGTAGAAGCATACCAAAAAGGAAAACTGAAAGGCAAATTGAAAGAAATCGCTGCCGGATTGGAAGAAGATTCGAATCCGGTTCTGATGTTGATAAAATACAAGAAATAATATTTCGCCCTGTTCAGAACTGCAATTCCAACTGTTCCGGCAGTAAAGTAAATGTTTTGCGATGATAGGGGGTTATCCCGCATTCCCGGATGGCCATGCGATGGGCTTTTGTGGGATAGCCTTTGTTTTCCTTCCAATGATAGGCGGGGTATTCCAGATCGAGGCTGTTCATATAATCGTCACGATAGGTTTTCGCCAGGATGGAAGCGGCGGCGATACTCAGATATTTGCCATCCCCTTTTACGACGGTCGTATGTTTGATATCGGGATAAGGCGTGAAACGGTTGCCGTCGATCAGCAAATGATCCGGTTTTACCTTTAGCTGCTCGATAGCCCGGTGCATGGCAAGGAAAGAGGCTTTCAGGATATTGATCTTGTCGATTTCTTCAGCAGTGACAATACCGACAGCCCAGGCAATCGCCTCCCGCTCGATAATCGGACGGAGCGCATACCGTTTCTTTTCGCTCAATTGCTTACTGTCATTCAAATCTTCATTATGAAAATCCGGCGGGAGGATGACTGCTGCGGCATAGACCGAACCCGCCAAACATCCACGGCCGGCCTCATCACAACCGGCCTCTATACGATTTGCTTCTAAGTAGGGTAGTAACATTGTCAATCAACTTCTTTTATCAAATCCATCAAATGATAAGGATCTTGTCTACAGTCCCATAACAGATGGATAAATATATAATTTTCTTCGACCGTATAAAGTATCTTATTATGCTTAATAACAAGGTAACGGTAAACTAAAGGCTCTTCTTCCAAAAGCAACTCCACAGCTCCCATATTAGGAAATAATTTCAAAAGGAATACTTTTTTCTCAATCTCATTTTTAACGCGAAAAGCAATTCGTTTACCAAAAGTCACTTTTAAATAATAGACCAAGTCAGCCACTTGCTGCTTGAAAAGCCTGCTCGATCGGATTTCCATTAACGAAAAGATTGAAAAAAATCACGCATTTCCTGTTCGGAAACGTAAATTCCATTTTCCTTATCCCGGTTTGTCTCCTTCAACATCTCTTTTACCTCTTCCAAAGTGAAACAATTCGGACGCTTCTGTTCCTGCTTTTCTATCTTAATTAATTTACGGGCAAGAGCTTCCATATAAGATATAGCTTCCTCGCTGTTGAAAGTTTGCAAAATATCCAACACCCGGTTTTTACGTTCTTGTAATTCTAATGCAGTCATGAGACATCTGAATTTTGATACTATACAAAAGTAACACTCTTACGGCACATAAACTAACGAAATCCAGCCTTTCTTTTCATCATCCGGGGACGAAGGATAAAGTAAGAGAAAAGTGTCGCAAGGATGACGCCGCAAATATTCGCGAGGAAATCGAACCAGTCGCCACCACGATATGTCGTACAGTATTCCTGCAAAAGTTCGATTGCCCCGCTCATCAATATCGGGCATAAGACGGCTCCGATCCAGGCATGCCACAACACATCGTCGTATTTGCAATGGTTGCGCAGAAACTCGATCCACAGCATACCGGACAGGCCGGCATACATGCAGACATGAGCCACCTTGTCTATGCCCACGATCTTGCCCACCTCCAAAGAAGGCGGTTTAAAGAAAGAGAGATAGATCACCACTGCGATAATCGCCAGCGAGACCGGATATTTCTTCAGGTAATACAACATCACAATTACTCCATCAAATATATTCAGAACATCTTCCGCACCCGTTCGATACCAGCTGCAAAAGTGTCTATTTCTTCTTTTGTATTGTAGAACGAGAAAGAGGCCCGAACCGTTCCCTCGATTCCCAAATCCTGCATCAACGGCTGGGCGCAATGATGTCCGGTGCGGACAGCAATACCCAAACGGTCCAACAACATCCCCATATCATAATGATGGATATTGCCCACCAGGAAAGAGAGTACCGCCCCTTTATGCGCCGCCTGCCCGAAAATACGCATGCCGTCGATCGCATTCAGCTTATCGGTCGCGTAACGAAGCAACCCGTCTTCATAGGCCGCGATATTATCCATCCCCAAACGGTCCACATAACGCAAGGCTTCCGCCAAAGCCGTACTACCTATATAATCAGGCGTTCCGGCCTCGAACTTGAAAGGCAGTTCGTTGAAAGTCGTCTTTTCGAAGGAAACGGAAGCAATCATCTCCCCTCCCCCCTGATATGGAGGCAGCCTGTCCAGCCATTCTTCCTTGCCATACAGGACGCCGATACCGGTAGGGCCGTACACCTTATGACCGGAGAACACATAGAACTCGGCATCCAGATCCTGCACATCCACTTTCAGATGGGGAACGGCCTGCGCTCCGTCGATCAGTACCGGGACCTCATGATTATGGGCTTCCTCGACGATCTCCTTTACCGGATTGATCGTACCGAGCACATTCGACACGTGTGTAACCGAGACAAGTTTCGTCCGTTCAGAAAAAAGGTTGCGGAACGTATCCATACACAATTCGCCCTTTTCGTTCATCGGGATCACCTTTAGCGTGATCCCTTTGCGGGCAGCCTGTATCTGCCAGGGAACGATATTGGAATGATGTTCCATCACCGAAACGATCACCTCGTCGCCGGCCGACATACATTCGTCGGTAAAACTGGAAGCGATCAGGTTGATCGCCTCTGTCGTCCCACGCGTGAAAATAATCTCGTTGGAAGAGCGGGCGTTCAGGAATTGTTGCACGGTCTTGCGTGCTTCTTCATGGGCTTCCGTCGCCGCCTGGCTCAGAAAATGAACGCCACGGTGAATATTGGCATTCACATTATAGTAACCGCTCTCGATCTTTTCCACCACACAGCGTGGCTTCTGGGTTGTCGCCCCGTTGTCGAAGTAAATAAGCGGCTTATCGTATATCTTATGATCCAGAATCGGGAAATCCTTCCGGATAGATTGTACATCTAACATGACTGTAACTATTTAACTTAATAACAAGCGTCAAAGATAGTATGTTTAATAGTAAAATATGCTATTCGCACAGATTATAAGCTAAAAGTTTTGTTTGTACTAATCAAATTTATACTTTTGTTTCAATTGATAATAATCATAAAGAATGAAGACAAGAACTGAATATATTGAATTGATAAGATCTTGCAGCCAGAAATTGATTCAGGATTTCGGTGTTCGTTCTTTAAGAATATTTGGGTCTGTTGCCAGAAACCAACAGCATAAGGAAACTTCATTCGGAATGGCCATGCTTGATGCCTTTCATTTCTTCTTCTGATAGAAACGCACCCAGTCGATCTCCATCTCGACAGGCAGATCAGAGGGATCAACTTCTCCTACCCAGCTTCCTCCCAGCTGCATATCGAGCAGCAGATAGAACTTTTTGTCTGTGAACGGGAACTGTCCTTCTTTGTCCGTTTCAATACGCGGATAGGCGAATGTACGGGTATTGTTGATAAAGAAAACAAGGCTGTCCCGATACATTTCGACACTATAGGTATTATAATCGTCACGATCGATCAGCCCGATGCTACCCTGTTTCGGATTATCTTTGATCCCCAAGACGTGGGTATAGGCAGAATGAACGGTCTGGTAGGCGATCGTATCATTATTCAAGCGTTCCATAATATCGATTTCCCCTCCATCCGGCCAACCTTCATTTTCAGGCAACAGCCAGAAAGCAGGCCATGCTCCGGCAGCACCGTACAGCTTGGCACGGATATCCAGGCGCCCGTCGGAAAAGCCGACCTTGCCCTTCGAATAGACGCCCCCCGTGATAAACGGAGCGGTGTCGGCCGGCAAACTGTAATTGACTAATCCACGCAAAACCAAATTGCCATCGCGCATGGCATAACAGGAATCGAAGTCCGACATATAATTATTCCAGTCCGACTTTCCACGCGGTATCTTACTCCACGAAGCCTCATCGAAATGATCCTCTTGGTCGAAGTTCTCCTCCCAAACCAATTTCCATTCCTCCTGTTGTGGCCGGCAACCTGCCATGATCGACAGAACGACCGACATACCTAATGCGAATAATCCTTGCTTCATTATTAACCTATTTTCGTTTTTTACACAAAGAACTTCTTTTCAACGCAAAGGTACAGAGAATCCAGTTCATTTTAACCCCTAACTCCGTACCTCCGCATTTTAAACTATTCTTTTTCTCCAAACTCCGACTGCTGCCGTTCCACCTCTTTCAGTTTTAAAGTGTTCAGTTCCTTGCGCAGACGCTCCACCTCCCGCTCGGCATCCGTTTTGGAGACAGCGGATTGTCCGGCGGAGACACTGCTCATGGGGATGCGGGCGGCATCCGCAGCATCATAGACCAGAGGGAAAGCAGCCGGCTTCGATTCGAGCACCAACTCACCGCTTACCGGCATTTGCGAGCCTTCGAACAGGACGCTCGCCGTGATCCGTATCTT
Organism: Parabacteroides sp.; assembly: GCF_977054455.1. Lineage (NCBI taxonomy): Bacteria > Pseudomonadati > Bacteroidota > Bacteroidia > Bacteroidales > Tannerellaceae > Parabacteroides > Parabacteroides sp. The sequence goes on along the minus strand of NZ_CDRTCT010000006.1, from coordinate 48,938 downwards.
ACCCGGTTTCAAGGTAGACTGAACCAGGACAGGCGCCGTCCCCCACTTTACGGGAGCCGGATTTGCCAGTACCCCGGAACCACCCAACAAACGTCCTTCACCCTCAATGGAGAAACGGATGTTGTAGTTATTCAGCCGTTTGATATTCCCATTCTTATCCGCAACGGCCGCCACTACCGTCACGAAATCGGAACCATCGGCTTTCAGGTCCGTACCCTCGTTGTCCACCCACAACAGGATCTTTTCGGGGCGGCGGGCAGGCACGACCTTGTGCGTAGCCACCACCTTGCCATCGACCAGACCTTCGGCAAGCAGATAGACATCGTCCTGTTTTTTAGCTCTTGAAAGAGCTTTGTCGACCATAAAATCATAAACGTCCGGGAAGGTGATAACCGGCGAAGGCATTCCCGGACGGTTCTTGTCTTTCTTATAAGTATAAGTCTTTCCGCCCTTGTTGAACGTGAGGCGCACCTCGTCGCAATTGGAATAGACCGTCACATCCTTGCCGGAGAAGGGCGTCATCTCATGGGCGATATACACCATCGGCCCGCTTCCGGCAAGCTGGTCGTCCTTCACTGCAGGGCGTTGCGCCATAAACATATAATAAGAATATTTCGGCTGGCGGAAGACGTCCATCAAGCCACCGTAGAACGGATCGGGATGGTAGCCGCGCTGGTGGTCGAACGAATGCCAGAGACAACCGCCGACATGCTGCGGGGACTGCTTGTAAAGCACATCGTAGCTGGTCACCGGATAAGAAGGGCTTGCATAATGCTGTGCCTGCACACGCATCGGCTGTTCGCCCCAGTTACGGGCTACACGGCTCGGCGAATTGTGGGAACTCCAGTCGTCCACATTGTCGCCCCACTCACGGGTGAAATAGGTCTTCGACGGATCGATCTCCTTCGAAGCATCCTGCATATTGGCAGGATGGGCAAAATAGACCGGGAAATTCTCATGCCCGCGTGCTTCGCTGTCACTTCCACTGTAGCAATAAGGATACGGATATTCGGCATCCACGATATCACGGGTGTTCTTGGCGAAATCAGCCGGATACCAGGTCTCGTTCAGGATCGGTTCCCACAACCAGACACAAGGATGGTTGCGGTCGCGGCGCACGACATTGCGGATATCGCTATACACGCGCTGCGCAAATTCGGGCGCATCGTTCCAGAACTGCCAGCCGGGCGTATTGACGATCACGAACAAGCCCAACTCGTCGCAGGCATCCATAAAGGCCGGGTCCTGCGGGCAGTGGGCATTACGGATAATCTCCATCCCGACATCTTTCAGCTTCTTGGCATCCCGCCAATGGATGCTGTTGGCGACTGCGTTTCCGACAACCGCAAAGTCCTGGTGGCGGTTGGCTCCGATCAACGGCTTTTCATACGGTTTGCCGTTCAGGTAGAACCCCTCTTTTCCTTTAAACTCGATACTGCGGATTCCGACGCGGCGACGATACCCGTCGATCACATTTCCCTCCTTATCGAGTACCCGCACCAGCAGGTTATACAAGGTCGGCGTCGAAGGGGTCCAGAGCATCGGCTGCTTCACCAGCATCTTATCGGAAGAGGTAGTGGCTTTGCCGGCTTTCACCTGGATTTTGTCATTCAGATAAGCCACCTGCGTACCATCCGGTTGCAGCAAGGTATATTCCACTACGCCGGAGAAAGACCGCTTCGTCGCGTTGCGTACCTGTATCTTCAGTTGGACCTCAGCCAACTCATCCGACACGTTCCCGAAAGCGACAAACAAGCCACCTCCCGCTATCTCGTTTTCATAATTGGGATCGGTGATAAACACATTGTTATGGGCGACCAGCCAGCAATCCCGGTAGATGCCGCCGAAATAGGTATAGTCCAACACATCCTGCGCCTTTCCGGGAGGATAGGAAGGGTCGTCGCTGTTATCGGCCCAGACGGCAATCACATTGTCGCCGTTCCAATCCAGCGCGTCCGTCACATCGACCACGACAGGCAGGTAACCGCCGAAATGTTCCGTCAACAGTTTGCCGTTCACGAACACCTTGCTTTTACCCATTATGGCCTCGAAATGCAGGAAAAGCTTTTTCCCTTTCAGAGCGGCATCGGGCGTGAAATGCTTGCGGTACCAGACTTCCCCCTGGTAATTGATGCAACCGCTCGCCTCGGTCGGCAGATACTCGATGCCGTTCGGCAAAGAGACGACCGTCCAGTCTTTATCATTAAACTCTTTCGTTTCCGCACCATCGGCAGCGCCTTTATAAAAGCGCCAAGCCGGATTCAACGAAAACACTTCACGCCCGCTGTTGTCCAGCCGGAAGAAACCGGCTGTCGAAAACTCCGGCTGCCGGGCCGCCCATAAAGAGAGGCTAAGCCATATAAATACGAAACTGAATATAATTTTCTTCATGATATGAATATTTATAATTTCTCATTAAACGGATGATTCGTTTTCGTCGTAGTACTTCAACGAACCCAAAATCTCCAGTAAGGCCATTGAAGCACTTCAACGAGCCCAAAATATTTTTTTGGACGTTTTGAAGCAATACAAAGTGTCCAAATTATTTTTTTGGTCATTTCGCCGTCTACGAAACGTCCAAATTTTTTTTTTGAAAGCTTTTCCGACCGGCAAAGTGTCCAAATTATTTTTTTGGCCATTTTGCCGGACTATTTCATCCACGCGCGTACTTTCTTCACCATCGGGATCTCGTAATAATACCACCAATCGCTGTTGTTCGTTTTTGAAGCCAGATGGTTGTGATGGTTCAGGTCGGAGATGAAACCTTCGGGCTGCTCCATGAAACGGGTTTCGGAATAGACCGATTCCAGGTTGGAACGCATGACATCGAAATAATCGCAGACCTCCGCGACTTCCGCCAACGCTGCTTTCCGGGTTGCATCGTCCACGGCCGTATCATAAGCGTTCAAGGCCAGGATGAGGCGTACCGGATAGTTCTGCAGGTTGTTCGTCTTTTCATAGACCCGCAGCGTATAGCGATTGCGCAATGCCTCCGCCTCCGCCGTCCGGATTCCTTCGGAAATCTTCTTGTAACGGTCGGCCTCGATCTTCGCCTGCGCTATCTTATCCTTGTACAGTTCGCTCCAAGCCCCCGGTTTCGTCTTGTCCGGCAACTCCAACAATGTGAAAGCAGTCGCACCCCACGCCGGGTTACGGCGTCCGGAAGTCACCAACGCGCCGTCGAAGAAAAAGATCGCCTTTTCCAGTTCATCCAGAAATTCCATCCGGTTATCCTCCGGGCGGAAACCATATTCTCGCTGTGCATGTGCTTTTTTAAACGCTTCGATGTCTCGTGCCGACGGATTCCAGCCGAACTCACCCTGTGCGATGAACCCCCTCCAAACCGTTTCCAGATGCGGCGAACCGTCATCCCAGGCAGTCGCCAATATTCCTTCCAACTGGTTGTCGGCAACCAACCGGCTGAATCCTTTCACATATTCCGAACGGGTATTCCGGCGCGGCAGGAAAGGCGAATCACCGGCAGAAGCAGCCGTCGCTCCCATCACCTTCAACCCTTTATCGTGATACCATTTCAGGAGGCGCCGATGGGCAGGCGTCGTCGCATCCTCATATTTCCAGCGCATATACACGCATTCTTTCGGGAAAAGATCGATCGCCTTATCCAGTTTGCCGGTGTTCCAGACCTCCGCCACTTCCTCTTCGGATTTATCGCTCAGCGCAAGTTCCCAGATACCGGCATATTTCAACGGCATATCGTCCCAGAAGATCGGTGTGCGCCCATGCTCGACCGCAAATCGGCACACCTTTTTCAACCAGATCATCTGCAACTCGAAAGCCGTCTTGCCGGTCGCCTTGCAACGGTCGTCGATCCCGATCGCCGTGATCTCGTCCCCTCCGACATGCAGGTACTTCCCGTACGGCATCGCTTCGAGCGCATCCAAGTAAAGGTCGAACTGCACCTCGTAGGTACGCGGATCGGACGGACAGAACTCCCAGTCACTGGCCGGGTTCTCACGCAATTCCCAATGATGCTTCAGGATAAAACCGGCATGGCCGAGTCCCTGCACAAGCGGGCTGATCTCGACATTCCGCTCCTTCGCATACCGGCAGAGCGCCTGCATCTCCTGCTTGCTGATCGCATTCGGGGCTGCGACTTCCGGACGGCGGGTAAAGCGCAATTTGTCTTCCAGTTCCCAGATAACCGCATTCACCTTATAGCGTGCCAGCCGATCGACCATCCGGTAATAATAGTCCATCCGGTCCAGATGATGTTTCGTGTCGAGATGGACGGCGCGATAGGCGATGGCCGGATAATCGGTGATCCTCATCCGCGGGATCTCCCGTCCGAAATCACGGCTGTCTTCCAACAGTTGCTCCAGCGTCTGGCAACCATAGAAAAGGCCTGCTTCGGTACGTGCCGTCACCGTCACCCCTTTATCATTCACCTCCAAAACATATCCTTCGGGCGAGTCGGGAACGTTCTGTCCGGACAGTTGCAGGTACAATCCCTTTCCCGCACGTCCGGCACGGGGAAGGACATCCGTCAACGCCCCCAATACAGGGACAGGCGTGCCGGGTGCGGCCGAGACAAACTTAAGATCGGTATGCATCACCCCCTTTCCCGAAAGCACCTCTATAGATTGAGGCCGGGGCAGGAGCTGGAACGCTTTGTCCAGGCTACGGGCACAAAGAATATTCGTAACAAACAGAAAACATGCTAATACTATCAATGCTTTTCTCATCCTATTATCAAATTACTCGGTTAAAAATCAAATTTAGGATTTTCAGGCGACTTATGCGAGATATCCATATAATGCTGCAATTTATCAACAATTTCGGGATATTCGGCTGCCAAATCCTGTAATTCCTGCAAATCGTTTTCCAAATCATAAAGTTGCATCGTTTTATTTCCTTTCCTTATATCCGTAAGGATGCCTTTCCACTTTCCCCAGCGGACAGCCTGCAAGCCTATGTTTGGATCCGGATATTCCCAATACAGATATTCGTGTTCTTTCTGATTGTCCAAATCACCTTTCAATACAGGCAGAAAGCTAATGCCATCAGTCGGCGGACAAGCGACGCCGGCAATATCGGCCAAAGTCGGCATCACATCCTGAAACGAAGAGATATGATCCGTTTCACTGCCGGCACAAATCTGTCCCGGCCAGCTAACGATTGCCGGAACCCGTATTCCCCCTTCATGAACAAAACATTTTCCCCAGCCATACTCTGACTTAAAAGGACCTCCGCTATCGAACCAGGGAGAATCGCTACCACCATTAAAAGTCGGCCCATTATCGGAAGTGAAAATAATTACCGTATTGTCATATATCCCGTTTTGTTTTAAAACTTCGACAAGCCGGCCCACCTGCTCATCGAAATAACTGATCATAGCGGCATAGGTCGCATGCGGATAACGGCACGGCATATATCCTTTTTCACCTGTATAAGGGTCTTCATCACCGAATTTATCAACATAATATTTTACCCAACGTTCCGGAGCCTGCAAAGAGACATGCGGAAGAGGGGTAGTCCACATCAGGAAAAACGGGCGTTCTTTATTTTGATTCACGAACTGTAACAATCCGCCGAAGATTGTATCATTGGCATATACCTTTTGGGTATATTTGGCATAACTGTCTTCGGCATAGGGGTCCGCATCCACGTCCAACTTCGTCAGGTGCGGATCGAGCACTTTATTATCCAAATAAATCCGTTCTTCGTTCTTCCATAGGAAAGGAGGATAATATGTATGAGCCTGCCGTTGGCAATTATAACCGAAGAATTCATCAAAGCCCTGCTTGTTCGGAGTTCCATCAGAGCCAGGATAACCCAACCCCCATTTTCCGAAACATCCCGTCCTGTAACCGGCCGATTGCATCATACGCCCGATTGTCATTGTTCCGGCCTTCAGCGGGAATTGCCCTTCCAACTGCGGATGTACAAACATCGAATCATGGCTGTTGACAGCTCCCCTTTCGGGCATCTCGTCGTTTGCCCGTATCTGTGCATGTCCGGAATGGACTCCGGTCAGCAAAACACACCGTGCCGGAGCCGAAACAGGCGACCCGGTGTAATGCTGCGTGAATCTCATACCGGTTTCCCTTAGCCGGTCTATATGAGGCGTTTCGATTTTCTTCTGTCCATAACATTGCAAATCCCCGTATCCCATGTCATCCATCAGGATGTAAATCACGTTCGGTTTTCGGTTGTCGTCCTTGCTACAAGACAAGCATGCAAACATACAGGCAGATGCCATTAATATATCGATTTTATTCATATCAGAATTTTTATCTTTTAAATTATGAAAAAAGCCGGCTATAATATGTGATACACCATTACAGCCGGCCTGATAAAAGAAGACTATCTAACTAAAACCTATAAAAAGATCACCAACCTTCGTTCGGTGTACACAACGGGTTTGAAGTCAGCTCGTCGGAAGGTATCGGATAGTAATAGAACTTATTCGTATTACCGGTCTTTCCAGCCTTGAAGTTTTCATAACGGTCTTTATCAGAAGCCTTGCTCAGCACTTCGTCCAAAAGCCCCCAACGGCGCAGGTCGTAAAAACGTTCACCTTCGACGAAAAATTCCACGGCACGCTGGTGGATCACATCTTCGAATATAGCATCTTTCGTCATGGCTCCGCTATAGTCATTCAGGTTTGCACGCCTGCGAATCTGGTTCAAATAACCGACAGCAGCATTGAGGTTCCCTGTATTCATATTGGCTTCGGCCAGTAACAAGAGGACATCCGCATAACGGATCGCCCGTTCGTTGATGAACGATTTGGGAGGCGCGATCTCTTCGGTCAATGTTTTCCAATTCTGATATTTCAGGATCCAGTTCAATTTCCAATTATCCGGTTTCAACACTTCACGGAACGGACGCATATAATACATACATCCTTCATAATCCCAAGCTACGGAACAACGCGCACGATAATCGCTATTGCCCTCCTTATCCTTTTCTTTCAGGAATATGTCCATCATCTCCTGAGTCACCGTCGCTTCGTACCATCCGCCAACATCGGATGAAGCGTATTCTTTCGGACGCGTATTAGACTGGGTCGAATTTATGTTTTCACCATCTCCCCACAAGTCCGAACCTCCGACATCTTCGATCAGCAGTTCAAAAATACTTTCCGCATTATTCTCGTGCGTATCATCGAAATTCCAATCGAAATCTTCAACCAACCGATACGTGTACGGGCTTTTCGTCAGCGGTTCCATCACATCGATCGCTTTCTGCCATTCTTCTTCGTAGATATACAATTTACCCAAAGCGGCATAAGCAGAGCCACGCGTCGGTTTACCAATTTTATTTGTCAAAGGAAGCAGTTCGGCAGCCTTAAGCAAATCTTTTTCCGCCTGATCCCATACTTCGCGTTGTGTAGATTTGGCCAACGGGAAAGTGGCAGGTGATTGCGATGCCGTCAGGCGCAAAGGCACATCCTTGAACTCTTTTGCCAGCTGGAACAAATAGAAGCCACGGATAAACAAACATTCCGCAGTCACCGAGTTTTGAAATTCCGCAGAGAACTGACCTTGCATCTCTTCCAGCTTCTGCATAATGGAGTTCGTACGGTACAAAGCGTTGTAGAATTGATAAAACATACCTCTTGTCAAAGCATTGGTATTCGTATTCGTAAAGCGGTTGGCCGTATAAACATGCGAAATGTCATTACGGAAAGCGACTTCGTCGGAACGAGCAATACGGAGCATCACTCCACGTGTCCCGTAATAGCCGCCGTTCAGGGCGTTCTTCAACGGAGTATAACAGGAAGTAAGCGCCAGGTTGAAATCGGCCTCATCTTTCCAAAAAGTATCGTCTGTCGCTTTATTGGGATTAGTTTGCTCCAACTGGCTATCACAAGAAGGGAATAGCAACAGTCCTGCAAAGAGCACAGCTAATATTGTTCTCATATATGTCTTCATAATTTTTTCTCAATTAAAATGTTACATTTAAGCCTAACATGAATACACGGTTCGTAGGATAAACAAAGTTATCAAAACCACGAGCAATAGCAGAAGAGGTATTTACGTCAGGAGTATATCCGGTATAACCGGTAATGGTAAATAAATTTTCAGCATTCGCATAAATACGAGCTTTCTGGATATAGCCGCCAAACCACTGTTGCGGGAATGTATATCCCACTTGCAGGTTACGCAAACGCAAATAAGAACCATTTTCCAAATAACGGTCAGATTCGGCACGCGTGTTTCGGTTCGGGTCGTCCCAAGTCAGGCGCGGATGGGCTGCGTTCAAGTTGTCCGGTGTCCAATAATCCAGGCAAGTAGCCAAGAAGTTAGTTCCTTTCGTCACGTCTTCCAATGTCTGGCGGGTCGCATTGTAAATCTTATTGCCGACGACTCCCTGGAAACTGATGGAAGCATCGAAGTTCTTCCAAGTGACATTACCACTGACGGAGAACGTGAAATCAGGGAACGGGCTACCGCAATAAACGCGATCATTGTCCGTAATCGAGCCATCGCCGTCACTATCGACAAAACGGACATCGCCCGGCTTGGCTGCCGGCTGTATCAGTTCACCGTTTTTCGAATAAGCGGCTACCTCTGCGTCACTATTGAAATAGCCATCCGACGGGATCAACCAATACCCTCCGATAGGATACCCTTTCACGGTTTTGCTCGTCCAAATACCCTGGTTAGTCTGTCCGCCAGTCAGCCCCTGTGCACCGGAATCCACTTCTGTCACTTCATTTTTATTGAAGCTGCCGAGTAAACTGACCCCATAAGCCACGTCTTTATTTGCCTGCGCATTCCAAGCCAAATTGAATTCGAAACCTTTATTGCGTATCTTGCCGGAATTACGATACGGGACATTTGCACCACCGGTAGAGATCGGAATTGGAACCTGTAGCAAAATATCTTTCGTATTCTTCACATACCAATCGGCTGTCAAGCTTAATCGGTTGTTCAAAGCCACAACATCAATACCGATGTTCGTCATTGCCGTAGATTCCCATTTGATATCAGGGTTGGCAAAATCTTTCGGGAACGCCCCTTGAATCAGACCGCCATTTCCATCCGGATAGTTGATGCCGGTTGTAATAACAGAGGCATACTGATAGTTCTCAATTTCCTGGTTACCCAACACGCCGTAACCTCCACGAATCTTTAACTGGTCGAGCCAGTCGAACTTATCCATAAATTGTTCTTCTGCCATATTCCATCCGACAGATGCAGAAGGGAAGTTTCCATATCGGTTGCCCGATGCAAATTTTGAAGAACCGTCACGACGGATAGTTGCCGTAATCAAATATTTATTTTTATAAGAATAGAATACACGACCGAGGATAGAAGTCAGGACGCTACGGTTAGAATAACCGGCATTGCTGCGGCTTGTAGTAGTAGCATCGATTTCTTCCAACCCGTCCGGCAAATTTTCACCATAAGCCTGCAAATAACGATAGCGGTTGTCCTGATAAGTGTAACCGACCAAAGCAGAGACTTTATGATCTCCAAAAGTCTGATCGTAAGTCAACAAATTTTCAACCAGTATATTACGTCTGCGTGTCTGCTGTTCGGTCAACTGAGTGACAGAATTGGTTGTTAATCCGAACTCATATTTATTCAAATATTTCTTATAACGGTAGAAATCGAAATCCGGTGTGAAGTTCAATTTATATTTCAAGCCTTTGAACAATTCCAATTGAGCATAAAAATTAGCATAGACCTTCATGTCTTCGCTATAGCGGTTCATCAATTTATCGTCCACCATACCCAGCGGATTCGGGATGTTCACCATATCTCCATACATGCCGCCATAACCGCCCACATTGTTTTCGTCGTATTTTGCAAGCGTAGGAGCTGTCTGCAAAACCGTACCGACCATACCGCCACGCGATTCTTCGTGCAATGGCTTGTCATGGTTGAATGTTAGCAATATATTTGTGCCGGCAGAGAAAATACCTTTTTTATAATCGTTTTTACTCTGAAGGGTGTACCGTTCATAATTCGTTCCTTTCACAATACCATCCTGGTTGAAATAACCCAGACCGGTATAGAAAGTAGAATACTTGCCGCCTCCCTTTATCGAAGCATTGTAGTTTTGCATCAGAGCCGGACCGAACATGATATCCTGCCAGTCGTTATCGGGTTTGTTAGCCAGATCCAAAGCCATATCCAAAGCGGGCTTGTTCACAGCCTCGCGAGCGATAGTCGTCACTTCAGCCCAACCGGCAGCATCTAACATATCCAGATATTTGGAGGGAGACTGGACACCTATGTTAACAGAAAAGTCAACAATCGGTTTACCTTCCGTATTACTTCCTTCTTTGGTAGTAACGATGATAACGCCATTTGCTGCACGCGAACCGTAAATAGCAGCCGAAGAAGCATCTTTCAGTACGTCAATACTGGCAATATCGTTCGGGTTGATATGGTCAATCCCGGTCATATACATTCCATCGACGATATACAGTGGAGCCGCATTGTTCAGAGTTCCGATACCACGCACCATTATACGCGAACCTGACCCCGGCGCACCGCCTTGCGAAACGATATCCACACCGGCAATCTTACCTTGCAGAGCCTGCCCGATATTCGTGTTACTCTGTGTATTCAGCTTTTCCGTACTGACATTGGCTACCGAACCGGTCAAGTCGGCTTTCTTCTGCGTACCATACCCGATCACGACCACTTCGTCCAACGTTTTCGTATCTTCCAATAATACGACATTGATTGTTTTCTGGTTACCGACGACAATTTCCTTTGACAAGTAACCGATATAAGAAATATTCAAAACAGATTTGGGATCAGCCTCAATGGAGAAGTTGCCATCTATATCGGTAACGGTTCCGTTTGTCGTCCCTTTTACAACAACATTAGCTCCGATGATCGCTTCTCCGTTATTATCGACGATCCGGCCGGTTACGGTATGTGTTTGTTGTTTAACGGCAGCTACAGCATCGACATCTTTTGAAGACAATACGATATGCGTACCTTCCATTTCGTATTCGATACCTGCATTCTTGAACAGGTTATCCAATACCTCTGAGACAGGTTTCGTTTTCGCTTTCACCGAAACCTTACGGTTAACATCTACTTGATTATTATAGATAAACAAGTAATCTGTCTGGCTTTCGATCTCATCCAGAATCTTTTCTAACTGAGTATTGCTCTTGTTTATACTTACCCGGGCGTTCTGCGAATGCGAATTTTCAGCATACGAGCAGAATACACAGGCCCCCAAAAGGAATGTGGATATTCGCATAGTTCTCAAGATTTTTTTACCTGACGGGGTTTTCGGATAATATCCCCCCGACAAAAAGTTTTTTTTCATACCTTTGTAAATGATTTGAAGTTAATACAATGAATTAAAAAAATTGTGTTGATTGGAATGCCGGTAAATGCCCCCCAGCGCTTGCCGGCATTTTTTGTTATTCCTTGTTTGTTTTCATGCCTCCTATTCTTTTATAAGGTTAATACTAATTATCGTGTTTTTTATTTTTGTTCTTTATATATTACTCGTGTTTATCTGATATAAATAATCTGATTTTCATCATCCCGCTCATATTTGAAGCGTATATCCTTCTGCAAGACCCTCAACGCGTAGTCGATACCGTCTGCTTGCCTGAACTTTCCCGTGAAGAAATATTTCAGTACCTCTTTATTCTCCACCACTATGCTGACTCCGAAATATTTCTCCAGATCATTCATGATCGAGAGGAACGATCCGTTCCGGAAGCATATCAACCCTTCTTTCCAACGATAAGGGTTATAATCGTCGACCGGAATGACTTTCAGTCTGCCGTCCTTTTGCAGGCAAGCCTTGCTGTCCGGTTTCAGCGTCAACGTATCTCCCAGACCGATCCGCGAAGCGACCCGCACGCTTCCTTCCATCAACGTGACCTCAAAATCGTCTTTGCCGGAATAGCCTTCCACGTTGAACTTTGTGCCCAATACTTCCATATTGCACTTGCCCGTTTCCACGATAAAAGGCCTTTTCGTATCTTTGGCTACATCGAAATAGGCTTCCCCGTCGACCGTGACCCGGCGTACGGACTTGTCGAACACAGCCGGATAAACGATCTTCGTCCGGGCATTCAGCCAGACATTCGTCCCGTCTGCCAACGTGATGTTCACCCGTTGTCCGGCAGGAACATAAATGGACTGCATCGGCATTGCTCCGCCCTTATCCGAAACAAATTGATATAAGAAGCTAAGTCCCAATGTCACAGCGACAACTGCCGCGATCTTGATTAACTCAGTTCCGAGAGGATTCAGGCTCCATGACTTGTTCCGTTTCTTCGCTTCGATCGTTTTTTCGTCACCAAGAAGCAACATCGAGTCGAATATCTTTCTCTCTTTCAAGAATTCGCGTCTGTTTTCCGGGGAATGTTCCATCCATTGCCGGATCCGGACTTCTTCTTCATAAGAAGCGGCTCCTTCAAAGAACTTATATAACGTTTCCCTGTCCATTTTCATCTTTTTACTTACACTTACATAATACTAACAGTTCACAAATTTATATCCCTAGTTGAAAATAAAAAAAATATTTTCTTTTTTTATAACAGGCGTATGGCTTCCTCCGGGAATCCACTTTTCAGATGCTCATCGCTTCCCTAAAAGGTAGGCATCGGTTGCCCAATAGTGACTTGTACTGATCTACAGAGTTTCCAAGCTGTGTGAACTCTAATTAAATAAAATAACTAAGGGGGATTTAGGAAATAATCCGAGAAGGGACACAAAAGTCTCCGCAGTTGAAACTTTAGTTTCAACCGATGAAACTAAAGTTTCCCGCAAGTGAAACTAAAGTTTCAAGGTGAGCGACTATATGAAACTTTAGTTTCAAACTTTTTTTCGGCTGAAACTATTGGGGATATTTTAAAATTACTCTCCAGGAAGATTCCGAAGCACTGAACGAAGTTGTGGCGAACTTCCGTTATTCTGATAAAAATATTATATTTGCGACCATACAACACAATTATGCAGGAAGATGAAAGCAAAATAAAATGGAGTCAGTTCTTAGCCGGTGATAATGAAGCTTATTGTTGGATATATAAAGTCTACATACAAATGCTGTTCCGTTACGGGCAGCGCTTTACTTCCGATACGGAGCTTATAAAAGATTGCATCCAGGATGTCTTTACCGGATTATACAAAAACAGGAAACAACTGGTCACACCCAAAAATATAAAAGTCTACCTGCTTGTCTCCCTCAAGAACAGCCTGATCAATGCACTTTACCGGGAAGACCGCTACACGCCTTACGATCATGAAACCGTTTCCTTTACCCTCGGACTGACGGTCGAAGAACAATATGTCACGGACGAACAGTACACCAACCAGCAAAGAAAGATACAGGAAATCCTGAACGTACTGACTCCGCGTCAAAAAGAGATTATCTACTACCGCTATATCCAAGAACTCAGCTTCGATGAAATCTGCATCATGATGGACATGAATTACCAATCCGCACAAAACCTGATCCAGCGCTCCCTGAAGAAGATCCGCGACACATACGGGCCGATGGAAGTATTCCTCCTGCTCCTATCCGTTTCCGTCCAGTAAGAAAAATAAAAAAAATCCACTTCCGGTGAGTATAAAAAGGAAACAGCCTTGTCCTTTATATAATAATGTTTACCGGAAAAATGGATAAAAACTATATAACATACACCGCAGACCAACTGCTGAACGACGACTTTTTCATACAGTCGGAATTGCACCCGACAGAAGAAAGCCGGGCCTTCTGGAGCGGCCTTCAGACGAAGGATGCCGCATTGTCCGGGGAGATCGAAAATGCCCGTCTCTTCCTGCATACCATTAAAATAGACAGAAATTGTTCATCCTTGTCAGACAAGGATGAACATGCGTTATGGCAACGCATCGAATTTGAAAACAAAGAAACGGAGAGAAGGGCGAAGCGCAGACAATTCATCCGTTTCGCCATCGGGACGGCGGCCTCCCTTCTTTTGTTATCGGCAATCGGCTGGTATGCAACCCTGCGGCCGGAAGATACCGAAACAGACTATACGGCAATCCTCCAAGCCAATCCGGCGCCGGACAGTACAAACGAAAAAGTGCAACTGGTCCTTTCGAACAACGAGAAGCTGACCATCGACGGGACGGAAACCCAACTCGAATATAAAAAGGAAGGAAAGGTAAACGTCAACTCGGAACAAGTGGACCTCAGCCCGAAAGGCAATCCGGAGCAGGCACAGGAATTTAACCAACTGATCGTACCTGTCGGCCGGCGTTCGTCCATCACATTCGCCGACGGGACCCGGCTCTGGGTAAACTCCGGTTCGAAAGTCGTGTATCCGGTCAAGTTCGCAAAAGAGAAAAGGGAGATATTCGTAGAAGGAGAAATATACCTGCACGTCAGCCGGGACGAACAAAAACCCTTCATCGTCAAGACACATCAGATGGATATAAAGGTGTTAGGGACGCAATTCAATGTCACGGCCTATGAAAACGAGGCGAACATGCAAGTGGTTCTCGTCAGTGGAAAGGTAGAAGTGAACCTCAACAACAAGAGCACGAATATCCTGGCTCCCAATCAGATGTTCTCTTACGACAGCGATATGCACAGAGGCAAGATCAGCACGGTCGACACCGACGATTATGTGGCTTGGAAAGACGGATATTACCAGTTCCGCCAACAACCGCTCAGAGAAATCGTGAAAAAGCTTTCCCGTTATTACGGTGTCCGTATCTATTGCGAAGAGCCGGCCGACAAGTTGTCTTGCAGCGGCAAACTGGACCTGAAAGAGAGTCTGGACGAAGTGATGAAGGCCTTGAAAGAAGCGGCTCCGATTCAAATAGAAAACAAATATGAGAGTGTAGAAATAAAAGTCAAACATTAAAAACCGTACAGTATGGGTCCTTAAATCGCAACAACACAGGGAGGAAACAATCTCCTTCCCGTATAAAGATGAGAAGTATTAAAAATCTTTACCAACTTAAATCATTACAAGCAATATGAAAAATAACACAAGGTTTAGTATTTGCCTGCTTTTTTTATGGATGAGTATGAGTTTCTGCCTGGCAGCGGAAACCTACTCGCAGGAGACATTCTTCACCATCGAATCGAACAACCTCACGGTGAAAGAAGTATTGAATAAGATCGAGAAAGAGAGCGAATATATCTTTTTCTATCTGGACAACTCGGTCGACCTGAACCGGAAAGTATCCGTCAAGGCACGGAAAGAGCAAGTAAGCAAGATTCTCGATCAGATATTTGAAGGGACCGACACACATTATTACATCTCCGACCGGCAGATCATCATCTCGAAAGACGAAAAAGCCGCTCCGATCCGTTTACAACAAAAGGGACAAACCGTCACCGGTATCGTAAAAGATGCGACAGGCGAACCGGTCATCGGAGCCAATATCGTAGAAAAAGGAACGACCAACGGCACGATTACCGATATGAACGGCCGGTTTACCCTCACCGTCAGTCCGAAAGCCGTACTGCAGATTTCCTACATCGGCTTCAACACGCTGGATATGCCGGTAGGAAACAAATCATCGCTGACGATCAAGCTGACGGAAGACACAAAAGCATTGGACGAAGTGGTCGTCGTGGGCTACGGTGTGATGCGCAAGAGCGACCTGACGGGTTCCGTCGGTTCCGTAAAGTCCGACGTGATCCAGAAACAGGCGATCTCTTCTTTCGACCAGGGCTTGCAAGGCAAGGTGGCCGGCGTACAGGTCATGGCGACTTCCGGTTCTCCGGGCGGTGTGGTCGATATCCGTATTCGCGGCGGCAACTCACTGACGTCGGGTAACCAGCCTTTGTATGTCATCGACGGCTATCCCGTCACGGCTGGCGGTTCGGCGGGAGGTTCCGGTGCGGGACAAAACCCGCTGGCGACTTTGAATCCCGGCGATATCGAAAGCATGGAAATCCTGAAAGACGCTTCCGCCACTTCCATCTACGGTTCACGCGGAGCCAACGGTGTCATCCTGATCACGACCAAGAGAGGCAAACAGGGAAAGACAACGGTCACTTATGACGGGTATGCAGGTTTCCAGCATGTAGCCAAGAAACTGGATATGATGAACGCTACCGAATGGGCCGAAATGGCCAACGAAGGCGCCACGACAGACGGCCGCCCCCTCTATTATCCGAGTGCCTCGCCCAACCCGCTATATCCGGCAGTCGACCAGTTGGGAGAAGGGACAAACTATCAGGACCTCATTTTCCGTTCCGCCCCGATACACAGCCATAATGTTTCGGTCAACGGCGGTAGCGAAAACACGAAGTTCTCGGTGGTTGCCAGCTATTTCGCACAGGACGGCGTCGTGAAGAACCAGGACTTCAACCGCGTTTCGTTGCGAAACAACATCGACACCAAGATCTCCAAAGTCGTCGACCTGTCGACCAGCTTCACGATCAGCCGCGTATTTGCCAATATCGGCCGTGAGAACGGAGACGGCGGCGGTAACACTTCCGTTATTAACGCCGCACTCGTATTGCCGCCGACCGTCCCGGTACGTGACCCCGAAACAGGCGACTTTATCCGCATGAACTACCTGTCCGGCTCTTCGGCCGTCCCCAACCCGGTCCCGTATGTGGAATACCTCCAGGACAAAGGGACGATCGACCGTATATTGGCATCGGCAGACCTGACGTTCCACATCATCGACGGACTGACGCTGAAAGTCAGCGGAGGCGCCGATATGTCGAGCGCATTGCGCGAAGTGTACGAACCGAAAGAGACCAACACCGGCTATAATGCGAACGGTATCGCACAGCAGCAGAACCGCCGCAGCAGTTCTTACTCGAATGAAAATATCCTGACTTATATCAAGAAGTTCGGTGTGCACTCGCTGAACGTGATGGTCGGTTCTTCCCTTCTGTACGAAGAAAACAAGACCAGTTCGATGACGGCCCGCGACTTCATCAGCGACGTTTATGGATATAACAATCTGGATGCCGGCGCACAATGGGACAAACCGAATACAGGAAGAAGCAAAAGCACGCTGTTATCCGGCTTCGGACGTGTCAACTACGTCCTGATGGACAAATATCTTTTCACCGTAACGGGACGTGCCGACGGCAGTTCCAAATTCGGGACGAACAACAAATGGGCGTTCTTCCCTTCCTTCGCAGCCGCCTGGCGTATCAACCAGGAAAAGTTCATGAAAGAAATCGACTGGATCAGCAACCTGAAGATCAGAGGCAGCTGGGGTGTAACCGGTAATCAGAACATCTCAAGCTATTCTTCACAGGAAAAGATGAACACGTACGTATATCCGGTCGGGGGCGTGACCAGTGTGGGTATCGGTGCAGGCAATATGCCGAACCCGGACCTGAAATGGGAAACGACCGCTATCACCGATATCGGCCTTGACTTCGGCGTGCTTAACAACCGCATCAACTTCACAGCCGATTATTATTACAAGAAGACAACCGACTTGTTGTGGAACATCTCCGTTCCGTTGACGACCGGTTTCGGAACAGTTCTGAAAAACATCGGTAGCCTGGAAAATAAAGGGCTTGAACTGAGCGTGTCTGCGGATGTGCTGACCGGGCAGTTCAAATGGAACACCATGATCAACTGGTCTACCAACAAAAATAAGGTGTTGGAAATTCCGGGTTACATCCCGACCCAGCAAGGGACGATCTCCGGCCACCTGAAGGTGAACGGCAGCTGGCTCGAACCGGGTTTGCCTGTCGGCGTATGGAACTTGCTGAAAACAAACGGCGTGATGCGTACGGAAAAGGAATGGCAAGACGCCGCGCGTGTTGCAGACACAAACTTCGACAAAGTGGGTGACATGAGTTTTGTGGACAAAAACGGAGACGGCAAGATCAGTTTCGGGGAAGACCGCCAGATCGTAGGTGACCCGAACCCGGATTTCATCTTCGGCTGGACCAACAATTTCTCTTATAAGAATTTCGACCTGTCTATCTATATCAACGGTTCTGTCGGCAACGATATATATAATGTATTACGCGCCGAGACAAATATCGTCAGTACCTGGGGTAACCAGCGTGCAGAAGTGATGAACCGCTGGACGGCCGACAACCCGAACGGAAAGTACCCGCGTGCCCACGTGCTGGTCAACCAGAATTTGCTACAATCAGACTTCCTGATCGAAGACGGTTCATTCCTGCGCGTACAAAACGTGACGTTAGGCTATACGTTCCCGAAAGTTTCATTCCTCAGGTCACTGCGTGTTTATGCCACCGCACAGAACTTGTTGACGATTACCGGCTACTCCGGTTTCAATCCGGAAGTGAACAGCCAGGGACAAAGTAATCTCCAGATGGGTGTGGACTATAACGCCTACCCGACTGCCCGCTCTTTCATTCTTGGTGTAAACATTGGTTTTTAATCATTTAAAACGAACAGAATATGAAACTATATAACTATATAATCGGATTAGCATTACTGGTGTCCTCTTCCTCTTGTAACTTCCTGGATGAAGAAGCGTACGAGTTTATCACACCCGACAACTTCTATAAAACGGAAGCTGATGCAAATGCTGCGCTGACAGCCGTCTATAACACATTCAGCGACGAAAAAAGCTACAGACGCTACATCTGGATGGGCGCCGATTTTCCAGGCGAAGCAGCTTATGCCAATGCCAGCGCTCCATCACGTGTGGAAATGGACAACCTGACCTGGACAACCACTACGGACTTTTGTAAGAACATCTGGCAAATTTCTTATTCTGCCATCCGACGTTCCAACAACCTGTTGCTGAATATAGACAAGATTTCATTCAAATCGGAAGATACGAAAAAACAAGTTATCGGACAGGCAAAGTTCCTGCGTGCTCTCTACTATTTTGTACTGATACGTTTTTATGACCATATCGTCGTTATTCGGGAAACCGACAATCTAAACGAAGAGACTCCGTCCAATCAAGGGACAGACGATGCCGCATGGGCTTTGATCGAAGAAGATTTGCAGTACGCGGAATCCGTTCTGCCGGTAAGATGGGGAGACTCAGATGGCGGTCGGGCTACCAAAGGAGCCGCCATGGCAATGCTGACGAAAGTATATCTGACACAAGCCGGATGGCCTTGGAACAAAGCGGGCTTCTGGGAAAAAGCGGCATCAAAAGCGACCGAGATCATCAGCAACGAAGGGGCTTTCGGCTATGGGTTGGAGGATAACTTCAGACGCATTTTCGATGTGACCAACGAACATGGTAAAGAGTATATCTTCGATGTCGAATTTCAGACCAACATCAACGGACAGGATATTCCGGCTTTATCAGGCATGCGCGGTTACAACATCAAGAAAACGGACGGTTGGTCTTCCTTTATATCCACTCCTGAATTTTATAAGAGCTACGAAGTGGGTGATAAGCGTTTATCCACTACGTTCGTAACGGAATTCACGGATATGAAGAACGGGAAACAGTATGTCTACGATCCGGACAATGTAACGGAACCGTCTTTCCCGCTTTGCCATTTTGCCAAATATCTGGACCCGAACGACAACCAGTCTACAAAAGCCGGCGACTACGGTTGCAATTGGAAAGTTGTCCGTTATGCCGATGTCCTGATGATGCAGTCCGAAGCCTTTTGCGAAATGAACCGTATCGGAGATGCACTGGCGGGTATCAACCGGGTACGGGCAAGAGCCGGACTCGATCCGATCCCTTCATCCATTTCGCAAGCGGATTTGCGGAAAGCGATCATACAGGAACGTACCTGGGAGTTTGCAGCCGAAGGACATTCCTTGTTCGACATGAAACGGCAGCATTGCATGGCAGAACGCTTGGGCAGAGTTGTAGATGATAAATATTATTCATTACCTTTGCCTCAGGACGAAACGGACAAGAATCCGAATCTGAAACAGCATCCGCTGTGGTAATTCGATAAATGTAGATTTATCATACAATAATTAGGCACGGATTACACGGATTTCGCGGATAATATTATTGATTTAAAACAAAAACCGTGTTAATCCGTGTAATCCGTGCCTAAAATAAATCATCATTTACAATTCCTATTTATTCAGAAAACCTTTTTAATACTTACTATATGAAATGTTTTTATTCTTTTTTATTCTTATTGGGTAGCCTCTTTATGAATGGGCAAACCACTGATGTAAAATATTTATCCGGACAAGGTTCGGACGATGCGGTCGAATGGGATTTCTTCTGCACCGGAGGCAGGAAAAGCGGGGAATGGAACAAGATAAAAGTTCCGTCTTGCTGGGAAATGGAAGGATACGGAACCTTCAATTACGGGCACGACAAGCCGAAAGCCGACGAATCCGGATTGTATAAAACGACATTCGAAGTGCCGGCGGCATGGAAAGGGAAACGTATCTTTATCGTCTTCGAAGGTTCCATGACCGATACGGAGATTAAGGTAAACGGTAAACAGGCAGGGCCCATCCATCAGGGAGCTTTCTATCGCTTCAAACGGGAAATAACCAAGCTGGTCCGTTCGAACAAGGAAAATCTGTTGGAGGTCAAGGTCAATAAGATGTCGTCCAACTCCAGCATCAACGAAGCGGAACGGCAATGTGACTTCTGGGTGTTCGGAGGCATCTTCCGTCCGGTTTATCTGGAAGCTGTTCCCGAAAACTTCATCGAATATACGGCGATCGACGCCCGGCAAGACGGCGAACTGAACGCAGATATATTTATAGACAAGAAACTTTCCGGCATAAAAGCGGAAATAGAGGTCAGAGACGCACAGGACCGGACGATGGGTAAAATCGCATCTGTCCCTGTAAACGCAAAGACCGGCAAGATATCCCTTTCAGGTAAGATCGATAACATCCAACCCTGGTCGGCTGAAGATCCTCAACTATACACGGCCATAATCACGCTTCGACAAAAGGACAAGATATTACATACCCTGACAGACCGGATCGGTTTCCGCACCATTGAAGTAAAGCCCAAAGACGGCGTTTATATAAACGGCGTGAAAATGCGTTTCAAAGGCGTGAACCGCCACTCCCACTGGCCCACGACCGGACGAACGACAAACAAACAGCTTAGCATCAATGACGTCAAACTGATGAAAGAGATGAATATGAATGCAGTCCGTATGTCGCACTACCCGCCTGACAAACATTTCCTCGAAGTTTGCGATTCGCTGGGAATGTACGTGATAGATGAATTATGCGCCTGGCAATATCCGCCTTATGACACGGAAGTCGGAGCCCTGTTGGTCGGTGAAATGCTGAAACGGGATCTCAACCGTCCGTCTATCGTATTCTGGGCAAACGGGAATGAGGGAGGTTTCAATCTCGACCTCGATCCGCTGTTTCCGCAATATGACCCGCAAAAGCGGGCGGTCCTGCATCCCTGGGCATTATCGGGAAATATCAATACGGTACATTACATCAAATATAATTCCGGTATCGGTAATATGTTCCACGGAAGGGATATCTTTATGCCGACGGAAATCCTGCACGGATTATACGACGGAGGCCACGGGGCCGGACTCGACGACTACTGGAACCTGATGCTCTCCAATCCTCTATCCGCCGGAATGTTCCTTTGGGATTTTGCAGACCAGGCAGTTCTCCGCGAAGATAAAAACGGATTCTACGACACCGACAAGGATCACGGAGCCGACGGTATCGTAGGCCCATATCGCGAAAAAGAAGGCAGCTTCTTTACAATCAAAGAAATATGGTCGCCGATCCATCTGCCGGAACGTTATCTCACACCGGGATGGGACGGGCGTTTCGATATAGAAAATAGATATGCCTTCACAAACGCAAACGCTTGTAGCTACACATACCGGCTGGCTAAAATCAACTCGCTTCAGGGAAAAGACATACAATCTGTTTCCGGCAAGATCGAAGCCCCCGATATCCGTCCGGGAGAAAGAGGATATTTACAGCTCGAACTTCCCTCCGGCTGGCAGGACTACGACTTTCTATATGTCACGGTAAAAGACCGTTACAACCAGGTGTTATTTACCTGGAGCTACGAGATCGGCACACCCGGCCGTCTTGCCAACCGCCTGCTGCCACAGGAAGGCAGCGCACCGCAAGTGAAAGAAAACACCGATAACTGGTGCTTTTCGGCCGCCGGTACGGAGGTATCGTTCGACAAAGAGAACGGCCTGCTCCGGTCAGTCACTTCCGGGGGTAAAGTAATCCCGTTGAATAACGGTCCGGTGTTGATATCCGGCCAGGACCTTGTTTGTAAATCAGTAGAATTTAAGCAAGCCGGGGAAAAGCCTCAACTGATTGCCTCCTATACGTCCCGGAACGGGAAAAACACAGTCTATACGTTTACCTGGACCATGCTCCCTTCGGGTATTGTGGAACTGGATTACAACTACCGTCCCCAAGACAATGTCAAGATGGCAGGTATCACGTTCGATTTTCCGGAAAAAGAGATTGCCGGGGCCACCCTGCTCGCCAACGGCCCCTACCGCGTGTACAACAACCGGATGAAAGGCGGATCCCTGAATATCTGGGAAAAGAAATATAATAACACCATCACCGGCGAAAGTTGGGATTATCCGGAATTCAAAGGATACTATTCTCTTTTCTACGGGATGAAACTCGACTGTCCCACTCCTTTTGAAGTTTATAGCGGGAAAGAGGACGTCACTTTGCACCTCTTCACGCCTGCCATACAAAGTCAATACGACCCGAAACGTAACAATACGATCGTCGATTATCCGGAAGGAAACATCTCTTTCATGAATGCGATCCCGGCTGTCGGGACCAAATTCGGAAAAGCGGAAGATTTCGGACCTCAATCGCAGCCCCACCGGGCAAGAGGAAACGGACCGGAAAATAATGTCAGTGGAAAATTATATTTCCGCTTCTGACAGAAGTAAATACAATTAAAAGTAATTAACGGTTATATCTGGGATGCGCTGGAATAACCGTTAATTTGTTTTGATTAACAACAACTTTATCTATATTTGCAGAGTCTTCAACGAGATCAGAGAACGTAAATAAATTGTGTTTTATAAATATAAACTTAAATCAATTATCCAATGGGACCATGAAATCGAAGGAACTTTCCTATGTAGAGAATAGCTACGTATATTCTCCGTATTCATTCAGTTAACTTATTGAGTAATCACTTAAATTACCATGTAGACATGAAAAATAACAAAATGGCAAAAATTTGCCTGCTTTCTCTTTTGCCCAGCATCAGCGTTCTGGCAAGTGAGAACTCCATCACGGATCCTGCAACGAGCCTACGGGGAAAATCGGACTCGGCAATCCCTGCACGTTTGCAACAAAATGGAAAGACCATCACAGGAGTCGTACAAGACGCACTCGGTCCTATAGCCGGTGCCAACATTATCGTAAAAGGAACGACAAACGGGAATATTACAGACATGGACGGTAAATTCACGCTTGAGAATGTGCCCGCAAACGCTACCCTCGTTATTTCCTACATCGGATTTACTCCACAGGAAATACGCGTAGGAAACCAGACCACTTTCAACATTACTCTCCAGGAAGACTCCGAAGCTCTGGACGAAGTAGTGGTAGTCGGCTACGGTGTCATGAAGAAAAAAGACCTGACAGGAGCAGTTTCACAACTGAACAGCGGTTCGATGAAAGACCTCAAAGTGTCGCACCCGACAGAAGCGATGGCCGGAAAACTGGCCGGCGTACAGGTACAACAAGTCGGAGGGCAACCGGGACAAGCGGCCACAATCCGAGTACGCGGGTCCGGCTCTATCACGGCATCCAGCGCCCCGTTGTATGTTGTCGACGGATATCCGCTGGGGGAACAAAACCTGAATGCCATCAACCCGAACGATATCGAATCGATCGAAGTATTGAAAGACGCTTCGGCAGCCGCCATCTACGGTTCTCGTGCAGCCAACGGTGTCGTATTGGTCACAACCAAATCGGGAAAGAGCGGTAAGGTCAGCGTGAGCCTGGATATCTATGCCGGTTTCCAGAACGTAACCAAGAAGATGGATCTGATGAACGCACAGGAATTTGTCGAATTCAGCCGGGAAGCCTTCAATAACAACTACATCAACAAGGTTCCGGGAGCATCCGCCAGCGACCCGTTGAGTATGCGTCCGTCCGGAAACCGTTATCGTTATCCGGCTATCTACGACGACGACGCCTATATCGCCTCCTTAGGGGCCGGTACGGATTGGCAGGACGAAATTTTCCGCACTTCACCCGTACAGAACTACCAGTTGACAGTAACAGGCGGCGACGAAAAGACTAAATATATGTTCTCGGCCGGCTATTTCAACCAGCAGGGTGTCGTGATCAACAGCGACTACGAACGGTTCTCGGCAAGGGCCAAAATCGACAGCGAACTGAACAGCTGGCTGAAGATGGGTGTCAACCTGGCTCCGACCTATATGAATTCGAACAAGACCACCCAGGGACACTGGGCAAGTGACGGTGTCATCAATGCGGCTCTGGCGACATCTCCCGTAGTACCGGTATATAATGAAGACGGTACATGGGCTTCACAGTCCATGTACGCCGTCGCCAGCGACGGGTTGACCGGTGTACCGAATGCTGTGGCCCTGACACATATCCACAACTACGACACAGACCTCCGTCTGTTCAGCAACGGCTACATCGAACTTTCCTTGTTGAAAAACCTGAAACTGAAATCCACAATCGGTGCCGACATCCGCGAATACAGAGGCGAATACTTCCGCCCGGCAACCATTCCGAACAACGGTAACGTGGCACCTCTTCCCTCAACGGAAAGAAAAGCAACGGAAAAGTCCATCGAGATCATTAACTGGCTAAACGAAAACACCGTCACCTACTTCGGATCATGGGACAAACATGAACTCGACGCTGTTGCCGGTGTCACTGCACAGAAAAATATCTACCGCTACACAAAATCGACAGGTTCCGATTTCCCGAACGACAAAATCCAGACCCTCAACAATGCGACGGTAAAAAGCAGCGAGTCGGAACGGAAGACCTGGACGTTGCTCTCTTATCTGGCACGTGTGAACTATCGTTATAACAACAAGTACTACCTGACCGCATCCATTCGTGCGGACGGTTCTTCCCGCTTCGGCAAGAATAACCGCTATGGTTACTTCCCTTCCGGATCGGTAGCATGGCGTCTGTCCCAGGAAGACTTCCTGAAGGATTTGAAATGGTTGTCGGACATGAAGATCCGCGCAAGTTACGGTATCACGGGTAACAACAACATCGGCGACTATGCTTCCATCGGTATCATGGAAAATGCCAACTATGTATTGGGAACAGGTACGGGCAACATCGTAAACGGTGCAGCACAGAAGAGCTTCTCCAACGCCGACCTGACTTGGGAAAAGACACGCCAGACCGACCTCGGTTTCGAAATCTCCGTTTTGGACAGCCGTCTGTCCCTATCTCTGGACCTGTACTACCGCAAGACTACCGACCTGTTGATGGATGTAGACATCCCGACAATCACCGGGTTTGATAAAGCCATGCAGAATATCGGGAAAATGCGTAACAAAGGTCTTGAAATCACTCTTAGCGGTACTCCCTTCAGAGGTAAAGACTTTACTTGGGATGCAACCGGAAATATCTCCGTCAACCGCAACAAGGTACTGGCGTTAGGACCGACAGGCGACCCGATCTTCAGTGATGGCGGCGCCGGAACGACCCACGTCACGATGGTGGGCCAACCGATCGGCGCATTCTACGGGTATAAGATGCTGGGAATCTTCAAAACGAAAGAAGAACTGGATGGATATCCTCACCTGGCCGACACGCAGGTAGGTGACGTCATGTTCGAAGACGTCAACGGAGATCATAAAATCGATGCCGACGACCGTACGATCATCGGTAACAATATGCCGGACTTCACCTGGGGTATGACACACACCTTTACCTTCAAGAACTTCGATGCCAGCATCTCCCTGCAAGGGGTCGTCGGAAATGAAGTGCTACACTTGGGAAGACGTTTCTACACACAGGGAGAAGGTAACCAGAATCAGTTGAAGGAGATGATGGGACGCTGGCAGTCAGAAGCCAATCCTGGCAACGGATGGATTCCGAGAGCCAACTCGCAGCCGACCGGACAGAACAATGCCATTTCTTCCCGCTGGGTGGAAGACGGTTCTTTCCTGCGCGTCAACAACCTGACTGTCGGTTACACATTGCCTGAAGCATTCACCAAGAAATGCAGCCTCCAACGTGCACGCGTATATGTTTCCACGCAGAACCTGCTGACGATCACAAGTTATAGCGGCTACAACCCGGAAACAAGTTTCAAGGAAGACGAGGTGACAGCTCCCGGTACCGACTACGGTATGTACCCGCTGTATCGCACCTGTACTTTCGGTATTAACGTAACCTTTTAAATAGCAGACGAATTATGAAACTAAAATATAATCTGATCGCAATCGCTCTTTTAGGATTCAGCTTCGCATCCTGCAGCGACTTCCTGGAACAGAATCCGCAAACGGATTTAAGTGAAAACGATTTCTACAAAACGGCCGACGACATTCTTTCGGCTGTAAACGGAGCCTACTCTTCTCTACAGGAGAATGACATATACGGTAACTGGTATGTTTTCGGAGAAATTCCCTCCGACAATACCCGCAACCAGCTCTCCGGTTCGGTAACCACCCAGAACGAGTTCGACCAGTTCTACATCGACACGCAGAACAGCATGATCGCCAATTTCTGGAAAGCCGCCTACAAGACGATCAACCGTACCAATACGGTCTTAGGACGCATCGACGGTATCGAGATCAATGCCGAACTGGCAAACCGCTACAAATTGGAATGCAAGTTCATCCGCGCCCTGATGTACTTCAACCTGGTCCGCGTCTACGGCGATGTTCCCCTGGTCCTGAAAGAAATCGGCATCTCGGAATCTTACGACATCCTGCGCGAACCGAAAGAGAATGTTTACAACCAGATCATCTCCGACCTGAAAGAAGCGCAAGCTCTTCCCGTTTCCTATTCGACAGCCGAAGACGGGCGTGCCACCCAGGGAGCAGCCAAAGCATTATTGGCGGAGGTCTATATGACTTTGCATAAATATGCAGAGGCGGAAACCATCCTGGCCGAAATCATCAACAGCGGACGATACAGCTTGTTGGAAAACACGCCGGGCAGCCTGAACATCGACGGCTACAAAGATGTATTCAGCCCGATTAACCATAACAGCAAGGAAGGGATCTTTGAAATCCAGTTCCTGAAAGGCGGTTATGAAGAAGGTTCCAACTATACCAATAACTTCGCACCTGAAAATTCGGGGACGAACGTCGTGGCAGTCGGCGGTACGGGTGGTAATAATATTCCGGAAATGGATATCTACAATGCTTACGAAGAAGGCGACCTGCGCCGTGATTTCTCCATGTCTCTCGGATATTACGATAACCGCAAGAACAACGAATGGGTGGAATCCCGCTATGTTTGCAAGTTCATGGACGTTCCTTATCAGAACAATGATGCCAGCAACAACTATCCGGTGATCCGTTACGCCGATGTGATCCTGATGTATGCCGAAGCCCTGAACCAGAACGGAAAGACGGCAGAAGCCTGCAAGTATCTGAATATGACGCGCCGCCGTGGTTTCGGTTATCAGACGACAGAGACCAGCCCGGTCGACCTGCAGACAACCGACAAGGCTCAGTTCGCCCTGATGGTAGAACAGGAACGCCGCGTGGAACTGGCTTTCGAAAACCATCGCTGGTTTGACCTGATCCGCACCGGACGCGCAGTCGAAGTAATGAAAAGTAAAGGATTCTCCCTGAACGAGACAAACCTGATTTGCCCGATTCCGCAGAAACAGATCGATGTCAATCCGAAGCTGACGCAGAACGATTACAAGATCGAATCACGAAACTGACAGACATGACAACGCATCCTGACAGATGCTCAAAACGACACCAAGATGTCACCGGCTATGGCATCTTGGTGTCTCCCACTGTCGGCATCTTGATGTCTCTGCCACCGGCATCAAGATGTCGTTTTAAGGCTGCCAAGCTCTCCTTTTTATTATCTTTGCACCATCAATAATTCTAATGACATGAAGACCTGGACAATTTTATTAAGTACGTTGTGTTTATTCTCATGTAACCAACAGGAAAACAAATACGAAAAGTATGTTAACCCGCTGATCGGTACGGATATCCGCATCGTACAGGGAAAAGACAAGAACTCGACGGAAGAGCGCGGACAAATCATGCCGGCTGTCGGGGTTCCGCACGGTATGACCAACTGGGTAGCACAGACACAGGCGACCGAACAGAAATGCCATCCCCCCTATTATTATTTCCAGGACGCGATCCAGGGATTCCGGGCCAGTCACTGGATGAACGGTTCCTGCACACAAGACTACGGCAGCGTCACGATCATGCCGCTGAGCAACAAGCTCGAAACAGACCCGGTCAAACGCGCCTCCTCTTTCGACCACGCCCACGAGAGTGCCACTCCCTCCTATTATTCAGTCAAACTGAATGACTACGCGATCCATGCCGAACTGACCGGACTCTCCCGCGCCGGCATCATGCAATTCAGCTTCGAGCAGGATGGCGACCACTATATCGTGATCGAGCCCAACAGCGACGAAGGGGTCGCCTTCGTCGAGATCGATCCGGAAAAGAAAGAAATTACCGGCTATAACCCCGTACACCGCATCTATCAGGGTTACGGCAAAGAAGCCGGATTCAGCGGACATTTCGTGATCCGGCTGAATGAAGAGATTGCCGACTATGGCGTCTGGGACAGCACCACGATCACGCCCGGACGGAAATCGGCAAAAGGACAAAAACACGCTGTCGGAGCCTGGGTAAAGCTGGCCTCCGACAAGCCGGGGAAGACACTGGTCAAGGTTGCCACTTCTTTTACGAGCATCGACAATGCCCGCAAGAACCTGGCTGCCGAAATTCCGGGATGGAACTTCGACGAGGTACGGCAGACTTCATCCGACACCTGGAACCAGGCACTGGGCCAGATCGCAGTAAAAGGGAACAACGAAGAAGAAAAGGTCAAATTCTATTCGGCTCTCTACAACGCGCATTTCCTGCCCCGCACGTTCAGCGACGTGGACGGCTCCTATCCGAAATTCGATGGCGGCGGACAGATTATGAAGATGGACCCCGGGACCTACTATTGCGACTTCTCGCAATGGGATACTTATCGGGCTGTTCATCCTCTGTTCTCCATCCTCAACCCTTCCCGCAACGGGGACATGGCGCATTCGCTCGTATTAAAAGGACAGCAGGGGGGCTGGTTGCCCATCTTCCCGTCCTGGAACAGCTACACGGCAGCCATGATCGGTGACCATTGCATCGCCATGATCGGAGACGCCATCGTCAAAGATGCTCCGGGCTTCGACTATGAAGAGGCTTACACGCTGATGCGCAAAAATGCTTTCGAGGCCAATCCGGATCCCGACAGCTACCGGGACGGGAAAGGCCGCCGGGCAATGGAATCTTACCTGAAATACAACTACGTGCCGTTAGAAGATCCCGTAATGGAAGCATTCCACCGCCGTGAACAGGTTTCCCGCACGCTGGAATATGCCTATGACGATTTCGTCCTTGCCGAGGTTGCCAAGAAATTAGGCAAGACAGACGATTATAATGCGCTCATCAAACGGGCGGAAAACTACCGGAACGTAATCGACCCCGAAACAGGCTATGCCCGTGGACGCCATGCCGACGGAACCTGGATCGAACCGTTCGACCCGTTTGCCTCCACTTCGTTTATCTGTGAAGGGACGCCTTACCACTACACCTGGTATGCGCCTCAGGACATAGCCGGGCTGATCCGGCACATGGGCGGAAAAGAACGCTTCATCAACCGCTTGGATACCTTCTTCGAAGGAGAGTATTACTGGCACGGCAACGAGCCGGGACACCATATCGCCTATCTTTTCGCTTATGCCGGCGAACCCTGGAAGACGCAAAAATGGGTGCATGACATCATCAACCGAGAGTATTTCACGACCCCCGACGGGCTTTCCGGCAACGACGATGCCGGGCAGATGTCATCCTGGTTGGTCTTCAGCATGGTCGGCTTCTATCCGGTCTGTCCGGGCATGCCCTATTACGTGATCGGCAGCCCGTCATTTGAAGAAAGCGTGATCACACTCGAAAACGGCAAGAAGTTCACGATCGAAGCCCAAGGGGCATCGGACAGGAATATCTATATCCAGTCCGCCACACTCAACGGCCAGCCATACGACAAGAGCTATATCCTCCACACGGACATCATGAACGGAGGCAAACTCTCGTTTGTCATGGGCGATACTCCCAACAAAGAATGGGCCTCTTCCACCGGATCGCTTCCTCCTTCACTTGGCTTATAACGAACGACATATGAAAAGAATCATTCACATACTCCTGCTCTGCCTTGCCGTCCTGTCGGCAAAGGCAGAGCAGGATGCACCCGTCAGATTAGGAATCATCGGGCTAACCCACTCGCATGTGGGAGGTGTTTTAAACAATCAAAACAAACCTTATGTCATAGTCGGCATTGTCGAACCTGACAAGCAATTGGCGGAACGTATGTCAAAACGGTTCGGCTTCAGCATGGAAATCGTATATCCCACTATGCAGGAACTTTACGACCAACAACATCCAGAAGCCGTCGCCTGCTTCAACGCAACTTACTATCACCAGGACGTCGTCCGGTTCTTCGCACCCAAAAAGATTCACATCATGGTCGAGAAACCGTTCTCCTATTTCTGCGCAGTGGTAAAAGGGATCGCAGAAGAAGATCCCCAATCCACCTTACAGAATAATCTGATCGTGATGGAAATTCTCGATGCAGCGAAAGAATCAGCAAGTACCGGAAAAATAATCTATCTGAAATAAATAGATCTAATCCTTTAAATTTTTACTATATTTACGCTCTAATCGATAGGGTATGATGGAATATTCAGAAGATTTAAAGGCTTTCAATCAATTATTCGCAGATTATCAAGGACGGTTCATCCGCTTTGCTAATATGTATGTGAGGGATATGGCCGTAGCCGAAGATTTCACCATAGAGGCATTGATGCAATACTGGGAAAACCGGAACACGCTGAAGGCCGGTTCCAATGTCCCGGCCTATATACTCACGATCATCAAAAACAAATGCCTCAACTACCTGCAACATTTACAAGTCAGGGAAGATGCCAGCGAACACCTGAAGAACCATGCCGAATGGGAACTGAACACCCGTATCTCCACCCTCGAAGCCTGCAACCCGGAAGAACTGTTTACAGCCGAGGCGCAGGAGATCGTGAACAAGACATTGGCCACCCTGCCCGAACAGACCCGCCGTATCTTCATCATGAGCCGTTACGAGAACAAACCCTACAAAGAAATAGCAGAAACGCTCGGCATGACAACCAAAGGCGTGGAATACCATATCACCCAGGCCCTGAAAAAGCTACACGACAACCTGAAAGATTACATGCCGCTGTTAGTATTCTTATCCTACATGGATTGATCCGGGCTTTCCACCCACACGCGACAACCGGGTTTTATCGAATCACCTCGATGAGGTTGCCGTCCGGATCCAAGACTGCCCCTTCATAGTAGCCGTCACCCGTGGTACGCGGCTCGCCTGCGATCTTGTAACCGTCCGAACGGAACCGTTCGATCATGGCATCCACCTTCTCTTTCGATCCGGTAGAAAAGGCAAAATGGGCAAGACCGATGAACACGTCTGCCGTTTCCCTCGTTATATCGGTCCGCTGCATGATTTCAAGCGATGTCCCTCCCTCGAAGGTGACGAAATAAGAGGCAAAGCCTTTCTTCGGATTCACATACTTCTCGTTGCTTTTCCCGTTGAAATACTTGATATAGAAATCACGCGAACGTTCCAGTTCGTTCGTCCAGATAGCGATATGAGTCAATTGCATATGTTATTCTTATTTGCAAATCCGGCAACCGGCGCATCTCGCCAGTTCTCCGCGGAAACGTTTTTCTACTAATTTGTGCAGGCGGTCTTTCAAGGCATCCAGACGTACATAGTCGATCACGTCCGAAGTGAAAGCTACGCTCAACAACATGCGTGCCTCGTCGCGGGGAATGCCACGGCTCTGCATATAGAACAAGGCGTTTTCGTCCAACTGCCCGGTGGTCATGCCATGCGAGCATTTCACATCGTCGGCATAGATTTCCAACTGGGGCTTGCTGTACATGCGGGCTTCACGGGTCGCACAAAGATTGCGGTTCGTCTGATAGGCTGCTGTCTTCTGTGCGTCTTCTTTCACTAAGATACGGCCGCTGAACGCACCGGTCGCATGGTCGTCCAAGACATTCTTGAACAGTTCGTTGCTGGTGCAATGAGGTACGGCATGCGTAATATGGCTGTATGTGTCCAGTTGCTGTTCCTTGTCCAGGATGGACATACCGCACAAGGTCGCTTCAGCCTGTTCACCGTTCAGTTCGATATAATAGTTGTTGCGGGTAAGGCCGTTATTCAGCGTAATGCCGTTCACCAAGACGTTACTTCCCGCTTCCTGCTTCACATGCACGGAGGCAAAACGGGTAGTCGACACACTGCTCTCTTCGAGGTCGTAATAATCGAAGAAGGCGCCTTCGCCCGCAAAGATCTCGACCACCTGCGTAGCCAGGAACTTGACATCGTCGATGCTATGGTCACACACCAGCAGCTTGGCTTCCGAACGAGGCTCCATAATCACCAGGATACGGCGGTTCGCCATCGTGTCCACATCGCTGCGGAAGATATTCACCAACTGGATCGGACGCTCCACGACGACACCTTCCGGCACGTAGAGCACAAAGCCGTCCTGAGCCAGCATCGTGTTCAAGGCGATGATGCCATCCTTACCGCTCGGAGCCGCCTTACCGTAATAGCGGGAAGCCACTTCAGGGTATTTCTCCATGAAAGTACGCATTCCACCGGCATAAACACCTTCAGGAAGATGGGCTTTGGGCAACACCTTGTCGTAGAAAGTGTCGTTCACCACAAAATAAAGCGAGGTACTCAGATTGGGAACATCGCAACGGAACACGTCATAGGGGTTGACCGGTATGTCGAGGCGATTGATATTCACCCCATAGTCCGGGGCAAAAGCCTGCGCCACATCCGTATATTTATAATCTTCACTCTTCACCTGCGGAAACCCCAGCCGCTCCAAATCAGCCAAAGCCTTCGCACGCGGTGCATTCATCACGCTTGCCGCATGCTTACATATCAGCGATTCACACTGCGTAAAGAGGTCTATATATTGTTGTTCTGCTTTCATGTGCTATTTAATTATTACCTGTAATAGAAGAACCAGGTTCGCGGATGACGCGGATTGGGCGGATTTTAACGGATTACTATTTAATTTGATTCCTTTGTTTATATCTATCGTGCAGATTATTGGCAAAGACTTTCCGCCTAAATTCCGGATGTGCTCCAAAGTTCAGTAGCAGCCCCACTTCGATGCGGGTAGCCTTCAAATAATTTTGCAACTGCATTTCATGTGCTTCGGTAAGCACACTTGAGGCCTTTAGTTCCAATATTACTTCATCTTCCACAACCATATCTGCAATGTATTTACCTACAACTTCACCTTTATAATAGACCTCTATAATTTTCAGAGGCTCACACTTCAGTCCCATCGAACAAAGTTCCTTATAAAGAGCATTCTGATAAACACTTTCCAGAAAACCGAAACCAAGCTCATTATACACGGCATAAAATGCCGATAATACCTGATCCGTAATCTCTTTACAAAGCAATTTCATAAACAATAATAATCCGTTAAAATCCGCCCGATCCGCGTCATCCGCGAACCTGGTTCTTCATACAATCCAAATTCTTAATCTCCCATCTCTTTCTTGATCCAGTCGTAGCCTTTTTCTTCGAGTTCGAGGGCCAGTTCGGGACCGGCGGTCTTGACGATGCGGCCCTTGTAGAGGACATGGACTACGTCAGGCTTGATATAATCCAGCAGGCGCTGGTAGTGCGTGATGACGATAGCCGCATTCTCAGGCGTACGGAGTTGGTTGACACCGTTCGCCACGATCCGGAGGGCGTCGATATCCAGGCCGCTGTCCGTTTCGTCGAGGATCGCCAGCTTCGGTTCGAGCATGGCCATCTGGAAGATTTCGTTCCGCTTCTTCTCACCGCCCGAAAAACCTTCGTTCACGCTGCGGCTCGCCAGTTTATTGTCCAGTTCGACAATCGCACGCTTCTCACGCATCAGTTTCAGGAAGTCGGTAGCCGAAACAGGTTCCAGCCCTTTATATTTACGATGTTCGTTCAAGGCGGCACGCATGAAGTTCACCATGCTGACACCCGGAATCTCCACCGGATACTGAAAGCTCAGGAAAATCCCTTCGCGGCTTCGGTCTTCCGGTTCAAGATCCAGCAGGTTCTTGCCGTTG
The DNA here is from genome assembly GCF_977054455.1 of Parabacteroides sp. NCBI lineage: Bacteria > Pseudomonadati > Bacteroidota > Bacteroidia > Bacteroidales > Tannerellaceae > Parabacteroides > Parabacteroides sp. The sequence continues at coordinate 14,759 of NZ_CDRTCT010000006.1, read as the reverse complement.
AAGATCACCTCCCCTTCCGTCACCTCGAATGCCGGATTACCGACCAATACACTGCTCAAGGTACTTTTCCCGGAACCGTTCGGTCCCATGATGGCGTGTACCTCACCCGCCTTGACAGAAAGGTTGATCCCTTTCAATATCTCTTTGCCATTGACATTGGCATGCAAGTTCTTTATCTCTAACATATCTATACTGATTACTTGTTAAACGCTTCCTTTCTCTTCATGCCCCTTCCGGGCTGTATCGAGGATGCCGCATAGCTGTGCGGCATCTTACTGCATAGCTATGCGGCACTTCACCGCATACGTTTGCGGTATCACACCGCATAGCTTCGCGGCAACCTCGATACAACGGTGCATCACCCCACGCTCCCCTCCAGGGAGATGGTCAGCAGCTTCTGTGCTTCTACGGCAAACTCCATCGGGAGCTTGTTCATCACCTCGCGGGCATATCCGTTTACGATCAGGCCGACAGCTTCTTCGACCGAGATACCGCGCTGCCGGCAATAGAACAACTGCTCCTCGCTGATCTTGCTTGTCGTCGCCTCGTGTTCCACTACCGCCGTTTCGTTCTGGATATCGGCATAGGGGAAGGTATGGGCGCCGCAAGTCGAACTGAGCAGCAGGCTGTCGCACTGGCTATGGTTGCGGGCGCCTTCGGCACGGGGAGAGACTTTCACCAAGCCGCGATAGCTGTTCTGGCTATGTCCGGCGGAGATGCCTTTCGAAACGATCGTGCTGCGGGTGTTCCGCCCGAGGTGGATCATCTTCGTGCCGGTATCGGCCTGCTGGTAGTTGTTGGTGACAGCCACCGAGTAGAACTCGCCTACCGAATTATCGCCGGTCAAGATGCAGCTCGGATATTTCCAAGTGATGGCGGAACCGGTCTCTACCTGTGTCCAGGAAATCTTGCTTCCTTCGCCCTTGCACAGTCCGCGCTTGGTCACGAAGTTATAGATTCCCCCTTTTCCTTCCTTATCGCCCGGATACCAGTTCTGGACGGTAGAATATTTCACTTCGGCACGTTCATGCGCCACGATTTCGACAATGGCGGCGTGAAGCTGGTTCTCGTCGCGCATCGGTGCGGTACAACCTTCGAGGTAACTGACGTAGGCTTCATCGTCCGCCACGATCAGGGTACGTTCGAATTGTCCGGTGTTGGCGGCATTGATACGGAAATAGGTGGATAGCTCCATCGGGCAACGCACGCCTTTCGGGATATAGACAAACGAACCGTCCGAGAATACCGCCGAGTTCAAAGCAGCAAAGAAGTTATCGCGATAGCTGACCACGCTTCCCAGATATTTCTGGACCAGATCGGGATGATGCTGGACGGCTTCGCTGAAAGAGCAGAAGATAATGCCTTTCTCGGCGAGCGTTTCCTTGAATGTCGTCTTTACGGAGACACTGTCCATCACGGCATCGACCGCCATCCCGCTGAGCTGAGCACGTTCGTGCAGGGGGATACCCAGTTTGTCGAACGTCTTCATCAGTTCCGGATCGACCTCGTCCAGGCTCTTCGGGCCTTCCTTCTTCTTCGGGGCGGCATAGTAGATGATATCCTGATAGTCGATCGGCGGGATCGTGAGGTGAGGCCAGGTGGGCATCTCCAGTGTCTGCCAGTGGCGGAAAGCTTTCAAGCGGAACTCAAGCAGCCATTCCGGTTCATTCTTCTTGGCAGAAATAATACGGACGGTCTCTTCATCCAATCCGCGATGAATCACCTCCGTATCTATATCGGTAACGAATCCGTATTTGTAATCACCGGTCGTTACCTCATTTAGTATGTCGTTCGAATCTTCCATTATACATTATATATATATTGTTCAATTTATGAAACCTATTCCTCCTTAAAAAACAAATTACGGAAGTAAATAGTTGGGATTATTTCTTTGACTGGATTGTAAAAACGGGATTCAACCTTTGCCTCGCGCGGGATCAGGACCGATCCGCGGTCTATCATCTCCATGCCGTTCAGCAGGAGACTGACAAACGCCATCATAAAGCAAAGCCCCAAGACACCGCCTGCCAGATGGTTCAGGACGCTCAGCGGCGTCGCCCCCACGACACGGGTCAGAATCTCACCCGCCAACAATATGACACCCACGATCAGCAGAAACCCCGCCACGTAGCTGAGCACCGTCACCCCTTGTTCGGGGAACCAGCCCAATGCCAATATATATCCACGTAGCCAGAGTGCCGCCTTCGTACAAAAAAAGATCCCGACCAAAAGGGCTATAAGCGAAACAACCTGTTTGATGACTCCATCAAACAGGCCTTTCACAAATCCTATTCCTGCCAGACATAGCAATGTAATGTCCAACCAGTTCATGTTTACAATGTCTTCTTGATTTCCGTTTCTTCGTATGCCTCGATGATATCGCCAACCTGGATATCATTGTAGTTCACAATGTTCAAACCACAATCCAAACCGGCAACCACTTCCTTCACATCGTCCTTGAAACGTTTCAAAGATTCCAACTCACCGGAGTGAACCACGATGCCGTCACGGATCACGCGCACCTTGTTCGAACGCTTGATCTTGCCTTCACGTACCATACATCCGGCAATCGTACCCACTTTCGTGATCTTGAATACCTGCTGCACTTCCACGTTGGCCGTGATCTCTTCCTTGATTTCCGGCGAAAGCATACCTTCCATTGCGCTCTTCACTTCTTCGATCGCATCGTAGATGATCGAGTACAGACGGATTTCGACTCCTTCTTTCTCTGCCAGACGACGCGCGGGCAATGCCGGACGCACCTGGAACCCGATGATGATCGCATCGGAAGCGGCAGCCAGTACGACATCCGATTCGGAGATCTGGCCGACAGCCTTGTGGATCACGTTCACCTGGATTTCCTCTGTAGACAGACGGATCAGGGAGTCTGACAACGCTTCAACGGAACCGTCCACGTCACCCTTCACAATCACGTTCAGTTCCTGGAAGTTGCCGACTGCGATACGGCGACCTATATCATCCAGCGTAAGCATCTTCTGCGTACGCAGACCCAACTCACGCTGCAACTGTTCGCGACGGTTGGCGATTTCGCGGGCTTCCTGGTCTGTTTCCAGTACGTTGAACGTATCGCCGGCTTGCGGAGCCCCGTTCAGACCGAGGATCAGAGCCGGTTCGGAAGGACCGGCCTGTTCGATACGTTGGTTACGTTCGTTGAACATCGCTTTTACACGACCGAAATGGGTTCCGGCCAGTACGATGTCACCGACTTTCAGCGTCCCGTTTTCAACCAACACGGTAGAAACATATCCACGTCCTTTGTCGAGTGAAGACTCGATGATGGAACCAACGGCACGTCTCTTCGGATTCGCCTTCAAGTCGAGCAAGTCGGCTTCCAGCAATACTTTTTCCAGCAGGTCTTCTACCCCGATACCCTTCTTGGCTGAAATTTCCTGGCTCTGGTACTTACCCCCCCAGTCTTCAACCAGGTAATTCATGTTAGCCAGCTCCTCCTTGATCTTGTCAGGATTGGCATGCGGCTTGTCGATCTTATTGATGGCAAATACGATAGGTACGCCGGCAGCCGAAGCATGGTTGATCGCTTCAACGGTCTGCGGCATGACATTATCGTCGGCAGCCACAATGATAATCGCGATATCCGTCACCTTGGCGCCACGGGCACGCATGGCGGTAAAGGCCTCGTGACCCGGCGTATCCAGGAACGTGATACGGCGTCCGCTCTGCAACTTCACGTTGTAAGCACCGATGTGCTGCGTGATACCTCCGGCTTCACCGGCAATTACGTTTGCATTACGGATGTTATCCAGCAAAGAAGTCTTACCGTGGTCAACGTGTCCCATCACCGTAACGATAGGCGGACGGGCAACCCAGTCTTCTTCGTTGTCGTTTTCTTCATCGGCCTTGATGGCTTCCACCACTTCGGCACTTACATATTCGGTCTGGAAACCGAATTCTTCGGCTACGATATTAATTGTTTCCGCATCCAGGCGCTGATTGATGGAAACCATGATGCCGATACTCATGCAAGTACCGATAACCTGCGTCACAGGAACATCCATCATGTTGGCGAGGTCGTTGGCTGTCACGAATTCCGTCAGCTTCAATACCTTGCTTTCCATTTCTTCCTGTTCCATCAGTTCGTGTTCACGCTTCTGGAAAGCATCGCGTTTGTCACGACGGTACTTGGCGCCTTTATTATTCTTATTGCCCTTGTTGGTCAGGCGGGCCAGGGTTTCCTTTACCTGCTTCTGTACATCTTCTTCGCTGATCTCCGCCTTCACCGGCTTGCGCAGGCGCGGCTTACGATCGTCGTTCGGACGTGACGGACGTGCATTGGTTCCCGGCGTATTATTTACGTCTACGCGATCTTTTTTGATACGATTACGCTTTTTCTTTCCGTCTGCACCGCCTTCTCCCGGTTTGACGGGAGCGCCGGGCCTTGACGTCGCATCTTTCGGTCCCTTGTTGAAAGGCCCGTTACCCGACTGTTGTCCCGGCTTGTTACCGGCGAACTTCTCACGCTTGTCTTCACGCTCTTTCTTGCGTTCCTCCTTCGTCTTTTTCTTCGGACGGGTAGACTGATTCAACGCGTTCAGGTCAATCTTCCCGGTCACCTTGATTTTCGACTCGAACTTCGGAGTATTCAACCGGAATAATTCCTCTTCAGAACCGTTGCCGGCAGATGCCGCCGGTTCCTCGGATTTCGCGGTCGTTGACTCTACATTTGCAGCTTCCGGCTCCTGTACAGGCTCCGGTTTGATCACTTCTGCTGGTTCCTTTTCCACAACTATAACTTTTTCTTCTTTTATCTCCTCAGGCTGCTGTTTCACTTCCGGGATTTTCACCTCAGGCACTTTCGCCTCTGGTGCCTCTACTTCGGGAGCTTTTACTTCAGGGGCTTTCACCTCCTGAACCGGAGCTTCAGCAGTTTTTGCAGCAGAGGTCGCCTCCACAGGCTTCTCCGCTTTCTTTTCCACAGGAGCGGAAACAGGCTGTTGCTGTGCCTCCTGCGCTTTTTTATGCGGTCTGTCCAGATCGATCCGGCCCTTCGTCACGATTTTAGGCTTGAATTCTTCCGGTATTACAGTCTTTATTTCCGAACCCTTTTCTTCTTTCACAGAAGAAGCCTCCCTGTGAGGACGTTCGGGCACAACCCGCTCACGCTCACGTCCGCCGTTCGGTAAATCTTTTCCAAACTCTTTTACGAGCAAAGCATACTGTTCATCACCGATTCGCGTGTTGGGATTGTTGTCCTCCACCTCGAACCCTTTCTTGCGTAGAAACTCAACCACCGTGTTGATTCCTACATTTAATTTCCTTTGTACTTGTATTAATTTTATGGGCATATCAAACTTTGTCGTAATACTTATTCCTGTTCCTGGGTTTCATCCTGTTCTTGGATTTCCTCCTGTTCCTCTTCAAATTCGGCAGATAAGATAGCAAGTACCTCGTCAACAGTCTGTTCTTCGAGGTCGGCACGTTCTATTATCTCTTCGCGGCTCATAGCCAATACGCTCTTCGCCGTATAGCACCCGATATTCTTCAGTGCTTCGATTACCCAGCTGTCAATTTCATCCGAGAATTCATCCAGATAGATGTCCTCTTCATCTGCACCTTCCACATCACGGAAGACATCGATGGCATATTCGGTCAGCATACAGGCAAGTTTGATATTCAGACCGCCTTTACCGATAGCCAATGAAACTTCTTCAGGACGAAGATAAACCTCTGCCTTACGTTCTTCTTCGTTCACTCGTATAGAGGAAATTTTTGCCGGGCTTAATGCACGCTGGATAAACAGCGATACATTGGATGTATAATTAATAACATCGATATTCTCGTTTCTCAGCTCGCGAACGATACCGTGAATACGGGAACCTTTCATTCCGACGCAGGCGCCGACCGGGTCGATACGGTCATCGTACGACTCTACGGCCACTTTTGCCCTCTCTCCCGGAATACGTGCGATCGCCTTGATGGTAATCAGGCCATCGTTGATTTCCGGTACTTCAAGTTCGAACAAACGCTGCAGGAATAATTTGTCTATACGGGAAAGAATGATCTTCGGATTGTTGTTGTAGTTATCCACCCGCTGTACGATAGCACGTACGGTTTCACCTTTGCGGTAAAAATCTGTCGGGATCTGTTCTGTTTTCGGGAGCAGCAACTCATTACCCTCGTCGTCCAACAACAAGATCTCTTTCTTCCATACCTGGTAAACATCGGCTGCGATGATGTTGCCGATTTTATCCTTATATTTAGCAAACAAGCTGTCTTTTTGCAATTCAAGTATCTTTGAAGCCAGCGTCTGGCGCAGGTTCAGGATGGCGCGACGTCCGAAATCGGCAAAATGCACTTCGTCGGTCACCTCTTCGCCCACTTCACAGTCGGCATCGATCTTACGGGCCTCGGTCAATGTCAGCTGAAGATTCTCGTCTTCCAGTTCGTCATCGGCGACAACCGTACGGTTTCTCCAGATTTCGAAGTCCCCTTTTTCCGGGTTGATAATTACGTCGTAATTTTCATCCGTACCGAACATTTTAGCGATCACGTTGCGGAATGAGTCTTCCAACACGCTGATCATCGTATCTTTATCTATATTTTTCAACTCCTTGAACTCAGCAAGTGTGTCAATCATACTGATTGTTTCCTCTTTCTTGGCCATAATCTTTTTACTTGAATCTTATTAGGTATTTTGTATATTTTATTTCATCGAATGTATATGACTGGTCTTCCCGGACAGTCACTTTACGCTTGGCTCCTTCGGGCTTCACTTGTTTTTCAACAGTGACTACCACCCCGTTTTCGTCGGCCGACTTCAATACGCCGGTCAGCTTCGTGCCGTTTTTAAGCAGCATTTCCACTTCATTGCCTATATTTTTCACATACTGGCGAAGCACTTTAAACGGAGATGTTATCCCTGCGGAACCGACTTCCAGCTCGAAGTCTTCCACATCCCGGTCCAGGTGACCTTCCACATAGCGGCTCAACTCCGCGCAGTCGTCGATACAAACACCCTCATCATTATCTATTTCTATGATAATCAGGTTACCTGGTTTAATTACTACATCTACTAAATAATTGCCGGAAGAAGCTAATTTTTCTTCTACCAACTGACTTATCACGTCCTTTTCAATCATATACATACAGTTAAGAACAAAAGAAGGGGACTGCCCGCCCCCTCCTCATCTTCGCTTAATCGCCTGCAAATATACAAATAATCAGTGAGTTTTCAAATAAATATATATTTTTTCTGCATGTTATGGGATTTATCGCGTACATATTGCACATATGTCTCAAAAGCAAGCGTATGTCAGAACATTTGGTCATTACCCGTTTTTTTCGTTCCTTTGCCCCCGAATATAAGGGGTGCTTGCCGAAATGACGCCCAGGAACAGGAAGGCAGGCTGAGATTATACCCATTGAACCTGCACGGGTAATGCCGACGAAGGGAGAAAAGTGTATCTTCAGTAAAAACAGCTCACCTCTGCTATTCCTTTTAAAATTCAGGTTATCAAAAAGAAAAAAGGATGAAAAATGTTCTTATTATCGCCTCATCATTAGTGGCATTGTCAGCACAAGGCAAAACGATCGGGCCTGCCGACTCGCTGAAAATCTCAAAAGACATCTCGCTGGACGAAGTGGTCGTGACCGCAACCAAAGTAGCCAAAGGTACGCCTGTCGCCTACAGTGAATTGACAAAGGACGAGCTGAACCGCCGGAACGACGGGCAGGGAATCCCTTTCCTGATCCTCCAATCGCCATCCGTGATCATGACATCGGATGCCGGAACAGGTATAGGGTATTCCGGATTCCGGATCCGCGGGACGGATGCCAACCGTATCAACATCACTGTCAACGGCGTACCGGTAAACGACTCCGAGTCTCACACGGTCTTCTGGGTAAACATGCCGGACTTCGCCTCCTCGGTCGATAACATCCAGATACAGCGTGGAGCCGGGACCTCGACCAACGGAGCAGCCGCCTTCGGGGCCACCGTCGCCATGCAGACACAGAAATCGGAGTTGAAACCTTATGCCGAATATTCAGTCTCGGCCGGTTCGTTCGGAACAGTCAAAAACATGGTCAAGCTCGGAACCGGACTTCTACAGGACCATTTCGTTTTCGATGCCCGCTATTCCAATATCCAAAGCGACGGATACATCGACCGGGCCGATGCCAACATGCACTCCTACTTTGCCTCAGCGGCTTATTACGGGGATAATACCCTGATCCGCCTCCAGACCTTCGGCAGCATCGAGAAGACCTACCAGGCGTGGACCGGTGTCCCCTCCTATCTGCTGAATGCAGACCGCACCTACAACCCTTGCGGGGAATATGAGGAAAACGGCGTCACCAAATATTACAAAAACCAGACGGACAACTACCGACAGCAGAACTACCATCTGACCGCCAGCCAACGCCTGAGCGACCTCTGGAACATGAACCTGACACTCCATTACACGCATGGAGCCGGTTACTACGAAGATTATAAAAGCGGAGCCAAATTCAAAAGCTACAAACTGCCTCCTTATATAAACAGCGAGGGAGACACCCTCGCCAAGACAGACCTTGTCCGCCGCAAATGGCTGGAAAACGACTTCTACGGAGCCATCTACAGTGCCAACTACCGGGGAGAGCGCTTGCAATTCTCCGCCGGAGCCGCCATCAACCGCTACGACGGCGACCACTTCGGACGTGTCATATGGGCGAAGCAATCAAACAGCCTTCCCGAACCGGACTACGAATATTACCGGAACACGGGCGACAAACTGGACTATAATATGTACGCCAAAGCCAATTACCAGTTCCATCCCAACCTGAACGGATATCTGGACATGCAATACCGGGGCATCCACTACACCATCAAAGGCAGCGACGACAAAGCCGGCGACCACGTGGATGTCGACAAACACTGGAACTTCTTCAACCCCAAGGCAGGCATTAACTTCCAGAAGGGAGGCCACAACGCATTCGTATCTTTCTCGGTAGCCAACCGCGAACCGAACCGCGACAATTTCACCGAAGCCGGCCCGGACGAACGTCCGCAACATGAGACACTCTACGATTACGAAGCCGGCTACGGTTTCGGCAATTCCCGCTTCCACATCGGAGCCAACCTCTACTTCATGGACTACAGCAACCAGCTGGTCCTGACCGGCAAGATCAGCGAAATCGGCGAAGCGCTCACCTCCAATATCAAAGACAGTTACCGGATGGGAATCGAATTGACCGGAGGCGTAGAAATAGCCCGCTGGCTGGACTGGAACGGGAACCTGACTTTAAGCCGGAACAAGATCAAGAAGTTCACCGAAAGCATCGAGGTCTACGATGCCGACTGGAACTACCTGCGTGAGGACCGCAACAACTTAGGGACGACCACTATCGCCTTTTCGCCGGACATCATCGCCAACAGCATGTTCAATTTCAGTTGGAAACAATTCAGTGCAAGTTTCAACTCCCAGTTTGTCGGCCGCCAGTATATCGACAACACCTCTTGCAAAGACCGCTCCATCGATCCTTATTTCGTAAGCAACCTGCGTGTCGGATATGTTTTCAAGCCGAAGTTCATGAAGGAGATCGCACTCGATGTCACGGTTAACAACCTGTTCAACGAGCAATATGAGACCAACGCCTGGGTCTACTCGGCAATGGTCGACGGCGAACGCTATAAAGAGGACGGTTATTTCACCCAGGCGGGAACTAACGCAATGGCACGGGTAACATTCAGGTTTTAAACGATGGAACAACTGCTGGAATATTTCGGAGTACTGACCGGTCTGCTCTATCTCTTTCTGGAGATAAGGCAGCATCGCGCCATGTGGGTCGTCGGCTTCCTGACTTCCCTTGTCTATGTTTTTGTCTTTTTCTTTTCAAAGATATATGCGGATATGGGATTGAACATCTATTATGTAGCCATCAGCATATACGGTTTCTGGCAATGGACACGCCGCAGGGGCGGGCAAGAACAAACAGCGGAAGCCGTAGAAGCAGCTCCCCAGGAGGTGATCCTCTACCGCGACATGACGCCCCGTCTTTTTGCCGGGATCAGTTTTTCCATTGTCGTCCTGTTTGCGTTGCTCTATTATGCCCTGCATCATTTCACCGATTCGCCGATCCCGGCAGGCGATGCTTTTACCACTGCTGTCGGGATCGTCGCCACCTGGATGCTGGCACGCCGGATCGTCGAACACTGGATATTCTGGATCATCGTTAACTGCGTCTCCGTCTATCTTTATTGCCTGCGTGGACTTTATCCCACAATGTTTCTCTATATTTGCTACGCCATATTGGCGGCAGTCGGATTATACACATGGAAAAAGAAAGGAATAAGAACAAATGATAGCACCTTATAATTGCGTAGTCGTGGCAAACGGCAGCTTTCCGCAAACAGCTTTACCGCTTCGTCTCCTGCACGAAGCCTCTGTTGTCATCGCCTGTGACGGAGCCGTCGAGGCGTTGGATAAAGCAGGCATCATTCCGACAGCGATTGTCGGCGACTTGGACAGCATCCCGTCCCGCTTCCGCCAACGCTATGCCGACCGCATCCATATCGTGGAAGACCAGGAAATAAACGACCTGACAAAATCCGTCCGCTTCGCCCGCCGGTCCGGGCAACAGGAAGTCCTGATCTTAGGGGCTACCGGGCTGCGCGAAGACCATACGTTAGGCAATATCTCCCTGCTGATGGACTACGCCCCGCTGTTCCGCCGGGTAGAGATGCTATCGGATTATGGAATCTTCACCCCTATCCAGCAAACGACAACACTGGACAGCGAGCCCGGAACCCAAGTGTCCCTTTTCTCCCTTGCCCCATCCGGCAGGATCTCGACATCCGGGCTGCGCTGGCCCATCCACAATCGCCAACTGACCGCCTGGTGGCAAGGCACATTAAACGAGGCGACAGGCAACAACTTCACCGTCACCCTCTCACCGGACGCCCGGATCATAGTTTACCGCACCCTCTAAATAATGCAGTTCAATTTCGGCAGATAAATCATCATTTGTATGTTTCAAATATTCTTAGAATAAAAAAGTCCCGAAGGGGATCTTGCGATCAGCCTTCGGGACAAAATACACCCTCAATTTTACAACTTAGTATTTATTCAAGCCTCACGGCTGTTTAATAAAAATGCGAATCAACCACCTGTCACGCAGGCAACTTATTCAATTGAGAAGCTTTCCATTCGGGAAAACCATCAATACTGTCATAGATGTGGAACTGCAACTTGTCATCTGCCACCCTTTTCAACTCCGTTTTGGGAGCAAGCGGCAAACACATGTCATCCACCGCAAACAGTGCTTTTAACAAAACCACATCGTACCCCTCGCGGATTACTTCTTTCTGTAATACCACCGGCACATTCAGTCTGGCCAGATAATAAGCAGAACGTTCATACGCGCACCATGCATTACCTTCGAGATATAAGTAGACACCATGCTGGTTGTCTATCTCATTCATCAAAACATTTTCGACATCTGCTATACGTTCCATAATCTTAATTCTTTAAAATACTCAATCTTTTATATGCAAACTTTTATCGCAAAGATACAGGCTAACTATATATCCGCTACCATGCAAAAGTATCAATTATGCTACTCAAAACTATCAAATAGTTGATTATCCGCCTCTTTCTTACGTAATTCGTCCAAATTGGCCGCTGCTCCCTTCACTCCGGCAGCTTTTGCCTGTTCCAACAACTTTCCTGCCTCATCCAGGTTTCCTTCCAGCAGATTCAACACGCCGCGGGCATGTACCGCTTCGGGACTGTTGCCAGCCTTAGCCAGATACGTACGGGCTGCCTCCAGGTCATGCTTCGACAAGGCGATATTGGCTGCGTTCAGGTTGGCGACAGGATCATCGCCGTACATGCGGACCGCAATCTCGAACACCTCGTTATAGTCCTTGCTGCCGATCTCGTAGCTGTTGGCCACCGCGAACATTTCGCTCAAGCTCAGCTGCTGCGGACGCGTCTTGATAATCTCGCGGCCTTCCTCAACCGTAAAGAAACGCACCTGGTAAGCGACACGGTAGTCGGAACGGCGCAACGAAGGATAGATATTCTTCAACATATACCGGTAAGGAGCCCCTCCGTCCAGAGCTGCCAGCTTGGCGTCTTTCTTGTCCGGGTCGTCATTGCTGTCGATGATAGCCAGCACAGCCTCCCGCGAAGGGACGCTCCGGTCGGCCTCCACTTTCGCTTTCAGGCCTTCCCAATCTTCGGAACCGTTTTCCAGCGTGAAAAGCTCCGGTTTGAAGTCATGTTTCTTCCTTATATATTCGGAAAGCGCTTTCACACGATTGCCGGCCAGGACCGTATTGGACTTGTAGCTGCCTTCGGGCGAAGCAAAACCTTTCAGGATAATGCCTTCGAGCGTGATGTTCTTATCGTTTACGACCGTACTGATCGTATTGTCGATCTTCGCCAGTTCCACCGCATTGTTACGGAAGTCCGGCAGGATCGCATATTTGCCCACCTGGAAATCCAGATAAGCAGTCCCCACCTCGGCACGATGTTTTACCGTTTCCGCTTCCGGAGAGATATAAGCCAGGGTAGGCTGTACCTCATACCGTTTGTCGGGACGGGTCAGGACCTTGTCGGCTATCACGAGCGGCGTGCCCTGCGCCTCTTTGCCGCAACCGCACATGTTCGGGACCAGCACGAAACGGGCGTCTTTCATCCACGCTTCAAACGGGATTACCGTCTTATAGTTGATGACGCTTTCGCTCTTTCCGGCCTGCACGACCAGGAAGCGAGGCTCATCCTGCAAATTGTTCAACGCGATCTCGCGGTCATACACCTTCTGGCTGATCCGCCCGTTCAGCAAGATGGAAGGCAAGCCCTCTTTCTGCGAAGCCGATTCCAAGACCGGTGTCAGGGAGAGATTCTCACGGGATTTGATCCGGCTGCCATCGACCGTGATCACGGCATCGATCAGCAATTCGTTTCCTTTTTGCTTCAATTCGTTACAAACCACTTTTACCGGAGCCTGAGCCAGGATAGCCGGCGAAACGACAGCCAACAGAGCTGCCGCCATATATAATTTCATTGTTTTCTTCATAGCGCCGATTATTTAATAAAGTAAATGATAGAAAGAGCAGCCTTCGTCACCCCGAAATAATCTTTCGTCTCGCTCTTCTGAACCGTACCGCACGATGCACACGGATATTTATCATAGTCCAGGTGCGCCCATCCGATACCGATCACCGCCTCCATGCTCCAACGGTTGCTCAGCAGCCACTGGTAGCCATAGGACAGTCCGGCTCCGTAGAGGTTGCCCTGGTACCGGTAATTCTCCATATTTTTACTCAGGAACTTGATCCCGCCGACATTATAATCGGCATAATGGGCATGCACCCCGAGAAAATGGCCGTTAAACTTCTCACATAGCCAATAACGTGCTTCCGGCTGGACCATCCAATGTTTCCAACGCATGTCGTCGCCGAACTTCCACCCGTTGTAGTTACCGGACAAGTCCAGCGTCCACTTCTTGCTCAATCCCATCTCAACACCGAGGTTGATCGTCGCAGTCGCGTCGTACAGCAAGTTTGACTTTACCGCAAACTTCTGCCCATAGACATTCGTCATTCCGGCCAGAAGCAAAAAGAGGAAAAGTACTTTTTTCATACACTTCATTTTTAATTATCTTTTATTTTTCTATCCTATATTAAACAACAAAGGAGATAATACAGTTTATCCCGACACAAAAATATAATAAGTCTTTACCCCACGCGGTAGGTGCACGTTTCAAGTTTCACAGGCAAAGCTACCAAGAACAAGGCGTTTGATATAAATACCGATGAAAAAGGGGCGGGACGATAGAAATACCGATTAACACACGGAAATATTATCATGCCGATAAAATCATCCAACAGGCTTCACCATAAAAAGGATCAAGAAGACAAAAAGCAGCCAAAAGTTTGATGTATGATTAAAACTTTTCCGTATATTCGCAAAAGTTTGATATATGATTAAAACGAAAGAGAGGTTTTTATGAGGATTATTAGCAGTCGTGAATTTAATGACAATCAAAAGTTGTACTTTGACTTGGCAGATCAGAATGAACAAATTATTGTCCAAAGAGGAAAAGACAAGGCTTATATGCTTATCCCCATTACCGAGTCAGATAGATTGTCGACAAGTTCTGCTCTGATAAACAAGATCAGAGATGCCGAAAGAGCCATTCGCGAAGGAAATACGACAAAAATCAACGATATTGATAATATATGGGAAAGTATTCTATAGAAATTGAAAACGAAGCCAAGAAAGAACTTGCAGCCCATTACAAATCGGGAGACCGGAAAACGATCAAACGAATTGAGAGGATATTTAAGGAGTTAGCGGAAACGCCTTATGACGGCATAGGTTCGCCCGAACCCCTTAAATATGAACTTTCCGGATATTGGTCAAGACAAATAAATAAAAAAGACAGGCTTATCTATAGAGTAAAAGAAGAAACCATTACCATCTACATCGTCTCCGCCATAGGTCATTATGACGACAAATAGAAGAATTGGATACTCTCGCATCCCAAAGTGATAATATCAGCATACGCAACCGGGCTAAATGATAAAGGCTACAACAACAAGAACTGTAACTGAACAAGAGGCTGTGTCGTAATTAAGTTTTACGGCGCAGCCTCTGTTTTAGTAGTTCCGAGAGTCGGATTATTTTCAGGCGACCGATTTTTGCGGAATTTTCCAAAATATTCGATTCTCGGACGATATAATCCGAGATACACGTATAAACAGGTCAGGATGGGGCGTATTCCCCCCATTT
>NZ_CDRTCT010000005.1:0-166909 GCF_977054455.1 Parabacteroides sp. | reverse complement strand
AATTTATAATGTTAATTAGTGTAGATAAAACTCAGACTTTTATATGCGATAGCCCTAAAGTTCTATCCAACGGGTGGGATACTTTTCAATTATTTTAGTGGAGTACTTTTCAGTTATTATCTACATGCAAGGAAAGAATCGAATGGTCTTTACCGGCATTTCCAGCCAGCCGTATCTTCAATTTGGCCTGCTTTTTCTTCAGATCCGGATAGATTTGGACGGATTCGATATACCGGGAAGGCTTTGCCGACAGTTTGATGTCCCCGATAATTCCGTTCCAGTTACTTTGCGTATGGTCGGAAACACTATGTGCATTTATTCCGACCTCTGCATAAAGGCGGTTATCCACGCGCAACGTGATCGTATGCTCTCCGGCTTGCAGGCCGTCTAAGACAAAGCGGTGGGGAGTCTGAAGGGAGTTCTGCTCCCCTACTCTCTTGCCATCCAGGAAAAGGGTAGTCTCCCAATGTGTCCGTTCGAGGCTAAGTACCACCGGACGGTTCTCCCAACCGGAAGGCACATTCACCTTCTTCCGATACCAGGCTGCACCTACATAATGCTTGTCCGGGTTCAGCCAGAAAGGCACCTTGATATTACCCGGTTGCCGGTACTTGGCATATTCGGGCGCATTATACCACGAGCTATCGACCACCTGTCCGGTCCACCGGGTGTCCAGACTGACCTCTTCGCCTTTTCCCTGCTCTTGTAATGAGCCCGGCAGACGGACAACGTCTGCCAAGTCTTTCTTCTGCCACTCCTGCCCTATTCCGGCATCTGCCGGGTCCAAAGCAAATTGCCACTCACCTGCCAGAGACAGTTCGGAAGACGTCTCCTTGCAGGACAGAAAGAATACCAGGCTTATCGAGGCCCAAAATAAAAAGATGTTCACCTGCTTCATAATCCTATCAGTTTAAGTAATTCATATATCAGTCCGTCCATTGCACTATATAAGGTTTCCGACCATTTTCAGATGTATCTGTACTCCCTGATGGTTATTATCCATCCCGGCGGCGATGTGGAAATAACGTTCCGCCTTGTCGAGGTTGCCGAGTCCGAGATGCCCCAACCCCATCAGGTAGTTGCAATGGATGCGGTTCTTCTTGTCCATGTCGTCTTCCCAAATCTGGAGATCGGGGAGCGAGACGGCGAAATAGTCCATCTTGAAGGTGTCGAACAAATGCTTTTCGCCAAAGTCGATCAGCCGGTTAAAGCGGCCGCGTGCCTCATCTTCACGTCCTAACTTACGGAGCGCCAGTCCCTGGTAGAAGATCTTATCCGGCTTCTGGTCGTTGTAGTACATGGCGGCTGCCGGCTGGCTATTCCCGGTGCTGGCGGCCAGGAACAGTTCGCGGGCCTCGGCTTCACGTCCCAATGCTTGCAAGGCACAGCCTTTGTAGTAATTGAAATCGTTCTCCTGGGCGCCATAGAGTTTCCCCTCGCCTAAGTTATGAGGATAGATGAAACATTCTTCGATCAAGTCCAATGCTTTTTGATTCTCTCCGGCTTTCAGGCAAGCTTTTACCAACTCGACACGTGCCAACTGATACTGTGCAGGGACTTTCCCTTCTCCCCCTTCCCAGGGATGGAAACGGCGGGCATCGATCATGCGGATCGCCTCTTCATAACGTCCCAACTGGTTCAGCAGGGTGACATATTCCAGATACAGGTCGTCGCGGGAGAAGGCGGTCTCCTTTACCAGGTCCAATACAGCCAGACGCTCGGCATGCGGCCGGTTCAAGCGTTTATAGAGCTGGTCGCATTCCATCAGGATACGGGCATCCCGTATATCCGCCTTAAACGCCCTTTCCAGTAAGGCCACCGCTTCCTGTTGTTTATTCAGCTTGTTGAAATAGGCTAAGGACAAGTTGCGGAGTGCTGTCGGGAAGGTATCGTCCAGCTCTATCGACTTCTCCCATTCGGCGATCGCTTCGGGATATTGGCGTTTGTCATACCACAGGTTGCCTAAGTAATAATGGGCCTTAGGCACGGCATCCGTAAACCGGATCACCGCTTGCAAAGCCGTGATCGCTTCGAGCGCATTCGGGAAACAGCAGTCAGCCGGCTGGTGCTCGGCAACGCAGATCGCCATTTCGGCCTCTTTCAAGCGCCCCAAGGATAATAGGAACCAACATTTATAATAATACAGCAATGTGCGTTCCGAGACAACTACTTCGAAAGCCGCCTCAACGACCTTCAGGGCTTCTTCGAAGCAGCCGGCAGAGGCATAGTCGAGCGATAATTCCTCGTAGTTATGCCCTTCCGAACGCATCCGTACGAGCAGGTCGTCCAAAACAGCCTTCTCGCCCGTCAACAGATACTCTTCAAAGCTACAGCCGAAGTTGAAGCGGTCGATCGCGAGGGATTCCCGGATCAGGGCCAACGCCTCGTCCGCCCGTCCGAGGTGACGGAGAACGACAGCCTTCAAATGGCGCCCGCGCAAGTTATGCCAGTTACGGAGCAGGGATTTATCTATTTCATACAATGCCTCCTCCCAATTGCCTTTCGAAGCGGACAGTTGAGCCAGCGAATAATACCCGGCATCCTGCCAGGCCGCATTCCAACAGGCTTTATAGAAACAGTCGTAGGCCTCATCCGTCTTACCCTGATATTTAAGCGACAATCCGAGATTATACAAAGGCTCGCCGTCATACGGGTTCGGGTTCTTTTCCGTCAGCGTCTTGACAGCACGGCGCAAATAAGGTTCGGCTTTTGCAAACTGCCCCTTACGGATCAGCCACAGCCCCATTGCGTTGTTGTTGCGGACATCGCCCGGATCACGGCTGAGCGCCTCCCGGTAATAATCGGTAGCGGAATAGGTGGCATGGCGGTATTGTTCGAGATGCAGGCCGGTCAGATAGAGTTGTTCCGTCGTCCGGATCTCTTTCGGATCGAGAGCCGCCTTTGCCGGTTCGGGAATATCTCTGACTTCATCGGGTTCCGGCTCCCAAGAGAGCAGGAGTTTTCCCTTAAGGGTATAAACCGATACCCTTAAGCCTGTAAATTCTACCCTCGGGAGCAGTTCTTCCAGGATGGCTTCCGGGGTGACGTCGCGGACAATATCCAATATCCGTTCTCCGGCTTTTGTGACCACGATATGCAACTCTTTTTGTGCAGAAGTGGCAAAGATCTTCAGGCGCAGCGCTTCTCCTTCCGGCTCGATATTCATCAGCAGGTCGGAAGAGGCGTTCTTGACGACTCCCAACTCCCGGTACGGCATAAAATACTGGGTGAAGGTCTTTTCTTCATACGGTTGCAGCCAGGTGAAATCCGGCTGGTTGTCGGTATAGACTCCCGTCATCAACTCGATATAAGGGCCGTCGGCATCCGTCAGGTTCCGGTCCCAGGCCTTCCCGAAATCACCGTTTCCCCAGGTCCATTGTTTCTTGCCCGGTGAGATATGGTGGTTGGCGACGTGCAGGACACCGGCACGGGTATCGTTTTCGTAACCGCCGACAAAATTGTATCGGGAACGGATCGCCATGTAGGACGTGGGGACGGGAATATTCTTATAGCGGGAGATATCGACACCTGCCGAATAATCCATCTTGTAATACGTTCCCGTAGCGATCGGATAACGCGAAACATCGCGTTTGCCATGATCGAACACGGCATTGACATCACCGGGAAAGACCGATTGGTACTGCTCGTTCACGGCAACCGCCGGATTCGCCCACCAGAGGAACGTCTGCGGGAGCGGAGTCGGATTATACACCTTGCCCTGTATTTCCAGGACCGCACGCCCCGGACGCAATGTAAACCCGGCCATCCCTTTCTGGTGGAACATCCGTTCCCTTTCGCTCACCCAGACGACCACACTGCCGTCCGGCTTTTTCTCGATCGAATAATCCACCGGAAGGAACGTGCTCGGACGGTGGTGCTGCGGCCAGTTGAACTCGATTCCCCCGGAGATCCAAGGCCCCGTCAGGCCGACCAAGGCCGGTTTGATCACATGGTTGTAATAGATGAAATGACGCTGCTTGATCTTGTCGTACGCCATCTGCACCCGCCCGCCGAGTTCCGGCAGGATCATTACCTTTATATATTCGTTTTCCAGATACACGGCGTGATAGGACTTGTTTTCACAGGTATCTTCGATCTTCTCGATCACAGGATAGGGATAGACCACCCCGCTGCTCCCCTGATACACGCGTTTTTCCAGGAACATCGGGTTCTTTTCCGGTTTACCGATGCCGTAGGTAGGGAGAAGGATGTCTTCTTCCCAGACTTTTACATTCTCTGCCATATTCTAAAGTTATTTCGTTAATTCTTTTTCCAGTTCTTCCAATGTCTTTCCTTTCGTCTCCGGCAGCTTGGCCCGTATGAAGAGGAAACCGGCGAGGCAGATTCCGCCATACAGCCAGAACGTGCCCGAAGCGCCGACCGCCTCGTTCAGGATCGGGAAGGTATAGGTCAGCACGAAGCAAGCCACCCAAAGGAAAAAGGTGGAGAGCGCCATCGCCATCCCGCGTATGCGGACGGGGAAGATCTCGGAGAGCACGACCCAGACCACCGGCGCCAGCGACATGGCATAGCAAGCGATCGCCAGCACGACCAGCAACAGCATCGGCCAACCGCTGATCCCTGAGAAATAGCACGTCCCGAGGATCGTATAGATCAAAGCCAACCCTGCCGAACCGACAAACATCAGCGTGCGACGCCCCCATTTATCGACCGTATAGATCGCAACAAACGTAAAGATCACATTCGTCACCCCTGTCACCACGATATTCATCAGGACATCGGACACGGCATAGCCGGCGGCCGAGAAGATTTCCTGCGCATAATTGAAGATCACATTAATCCCGCACCACTGTTGGAAGACAGCCAATACGATCCCGATCACCAGCACACCCCGCACACCGGGCTGCAACAACGCGCCCCAGTTGGCCTTTTCTTTCTTGTCTTCGCCCAACTGTCCCAGTTCGGAAAGCGTTTGCCGGGCATATTCCTCCCCACCGACACGCACCAGGATTTTACCGGCTTCGGCAGGCTGCCCCGCCATAGCCAACCAACGAGGGCTTTCGGGAATCACAAAGGAGAGGATAAAGAACACGTCTGCCGGAACCAGCTCCGCCCAGAACATCCAACGCCAGGCCCACTCGATACTTTCCGCGCTCAACGTCTCGCCGCCGGCCGTAAAATATTCGCCGATCTGCCAGTTCGCCAACTGCGCCATCAGGATACCCAACACGATCGTCAGCTGGTTGAGCGAAACAAACTTGCCGCGAACGGATGCCGGGGAAACCTCGGCTATATAAACCGGGGAGACATTCGAGGCGATACCGATACCGAAGCCTCCGACGATGCGATAGACGATAAACCAGGAGAAACGATCTACCGCCCCGGTCCCAACAGCCGAAGCCACAAAGAGGAAAGAGGCGGCAATCAGCATCTTCTTTCGCCCGTAACGATCGCTCCAGGCCCCCGAAAGCAAGGCTCCTGCCAGGCAGCCGACCAGTGCGCTGCTCATCGCCCAGCCGCGGAGGGCCGCCGAACCTTCCAGGTTGAAAAAGGGTTCATAAAATATCTTGGCGCCTCCGATCACCACCCAGTCGTAACCGAACAGCAATCCCCCCATTGCCGAGACGAGGCAGATCAATAACAAATAGCCTGTTGTTTGCTTCATGATAATTAGTTATTAAGTTTGCGGTAAATGATTAAGATACGGATGCAAAGTAAATGCCTTTTGCGGGAAGAATAAATAGATAAAAAATTGATAGAGATGGACGATCTTCCGATTTTAATCGTAAGTTTGCATCATTCCTAAATCGACGTATTATGATCAGAAGAAAAGACGGTTTCAGCGGGGAGCGGGCGCTTGTCCTTCCACAGCCCATCATCCACGAGATGGAGGAAGACCCTATTTCCTCCATTTTGCACATTACCGATATCGGATATTACCCGAAAGCGTGGCATCATTTCCGGGAACGGCAGGAGCCGATCACGCAGTTCGTCTTCATCTATTGCATAGAAGGATCGGGCTGGTTCCGGACGGAAGGGCAGGAATTCCAGGTGACCGCCAACCAATATTTCATCCTGCCGGCCGGGAAACCGCATGCCTACGGGGCCAACGAGGAGGACCCGTGGACGATCTACTGGATTCATTTTAAAGGAAAGCTGGCCCCCCATTTCTCCAGGCAGTGCACACGCCCGATAGAGATCAAACCGGGGATGCACTCGCGCATCAGCAACCGGATCGACATGTTCGAAGAGATACTCCGGACACTGGAAATGGGTTACAGCCATGAAAACCTATTATACGCCTGCTCCATCTTCTACCACTACCTCGGAACATTGCGCTATTTGCAACAGTACCGTGACGCCGCCCGCCACGAGCCGGAAAAGAACGATATCGTGACGGCTGCCATCCATTTCATGAAGGAGAACATCGAGAAAAAGCTGACGTTGCAGGAGATCGCCGCCCACACAGGCTATTCGTCCTCCCACTTCTCCGTCCTGTTCAGCCAGCGGACAGGTTACGCGCCGCTGGCCTACTTCAACCAACTGAAGATACAGCAAGCCTGCCGGCTCTTAGACTTCACCGACATGAAGGTGAACCAGGTCTGCTATAAGATCGGCATCGAAGACACCTATTACTTCTCCCGCCTCTTCAGCAAGATCATGGGGATGCCGCCGCGGGAGTACAAGAAGATGAAGAAAGGGTGATTACCAATAATACCCCTCCATAATCTCCTTCATCCGGGGAGTCGCCGCGTCGGTATCGCCAACCTCGCGCCGCAATTGCAACAGCTCGCGTTTCATCTTCTCGATTTCCCCGGCATAGGTAGGGGAACCGTAGGCATTATGGTTTTCGTGCGGGTCGGCGAGCAGGTCGTAAAATTCCCATGATGGCGTGACGGGAACCTTATCCGAGCCGGTCGCATTCAGCGGATCGCCGTAGAGGAACATCAGTTTATAGCGATGGTTGCGGATGCCCATGTGGGCGGGACGGATCTTATGGTGCGTCCAGTAACGGTAGTACATGGACTGCCGCCAGTCGCGCGGAGTCTCGCCTTTCAGGTTGTCGCGGAAGCTGCGGCCTTCGCTGCACGACGGAGCGTTCACTCCGGCATAGTCGGCCAGCGTGGCGGCAAAGTCAGTGTTGAGGATGATGTCGGCGTTGCGCGTCCCGGCGGGGATCTCCTTCGGGTAGCGGATGACGAAAGGCATACGGAGCGGTTCCTCGAACATCATGCGTTTGTCGAACATGCCGTGTTCACCGAGGAAATAGCCCTGGTCGGAGACATAGACCACGATCGTGTTCTCGGCCAGCCCTTCCTCATCGAGGAAACGCAGCAGGCGGCCGATATTGTCGTCGATGGCCGCCCCGCAACGCAGGTAGTCGCGAATCAACTTCTGATAGATCTTCCGGCGTGCGTCTTCCTTGCTCATCCCTTCTATGGAGAAAGGCAGTTCGGGGTACTTGCACCACCACGAATCCGGATCTTTCGACGCGATGCCCCACCGGCGTGCCATGTCCTCCAACGGCTGTCCGGGGAAGGTACGCCCGGATTCTTCCGGCCCGAACTCCATCATATTGGCCGGTTCGGGGAAGGTGACACCGTCATAGATATGCGCCAGCCGTTCGGGGAAATCCCACGGCTCGTGCGTCGCCTTGAAATGGCAGCACATCATGAAGGGCTGGTCCTTATCGCGCGAACGGATCCACCGGATCGTCTTGTCGGTCACCAGGTCGGTCGAGAAGCCTTTCTCCACCTTGCCGCTCTTGCCCTGATCGTCATCCACCCAGCCTTCGGCGGTCTTGAACAGCGGGTCCCAATATTCTCCCTGGTCGTGGAAAACACAGAAGTAATCGAAGCCGGAAGGTTGTTTCTTCAGATGCCATTTGCCGATCAGTGCGGTCTGGTAGCCGCCTTGCTGCATCTGCTTGGCGATATTGTCCGCCATCGGGTCAAGCCCGTCTTCAAGCGTGTAGACCCCGTTATGATGGCTGTAGGCGCCTGTCATGATCGCAGCGCGGCTGGGCGCGGAGATCGAGTTCGTGCAGAAGCAGTTGTCGAGCACGCACCCCTCGGCCGCCAGGCGGCGGATATTCTCATTCTTCACATACTCGCTCAGGATTCCTCCGTATATGCCCCACGCCTGCGACGTGTGGTCGTCGGAGAGGATGAAAAGGATGTTCGGGCGTTCGCCGGCCGTTTCCGCTTTGCCGGCAGCCGACACCGGGGAGGCTGTCGCCAGGAGGCCGGCTCCGATGATAAGTTGATTCAATGTTTTCATGGCATGTCTTTTGTTTTTCCCTGCAAAAGTAACGAATTTAAATAATGTGCCGATGGCAAGGATGCTCGGACGAAGAAAAAAAATCCGACAACAAATAAAAATCAAGACAAAACTGAAATGTTCCGGAATAAACCCTACCTTTAGCAACAGATTTATCAGAAAAAAGACAAATATGTTTACATCGACCATGACAGACGAAGAGATCCGCCACGAAGCGTTGCTGGATTTCCTGGAAATAAAGACAAAGCTGCAATATGGCTTGCAGGATTTCGCCCAAACACAACGACACAAACAAGCGATCCACTCCGTCGTGCAAAGCAGGACGTGCCGGACGCGCCGCCACAACAATTGGGAAGTGCGCTTCTTCGTCCATTCTCGCAAGCCAAACGGAGGCATGATCTATGGTTACCTCATCTACCTCCCGCTACAGAAAGGAGAACAAGTCTATTATCTCTTCCTGAAAGATACCACAGAGTTTATACTCGAGATAGTAACCCCTCATCTCTTGCAACGATACAAGGAACGTTACATCGAACCTAACAATATCAACTTGGGCTGGATGCCTTTGGCTGTCTACTTCCAACGATACACGACGGACATGAAAAAGACGAATTTCACTCCCCCGAACTGGACTGCTGAAGAATTCAAGACCAAGAAAGTCTGGATTTCAGATCAAGGACTGATCGTCACCGAGGAAAAAGGCGATATGCGCACGTTTATCACATTCCTCGACCAAGAGAGCCTGTCGCAATATAAGGCGCTCGTGTATGAAGAAGAATCGCTCCTCCGAAAATTCAAAGAAATCGGGCTATACCTCGACAAAGACTTTGACACTTACATAAACAAGGCCGAAGCCTTGTTCAACACCCCCAACGCCAGAAAAATCTGGGAACGGCATCTTAGGAGAGCCGCCAACCGCTTCCTACCCGATTATGAGGAGCAAATCCAAAAAGGAATCGAACACTGGGATACAATGCAAAAAATACTCCAGGATTCGCTGGACCAAAAAAAGGAATCGAACAAGTTACTCCGCGAAATGCAACAAGGCATTGTCCTGCCTCCCGATTTCTTTCAAAAGATGCTGAAGGCGATAGCGGAGGCTTCGGAACTTCCCGAAAACCCGGAAAATGATTTTTGAAGCTTCCGGAAACTTCCGAAAGTCCGAAAAATCATTTTTCAAGGCGGCGGAAGTTCCCGAAAGCTCCGAAAATCGTTTTTCAAACCGCCGGAAAGTTCCGAAAGCCTGAAAAATCATTTTTGAAGACGGCGGAAAACTCCGGAAACTTCAAAAATGATTTTCCGGGATTCCGGGAACTTCCGAAAAGATATTTATTTTATTCATACCATAAATTTATTACCATGAAACAGATTAATTTGAAATTTGATCTTTCACGTGCCCGCAACGCCGAGCACTACCAGTTCCACTCCGACATCCTGCGTATCATCACCCTCGATTTCGCTACCGAACAGGGAATCGAAACGTTGCGCACCCCCTACCAGGAACTGTTCGACACGGAAAACACCTGCTACCTGCGCAATGCCAAGTTGCAAGACACGCCGGAGGTCGAAGCAGCCGACAAAACGCGCGACAACCTTTTCCTGTATGTTTCGCAAACCATCACGACCGGACTCCTGTGCCCGATCGAGGCGACTGCCACAGCCGCCAAACGGCTGGACTATCATTTAGCGCCTTACAAAGACGCACCTCGTCTGACCTACGCCGCCAACACGGCTGCCGTGACGGACTTCGTCGACAAAATGCAGCAGGAAGGCATCAAAGAGGATGTCGCCACGCTCGGCCTGACAGCCGTCATTACGCAATTGGGTGAAGCGAACAAGGCCTTCAACGACCTCTACAGCGGGCGGTCCGCCGAAGTCCTCGCACGTACCACTTCGGACAATATGAAGTCGATCCGCCCCAAAGTGGACGATGCTTACAAGGAACTGGCATCGGCCGTCAACGCCCTCTACCAGGTCAATTTCCTGGTAACGAAAAGCAGTGACAAGGAAACCTCCATCGGCGCGGTCATCGATGAGGTGAACGCCATCATCCTCCAATTGCAAAACACGCTTTCACGCGCCGGCGTCGGCCCGAAACCCAATTTCACCCCTGCCGACAAGCAGGAACCTTCCACCCCTTCGGGCGGCGGCGAGGAAGAAAGGCCGGGAGAGTTGTAAAAAAGGAGGGAGGTGTGTCAAAACTCCTTTATCACGATCTTTAAGGCACGGATTACGCGGATTACACGGAAAGATAATAAATTTATCCGTGTAAATCCGTGAAATCCGTGCCTGAATTATGTCTATTGTAAGCAGGATTTTCTTTTGACACACCTTCCTTACTTCACCAATTTCAACTCCTCAATCAACCGCGGGCATTTCCCCCATTTGTCAATCATATACAGCACATAGCGGATGTCGACGCTGATCGTGCGCTGCAAGTCCGGCTCGAAGGCGATGTCGCCGCTCATCGCTTCCCAGTTGCCATCGAAGGCAAGGCCGATCAGACGGGCGTTCTTGTCGAACACAGGGCTGCCGGAGTTACCGCCTGTGATGTCGTTGTTCGAGAGGAAGCAAAGCTGCAATTCGCCGTCCTTGTTGGCATACTGGCCGAAGTCCTTGCTGCGGATCAGGTCGAGGATTTCGGGCTGCACCCAGAACTCGTCGCTTTCGGGGTTTTCCTTTTCGAAGATCCCCTTCTGGGTCGTATAGTAATCATACCAGGCAGCATCGTACGGACGGTAACCGCCGATGGAACCGTAGCTCACACGCATCGTAAAGTTGGCGTCCGAAGCGAAAGCCTTCTCCGGGTGCATCTCTTTCAAGCCGGCAAAATAGAGGCGTTCGCCCTTGGCGATATCGTAGTAAGAATCACCCGTGAGCTGTTGCAACTCGAAGAGGGAGATGAGGACGGACAGGCTCAACTCGGCAGCCGGGTCCTTCTTCAGCTTCGCATATTTCTTCGGGTCCTTCAGCATGGAGGCGATATTGTCGTAAGACAGGATGGATGTCTTCTTGAATACATCGGCGGCATACTTTTCATAATCGCCTTTATATTTCTTGTCCACCTTCTTGTAGATATCCGGAAGATTCTCAGCCGGAACCCGTTCTTTCACGATCTTCATCATTGCCGCCAGCACCTTCCGGTCGAGGCTTGCGTCGTAGTCCTTGAAGAAGCCTTTGATATTATCTTCGAGGAAGATGTCGATCTCTTCGGGGGTCGAGCCTTTCACATCCACGCTCTGGATCATGCGGGCCAGCTTCACGATCTCGGCGCCGCTCAGGAACGCTTCGCCCAGGTAGGTGGAGATCTTCTTATATTCGCCGGAAGAAGTATATCCCTTTTCCAGAAGGCTCAACACGTCGCCATAGGCTTCCTTGCGCTTCGGGTCTTGTGCCACCCAAGCGGCAAAAGCGGCTTCCTCTTCGCGTTTGCGGTCGATCACTTTCAGGTTGGCAAGGCCCTTGTTCATACCGATCGAGTTTTTCCAGTAGTTGGAGCTGCCGGCATATTTGGAGGCATATTTGATGCGCACCTCGTCACTCTTCAACATCGCGTCTTTCCAGATCGCCTGCTTGATGCCGCGCACTTCGATACGCGGTTTGTTGCTATCCTCGATACGCTGCTGCACGCCCCATGAACAGAGGTAACGGTCCGTGCTGCCGGGGAAACCGATCGTCATCGCGTAGTCCTTGTCCTCATACCCTTGCAACGACACTTCGGCCACGTATTTCGGCCGGTAGGGCTTGTTATCCTTGCTGTAGGCCGCCGGCTTGTTGTCGGCTCCGGCATATACGCGGAACACGGAGAAGTCGCCCGTATGGCGCGGCCACATCCAGTTGTCCGTATCGCCGCCGAACTTCCCGACCGAGCTGGGCGGGGCGAACACCATGCGGACGTCGTTGTAGACATCGTAGACGATCAGGAAATACTTGTTATTGTTGTAGAAAGGCACGACATCGGCAGACTGGAATTCCGTGTTCCCGACAGAATCGGCCATCGCCTGCCCGATCGAATCGGCGGCGGCCAGACGCAGGTGCTCTTCCTTGATCGAAGCGATCTCAGAATTGATACGGTCGCTCACATCCACCGTCTCACGCAGGTAACGGACCGTCAGGCCCGGAACCGGCAACTCTTCTTCCTTACTCTGCGAAACGAAACCGTCTTTCAGGTAATCGTGTTCCACACTGCTCAACTGCTGGATCGAGCCGAAACCGCAATGATGGTTGGTGAAGACCAATCCCTCGTTCGAAACGGTAATGCCGGTACATCCTCCTCCGAAGATCACGACGGCGTTGGCGACGCAAGGGCCGGTTTCACTGTACAACTGTTCGTAAGACGGAGTAAATCCCAACTCCTTCATCCTCGCCAGGTTTTGTTTGTTCAACTCTTTCAGCACCCACATGCCCTCATCGGCAAACACTTGGCCTGAAGCAACGAGAAGCAGTAACACTGCCCACAACTTCTTCATAAAATTCATTCTTTGTTCGTTATTCAATAATTAATTTGATTTTCTTTCGTTCTACACGCGCGGCAAGCCATTTCTTAATCTTTTCCTGCTCTGCCTCACGCACTTTTTCTTTACTTTTCAGGTAGACTAACAGGACGGTATCGGTTCGAATGCTATCCATATCCATCAGATAGGTATGCGCACAAGAGACTTCCTTGACATAGGGGAAAAGAACTTTCATTTCCGGCATCAGCTCGGACGTAAGATGATTGTAACTGTGATATTTGTTCAGGTCGCGTTTCAGCGAATCGATCTGCACGGACTGCGCCCGGAGGACCTCTTCGCTATTCTTATACAGGTCCTGCATCAGCAGGCTTTTCAACTCGTTGATATCGGTGGCTTCCTGCCCGAAACCCTGTTGCACGATAAGCCCCACGTTTTTCAAGCCGTATTTCGGCATCTTGGCACGGGCGTTCGTAATCATCGTTTCAGGCACTGTCTCGCCGATCAGGACTACTTTCACCTCTTTCTTGTCACTGGTGTCGGTCACCGTCTTGCTCAGTATCTGCGTGTTCGGGAAACTCAGCTCATCGGCGACAAACGTCCGCACCCGGTCGTTGAAATAACTGGCCCGGATCAGGTTGTAGCTCAGGAAAAGGCTGGGCACGATGGTAAAGAAGACGATCACCCCGACATATCGCGTCACGATCTTCTCGCGCTGTTTGTCTAAAAAGACTTTCTTCGGGTATTTCAGCAGGCGGACCACCACATAGGTCGCCAGGCTGATGAACACCGTATTGATAAAATAAAGGTAGAAAGCGCCGAAGAAATAATACAGGTTACCGCTCGCCAGCCCGAAACCGGCCGTACAAAGCGGCGGCATCAAAGCCGTGGCGATCGCCACGCCGGGAATCACATTCCCCTTGCTCTTGGTCGAACTGGCCACGATCCCCGCCAGACCGCCGAAGAAAGCGATCAGCACGTCGTAGACGGTCGGCTGCGTACGGGCCAGCAACTCGCTCTGCGCCTCGCTGATCGGGGAGATCAGGAAAAAGAGCGTCGACGTGATGACACTGAAGACCGTCGCCGTGGCAAAATTGCGGAAGGAACGCTTGATCAGATCGAAATCGGAAATCCCCAGCCCCAAGCCGAACCCCATGATAGGCCCCATCAGCGGGGAGATCAACATCGCACCGATAATCACCGCCGTCGAGTTCGTATTCAAACCCAGCGAAGCGACGAAGGTCGCAAAGATCAGAACCCAGAGGTTCGTCCCCTTGAACTCTATGCCTTTCTTGATAGACTCGATCGTTTCGAGCTCATCCTCTTTTTCCTGACGGACATCGAAATTACGGACAAAGAAGTCCCTAATCTGCTTGTGCAACAATCCTTTTTCCATCCTATTAAAATCAATGTTTGTATATGAACATCCCGTTAAAGGGGCTTTACAATGGCTAACACTCTCTCACAACCGTTTTAACACATCGCCTAAACCGCACAAAGATAGAAATAGTATCTCGAAATAAAAAATAAGAGCTGTGAACATAAAATAAGCGCGTTAAATCTCTCAATAATCATTGATTTTCGCTTAACTTTGCAAATGCGCAGAGCAGTATAATAACAAACATTCTCAATTAATCTCGATAAATAAGATGAAACACTACATTCTTCTGATATACTTCCTCGCTTTTTCCCTCGCTACGGAGGCGAATACAGCAGTGAAAGATTCACTGTCGGGGGCTTTGTCGTCCGCCTCCTCCTCCTTGCAAAAACTGGAAACCATGACTAATCTGATGGATATTTCACGGCAGGAGGAACAGGTTAAATATGCGAAACAACTCTATCAGCTCGCCCTCGAAGAAGACGAAGACTATTATAAGGAAGCGGCCTTGACCGAGATCTTGCGCTTTTACGTGAATACCGATGCCAAAGACAGCGCAAAGGTGTATCTCGCCGAAGCCGAACGGGAACTGAAAGGGAAAGCACGCGATTACCTCGTCACGTACATGAAGACGATCATGGACGTCCGCGTAGTCTATTACACCAAAGGCGAGGACCGGATGAAACTGATCGAAAAATACAAACTCCGCCTTGAAACGGAAAAGGACATGTCGGTTCTCGACAAAATAGCGAACAACTATCTCCTCGGTATGGCAAACAGCAACCGGGTCGATCCGAAAAACCAGGAGGCCATTTACAAAGAGGTCTGTTATTACATGAACAATGCGATCAAACTGTCGGAGAACATCCCGCTCCGCTATTCCTACCTGTTCCGCCTCAATACGCTCAGTATACTGAGCCTTATGGAAGCGACTCCCGAAGATCGGGTGAAAGTCTCCCTCCGCTACCTGAACATACAAAAGGAATACGCGGCCACAAAAGAGATGAAAAAACGGCCGTACACAAGCAAACGGCACCTGCTCAACGCCTACTCCACTTTGGCAACCGCAACTGAAACAGTCGGGAAAGATATGGCAACCTACTATTTCAACTACTTCATCGACCTGAACAGGAAATATCCCGAAGATGCCGGATTCTCCGCCGAATATGACCGCTATTTCACTTCGCTCAACTATTATAAGTCGATACGGGACTTCCAGAAAGCGGCAGATTACAACGATTCGGTCATCCACTATTTCCGCCACGGTGATTTCCAGTTCGACCTGACCGAAAACATCGTCCTGACCCTAAAAGACAAAATCGACTGCCTCGACAGCCTCCACAGGTACAAAGACGCCTATGAAGCCTATAAGGAATATACCGTACTCCTGGATTCCGCACGCACGCGAAGCATGGAAAACAAAGTCGAAGACCTGGAGATCAAAAAGAACGTGGACGAGCTGGTGGTCGAGAAAAAGGCGCTCGAAGTAGACCTTCAAAAGAGCCGGAGCCAGCTCTATCTATTCCTTGCGTTGCTCATCCTCTCGATCTGCTTCGGAATCTTCATCTTCTTCCGTTTAGGTAAGATCAAATCGCTGTACGAAAAGTTGCAGGAATCGAACCGGTTGGTCATCATCGCCAGTGAAAAGGCGCAGGAAAGCGAGCGGATGAAGAACGCCTTTATCAAGAACATGTGCCACGAAGTGCGCACGCCGCTAAATGCGATCAACGGCTTTGCCGAACTGATCACCGGCGACGGCGTAAGCCCGGAGGAAAAAAAGGAATTCAGCAAGATCATCTATACGAACTGCAACAACATCACCTCCATGATGAACGATGTGCTGGTAATCGCCCAACTGGACAGCAGCAACGAGGTCCTCCCGCTGGAACCGGTCCACATCGACCTGCTTTGCCACCACGAGATGAACCTGTTGAAAAAATTGCAGCAGAAACCGGATATTCATTACCAGGTCGAAGGCGACAAGAGCAATGACCTGATCTATTCGGACGCGAATCATTTCGGTATTATCATCTCCCATCTGCTGAACAACGCGAACAAGTTCACGAACCGGGGAAGTATCACGCTCTCTTACCAGACCGAAGAAGAGGGAAAGATAATGTGCATAAGCGTTACCGACACAGGATGCGGAATCCCGGCAGACAAGAGCGAATGGATTTTCGAACGTTTCACCAAGAACGACGACTTCATCCCCGGTTCGGGCCTCGGCCTCTACCTCTGCCGCCTCATCACCCAACGCCTCAACGGGACCCTCAAGCTGGACACCAGTTACACCGGGGGAGCCCGGTTCGTACTGCGGTTACCGGTAAATCCCTATAAATAATAAAAAGGTTCTTATTTTAGCAGATTTGAAACTAAATGTACCACTAAAGAACCAGGTTCGCGGATGACGCGGATCGGGCGGATTTTAACGGATAAAATAATTAAAATCCGCTTTAATCCGCTTTAATCCGTTTCATCCGCGAACCTGGTTCTTCAATGTTTCAAATATTCTTAGATGCAAACCTTTTCCCGATATAAGGCAATTCGCTCAACGGGAGATCGCGTTTAATGATGATTGCCAGGAAAATCAGGAGCAGGACCGTGCGATAGCCCAAGCGGAGGATTTCCGAATCGATCCGGGGCAACATCCCCGCGAGATAGAAAACGGTTGCCAGTATGCCGTAAAGTATCGCCGACTTTATATCGTAGCGGATCGGGAACTTCTTCTGCCCGATCACATAAGAAAGGATCATCATCAGCAGGTTGCTGGCAAAGGAAGCCCAGGCACACGCCATATACCCGTAAACCGGCGCCAGCAGCACGATCATCAACACCGTCACCACGCAACCGATCGTCGAGAAGTAGGCTCCCCACTGCGTCTGGTCGATCAGCTTATACCAGAACGACAGGTTGAAATAGATACCGAAAAACAGTTCCCCCAGCATCACGATCGGCACGACACGCAATCCGGGATAATACTTGGCGTCCACAAAATATTTCAGTATATCCAGATAATACATCACGCCCAAAAAGATAATCAGCGAAAAGATGATGAAATACTTCATTGCTTCCGAATAGGCCTTCGTATTATCGTCATCCTTATTCTTGGCAAAGATAAAAGGTTCATAGGC
This sequence comes from Parabacteroides sp., assembly GCF_977054455.1. Lineage (NCBI taxonomy): Bacteria > Pseudomonadati > Bacteroidota > Bacteroidia > Bacteroidales > Tannerellaceae > Parabacteroides > Parabacteroides sp. Next base: position 149,708 of record NZ_CDRTCT010000005.1, on the reverse strand, counting down.
ATACCGGAATGCCTGGATAAACATCACCATCACCACCGCCACCTTGAAACAGGCTCCGTAAATTCCCAACTGGGTAGCCGCATAGTCCTTATCTTCGAACAGGAAAGGGAACAGAATCTTATCCGCCGTCTGGTTGAAAATCCCGGCAATCCCTAAGATCAGGATCGGGAACGAGTATCTCAACATCTGTTTCAGCAATACGAAACTGGCTTTCTCGCGCAGTCCGGGTATCATATCCGGCACCAAAAGCAAGAATGTCACCACCGAAGTAACTACATTGGCGACAAAGATATACTCCACCTGGTAACCGGGCACATACAACCAGCCGATCGATCCCGGCGCATGCTCATACAGCCACGGGCAAGCGATCAGGAAGAATATCACCAATACGATATTCAGGAATATATTCAACAGCTTGATCGCCGCAAAGCGAACCGCCTTCCCCTGATACCGGAGGAAAGCAAACGGAATGCAACAGAAAGCATCCACCGCCACGATCCCCGCCATCATCCCGATATATTCAGGGTGCGCACCATATCCTAAGAAGTTACTGACCGGAGTCAGCGCACTGAACACAAACACCATAAACAGGACGGAAGTGAATGCCAGACTGAACAACGTCGTCGCGTAGACCCGCATCGGGAGCTTGATCTCCTTCTTGTTCATAAACCGGAAAAAGCCGGTCTCCATCCCATACGTCAAGATCACCATCAACAAGGCTGTCCAGGCATACAGATTCGTCACGATCCCGAAATCGCTCTCGGTAGCCAGCACACGCGTGTACATCGGCACCAGCATCCAGTTCAGAAACTTCCCGACAATACTGCTGACACCATAAATTGCGGTCTCCCCTGCGAGCCGCTTCATTCCTCCTGCCATAACTTAACAATTTATATCTGCAATAACATATTTCTGGCCCTTTCCCGATTTTATGAAATAATGATATAACGCCATAAAATCAAGGCTTTTAAATTAAGTATAAACAACAAAACATCAAAAAAGAAATATTTTCTGGCCCTTTTCTGGCCCTTTTCTAATTCTTTCCTTTGAGTGAAGCTTCTTTCATCACATTCAATCCAATATTCATCGCTTTTTGTAAAATCTTGACATTTTCTTCGTAAGCCGGACTCAGTATATAATAAGTACCTTTAGCCCGTCCTTTAGCCTGTAGCCATTTACGTTCCAACAACTTTTCCACCATTTTACGAATTTGTTTCCTTGTCAATCTGCCTTCAAACAAACAAACCATATCTCCCATTCTGATTTTTTCATATTTTTCCAAATAAGATCTGACAACATTGAATACCTGATCTTCATCCCAATCCGTACGTTTTACATATTCGGCTTGCTGATCCGTAAAAACATAATAATCCTTAGCCAATAGATAATAAATACCACTCGTATGCCCTTTCTTTTCTATCAACTTGCGTTGTTGCAACGATAATAATGCCTGTTTGTCCAACTCGCTCCTCTTCACTCCCCGTTTTATCTGTTCAAGTGTTACAATTTCGAAAACGGACAGTTTTCTATCATCAGGTAAAGTGGACTGAACCGATTCAAGAAACAAAGCAAAAGCTTGATCCTCAATAATGGAAGAAAGACTTAAATAGACATTGAAATGATCAGATTTCGAATAATCCGGAAGTTTTTTACCCTCTGACAGAGTATTATAGAATATTTTGTCGATTCCTTGCCCGGAACGTTCAACCACTCCTGTCTTCTGCAAAACATCTGCCAATAAACGATTTCGAGGAGTACTCGGCACAATCAATAAGTTATCAATCGTTACCCCAATCGGAAAACTACCCGGGTTAACAATATCCAATCTTTTGGGATATTGCTTTATGACAATCTCTCCATTCCTTCTATAATCACGGTGAGCAATCGCATTATTAACAGATTCGCGAATAACCTCCTCGTTAAAAAAAGGAATATTAAAAATATAAGCTCCTTCCTGAACCGGAACACTTCCATTCCTCAAATCAATCATTTGCCACAGTTCATCTATCAACAGAAAAAAAGATTTACGGAAAGATAAACGATTATCAAAATGGATTTGCGACTCTGTATTACGATATTCCAACATGACGGCACATTGAGGTAGATATTTTTTTATAATATCTTCTTTTCCCAACAAAATCAAGGCAGCATTGGTCAACTTGCCCTCTCTAATCAGATCCAAATCAATTAATATCTGACGATCGGAAAGTGTTCGAAATCGAGGATTATTCTGTTTTATCGCATACTTTTCTTTCATCACCGCCAACGCCTGCCGATCCAAATCGGAAATGGTAAGTTCCTTACAAATTTGTTGAGAAAAATCAGGTTCTTGTTCCTGCAAGATCTTCAAAAGATGCTCATCCGACATCGGTTTCAACTCTTCACCGACACGCATCAAAGTAACATCTTCAAATTTGAAAACCCGTCCAGCCGGTCTCCCAGGAATCTCAATGACCAAAACTCGTTTCCCATCCTCATAAAGTTCATAAATAGTCGTACGAATAGACGTATCACGATAAATACGGGCTTCCAATTCACCGATTTCACCTTCACACTGCTTAGTCCCTATAACTTTATGAGGGAACTTATCGTGCATACCGATCACCAAATGCCCTCCACCTTCATTACATAAGGCTGTAACATATCCCAAAATACAACGTCTCCTTTCGGATGGTTCTGTTTTAGAACCTCCGTTATAGGCAATGTTTCCTCCTTCACCCTTTTTAAATTCAACGTGATCTTCGGATTCCTTCAACGACTTCAGTTGTTCTATCGTCACCATAATCAATCACAAAATAAAAAACCTTGTTCGCTCCCCTTGTTACGTCCCAGATGGGTATAAGCCAACTCCGTCACCTCGCGGCCGCGGGGCGTACGTTTGATAAAGCCTTCTTTGATAAGGAAAGGCTCGTAGACCTCTTCCAGCGTTCCGGGATCTTCTCCCAGGGCAGTCGCGATAGTCGTCAATCCTACCGGTCCGCCGTTAAATTTGTCGATGATAGTCGTCAGCAACTTATTGTCGATCTGATCCAGGCCGTAGCGGTCGATGTTCAGTGCCTCCAGCGCATAGCAAGAAATCGCCTTGTCGATCTCTCCGGACCCTTTCACCTGTGCGAAATCACGCACGCGACGCAGCAACGCGTTCGCTATACGGGGCGTACCACGGCTACGGGAAGCGATCTCGCGTGCCGCATTCAGTTCGCATTTCACATTCAGGATATCGGCACTGCGCAACACGATCTTCGTCAGCGTCTCCACCTCGTAATATTCGAGGTGCATATTGATCCCGAACCGCGCCCTGAGCGGACTTGTCAGCAAACCACTACGAGTCGTCGCCCCCACCAGCGTGAACGGAGCCAGGTCGATCTGGATGGAACGGGCGCTCGGCCCTTTATCGATCATGATATCGATCCGGTAATCTTCCATCGCCGAATACAGGTACTCCTCCACAATCGGGCTCAAGCGGTGGATCTCGTCGATAAAAAGAACATCGTTCTTCTCCAGCGAAGTCAGCACTCCCGCCAGATCGCCCGGTTTATCCAGCACCGGCCCGGAAGTCACCTTGAAGCCGACTCCCAATTCATTCGCTATAATATTGGATAATGTAGTCTTTCCCAATCCGGGAGGCCCGTGCAGCAGCACATGGTCGAGCGCCTCCTTACGCATCCGGGCCGCCATCACGAAAATCTTCAGGTTCTCGACCACTTTGGCCTGTCCGCTGAAGTCATGAAACGAAAGCGGACGAAGCGCATTCTCGTACTCCCGCTCGCTCTCCGGAACCCGTGCATCCCTTATATCAAATTCATCTTCCATATTCTTATTACTTTGACAGGCAAAGATAATAAGAATTGCCGGGTTCTGAACTTGTGGAGATACTTGTTACAAGAAATAAGCCCGATCTTTCTTCACAAATCGCACATTACGATATGCAATTTTTAGCAAAAGCTGCACAATAGAACATGCAATTTACTATCTTTGTGGCAAAGAAAAACTTAAAAGAGAACAATGATGCAGAACTTATATAGAAACTTTCGTCTTCAATTAGAACTGACATCTACTGATTTCATTCGCTTCCTGCACGATAAAATCGCCTGGGACAGCAGATTAATAGCCATTGTCGGCTCCAGAGGAGTAGGCAAAACGACGTTATTGCTTCAACACATCAAAAAGTACGAAAAACCTGAAGATGTACTCTATATCACAGCCGATGATTTCTATTTCACCAATCATCGCCTTTTCGATTTAGCCTACCGGTTTTACACACAAGGCGGGAAAAAACTTTTTATTGATGAAATACATAAATACAAAGGATGGTCAACCGAGATAAAAAACATCTACGACCAGTTACCCGGCCTCCATGTCGTTTACACAGGATCGTCTATTCTGGATTTAGAAAAAGGAGGTGCAGACTTGAGTCGAAGGAAAGTGGAGTATCACTTGCCCGGTCTCTCTTTTAGAGAATACATCAATCTTACCCAAGGCTGGCAATTGCCAGCCTATCCGTTATCCGACATAGTAGCCGGGAAAGTACAGTTCCCATACGAAAAGGAACGTCCTCTTAAACTTTTCAAAAGCTATCTGCAAGCTGGCTATTATCCTTTTTTCACAGAAACGGAGTATCGCCTGCGATTAAGCAATGTCGTGAAACTCATGGTAGAAACCGACATACCTCAATTTGCCGAAATGAATGTAGCATCAGCTTTTAAACTGAAAAAGTTGCTTTATGCCCTTGCCCAAAGCGTACCATTCAAGCCTAATTATACCAAATTGGAACGCGACCTGGAAATCAGCCGGAACACATTGCCCGACTATCTGCTCTACTTGGAAAAGGCCGGACTCATCAACCTGCTTCGCGAAAAGGCGAATGGCATAAAAGTACTGGAAAAGATAGACAAAATCTATCTCAACAATACAGACATCGCCTACATGTTATCCGACACGACTCCGGATATAGGCAATATCCGTGAAACCGTCTTCTTTACTTGGATGCGTGTAGGGCATTTCATCACCTCATCCCCTATAAGCGACTTTGAAATTGACGGACGCACTTTCGAAGTCGGCGGACGAAATAAAAAAAAGGCACAAATAAAAAATGCAGTTGAAGGATATATAGTAAAAGACGACATGGAATATGCCTACCAAAACGAAATTCCTTTATGGATGTTCGGCTTCATTTACTAATGGAAATCGGGACAAAGATAGAAACTTGCAGATCACGTGTCCACCCCGATTTCATATAAGGGACTCCTTTCATTACATTGCAAGTACCCTGTTTGTATGTCAGAGCCAGATCGAAGTATTTGAAAGCATAGGCGGCTTTGACGACGACCGGCACGTCAAAGGCAGATTTGATTGTCTTCCCAATCATAATATTATCCTTAAAATGGAGAGTAGGCTCAACTCCCGCTCCTACCTTCAACCCCCCGATCAGATTATAATTCAGAACTCCGTTCAAAGCCATGTAATTTCTTGCAAACTTACTTTTGTAGCCTTTAACGGGAGTCGCTTTATTGCCAACCGAGGCAATTTCTCCCCGCTTCTGCCCATATAATAAGGCTGCATCCACCGATAAACGATGCTTCAATTCGATTTGCAACTGATATCCCACATGGAAAGAAGGTTTCATATCCGGTATATTAAACCCGACTTTGCCTTTAGACATCGCCTCATCCTTATACCAATCCATTGAAACACCCCCTATTATCCCACTTCTCACTTTCCCATTTTGTGCGGAAACAGATAAACACACTAAACTCAACAATAAAAACATCACACTCTTTTTCATATCAACTCTCTTTTTATTGGTTTGACTTTGTTGATATGACAGGGAAAATGGGAAAAACCCCTATCCACGAATAAAGATTCTACTACTAACTATACGGCAGTTTCCTTTTTATCTCCGGTAAATCATATCATTTAGTCAGGGAATGAAATATTCCTGTTTTTCAGCCACTCATCAAATTCGTTTCCAACAATCTTTTCACCTGTCAAGCCATCCGCATACGAAGATGCCAGGAATAAAACCGGCTTGTTCATAACATCCGCTTTTAATATGGGAATGTTGTGCTGACTAAATAAATCTCTCATTGCATCCGTTGTCATTCCCGTATCGGTCACTCCGCCGGGACAAATCACATTGACCATAATGCCCAGATCACGAAGGTCTTCCGAAAGAATCTGTGACATTGTTTCTGCTGCCGCCCTCGAAGGTCCGTATGGAATCATTCCTTTCCGAACCATCGTACTGGTACTTGTAGAAACATTTACTACTTTTCCTTTTCCATTTCTAACCATTATCGGAATAAAAGCACGGGAAACCAGAAAATATCCGGTAAAGTTGGTTTCTACAATCGCATTAAATGTGGAAACAGGTATATCATAGAGCTGAAGTCCTAACTCCATGCCAGGAGCATTATTGCCGATGCCGGCATTATTAATAAGCATATTCAAGTGATCGAAATGCTCACCGAACCAAGTGGCGGCTGCGTTCACCGAATTTTCATCCCGAACATCGAGCGCAACAGCATGAACATCATATCCTTCTTTTGCCAGCTTTTCATAGGCATTATCTAATTTTGCTCCTGCTCTTGCTGCAATAACAACAGTTGCTCCATGCGACAGCAATTCTTTTGCCATTTCAAAGCCCATACCGCTGGAACTACCGGTAACAAACGCTGTAAATCCGTTTAGATTTATATTCATAATATTATAATTTTCTTTCTTATTATTGTGACAAACTGTTTATCCGGATATATGCCGGACTTGCTCAGTCTCTCACTTCAACTGATTCAACAAACTTCAGCAGTAAAACGGCCTGTTCCGCATGAAATGAAAGTTGGTCGAACAGTTTATGCGCTTTTAGCATCTCAATAGCAGCTTCAGCCGTAACGATTCCTTGTTCATAAAGCCGGATTGTCGCATACAACTGGTCGTTTGCAACAGGCCCCATTATCAAATCATAGCCACCTGCTTCTTTGCCTCTACGGTTATTGACCACAAACTCCAGCCATTCTTTTGTTGCACCTGTAAACCGAAGAACAGAGTATTCCTTATCGAGAATATTATCGGGAACCTCATAAACAGAAACGATCGCTTTTTCACTCTGTTCTCTATTCTTTTTCAGTAATGCCCATTTTTTTGCTTGTTCGAAATTGGTTGTCGTATAGAATCCTTTTCCAAAGTCCGTAGTTTTCCGTCCTTTTCGTATGCTTGGCCGTTTCACGGTTACTGTTGATCCATGATATAGTCTCATTTCTTTTTATGAATATAGGTCGTTATAGTATCTAATATATATTCTGTGTCTTGGGTATGAAGCATTTCAAAATTTTCATCCAAAAAATCAAAGACTTTATATTTGGAAAACAGTAACAAAGTTTCTGCCGCACTTCGTTTCTTTGCCTCCCTGTAATTTTCAATACAAAACATCTTGAAAAGCAAAACCTTCGTATCATCGTTTTGCTGTCGCTTTTCTTCAGTTTTTTCCTTTTCCAGTGTATCATAAAGCGATAACGTACTTGAATACCATAGTTTCGTTTTCTCATCCGACAGCAATTTGTACAATTTGGAAGAATAAATATAATACAGCGCATCTTCCAAAGACAGCACCTTTTTCTTCATAACCAATTCAACCAGTTCACGCATTACGAATGGGAGCATGGCCGAGTCAAGTCCTCCTTGATTTGTTTCCATTTTATCGTTTTACTTTTTGCAAACTTACATAAAAAACATCGTTTTACATACCTGCAAGAGTCTTTTTAACTCGAAGAGGAAATATTCTTAAAACTAAACTTTTTGTCATACTTAGCTTATTGTATCGTTTTCCCAAATACCCGTTGGTCCAAATCGAAACAATAGCGCATGAAATTTGATTTTATACCCCATATATTTCAAATTTTCCGCAAGGGTAATATTTTTTAAGAAACAAGATATTTGACAAAGTTTTGAATATTAGCGAGATACAAATATCCGTCTTTTAGGAGGGGTTATTGTAGTTTCATCATACATGAACTTGCGTAGAATATGCCGCTTTTCGGCTGTTGCAAGCTCCTTTTTCTACACGACAGCGAGCGTAGGTAACAAAATAGAATATCCCGGCATGATTACCCTGAAATTTTTATTTTCACAACCCTATATTTGAAAAAATTTTACATACTTTTGTAGAGCCATTTCAATATTATAATATTCTATAGCCATGAATACAAAATTTTTACTGTCTTCCGATAATAACAACCGCAGCGAACTTCTAAAAAAGAAGATCATCCACTATTATATTGCCAATGGCGATGCGACCATTGCCGATCTGGGCCGTGAAATGGACCTGAGTATTCCGACCGTCACCAAACTGGTCGCCGAGCTTCAGGATGACGGCTATATCCTGGACTTCGGAAAACAGGAAACCAGCGGAGGACGCAAACCGAACATTTATGGCCTCAATCCGGCATCCGGATATTTCGTGGGAGTCGATATGCTGAAAGACAAACTGAACATCGCAGCGATCGATTTCAAGGGCGACAAGGTACAACTCGAAGAAAACATCCCCTACCAATTCGAAAATACGCCTGCCTCACTGGAGCAGTTTTGCCAGATGATTGACGATTTCATCGTTTCATTGCCAGTCGAACGGAAGAAGATTTTGGCGATCGGAGTCAACATCACCGGCCGCGTGAATCCGACATCGGGCTATAGCTACAGCATTTTCTATTTCGAAGAGAAACCCCTTGCCCAGATTCTCGAAGAACGGTTGCAGGCGAAGGTTTTCATTGAGAACGACAGCCGGGCCATGACCTACGGCGAATATATGAAAGGAGCCGTGCAGGGAGAAAAGAACATCCTGTTCGTCAATATGGCGTGGGGGCTGGGACTGGGCATCATCATCGACGGTAATTTATACTACGGGAAATCCGGCTTTTCCGGGGAGTTCGGACATTTCTGCATGTTCGAGAACGAAGTGCTGTGCCATTGCGGCAAGAAAGGCTGTCTCGAAACAGAGGCTTCCGGATCGGCTTTCCACCGCATCCTGATGGAACGTCACCGGGAAGGCAGCAACACCATACTCGCCCGGAAGCTGGACAACGGAGAGGAAATCTCGCTCGACGACCTGCTCGAGGCGGTACGGAAAGAAGATGTGCTCTGTATCGAGATTCTGGAAACAATGGGGCTAAATTTAGGGAAAGGCATTGCCGGTCTGATGAACATCTTCAATCCGGAACTGGTCATACTGGGCGGAACGCTTTCACTGGCAGGCGAGTATATCAGCCTGCCGATCAAGAGCGCCATCCGTAAATATTCGCTCAACCTGGTCAACCAGGACACGGAAATCAGAATATCCAAATTAGGGGAAAGGGCAGGCGCATTCGGAGCCTGCCTCTTATCGAGAAGCAAGCTGCTCGGCATGATACATTATTAAAAGTAAAACACATTAAATCGCACAGATAATGGAAAAGATTAAAGGCTTAATTGATGCACCTTTCACACCGTTCTACGAAAACGGGGAAGTAAATTACGAACCGATAGAAGCATATGCCAAGCTTCTGGTCAAAAACGGTTTAAAGGGAGTGTTTATCAACGGATCTTCGGGAGAAGGCTATATGCTGACCGACGAAGAACGCATGAAACTGGCCGAAAGATGGGTAGAAGTGGCACCTTCAGGATTCAAGGTCATCGTACACGTAGGCAGCACCTGCGTAAAAGCGAGCCACAAGCTGGCTGCGCATGCCCAAAAGATCGGAGCCTGGGGAATCGGAGCCATGGCCTCGCCTTTCCCGAAAGTGAACCGGATAGAAGAACTGGTGAAATACTGCGAAGAAATCGCTTCCGGCGCACCCGGACTTCCTTTCTATTACTATCATATCCCGGCTTTCAACGGCGCTTTCCTGCCGATGGTCGAACTGCTGAAAGCGGTGGACGGGCGTATCCCGAACTTCGCCGGCATCAAATATACATACGAAAGCCTGTACGAATACAACCAGTGCCGCTTGTATAAAGACGGCAAATTCGATATGCTTCACGGACAGGACGAAACAATCCTTCCATGCCTGGCAATGGGCGGCGCACAAGGCGGCATCGGCGGAACGACCAACTACAACGGCAAAGAGCTGACCGGGATACTCGAAGCCTGGGCCGCCGGAGACCTCGAAACGGCACGCGAACGCCAGAACTTCTCACAGGAAGTGATCAACGTAATCTGCCATTATCGCGGCAATATCGTGGGCGGCAAGCGGATCATGAAGCTGATCGGACTTGATTTAGGTAAAAACCGGACGCCGTTCCAGAATATGACGGATGCGGAAGAGGCCGCCATGAAAGCGGAACTCGAAGCCATTCATTTCTTCGACAGATGCAATAAATTCTAAATCCATAAACGCCATGAACGACACGACAAAACCGTCCGAATACCTGGAGTATTGGGGCGAAAAATACAAAAACGATTTACTGACCGACATTCTGCCTTTCTGGCTGAAATACGGTATCGATCATGAGAACGGAGGCTACTTCACCTGTTTGGACCGAGACGGCTCGCTGCTGGACACGAACAAGTCGGTTTGGTTCCAGGGACGGTTCGCCTTTATTCTCGCTTATGCTTACAACAACCTCGAAAAACGGGCCGAATGGCTGGAAGCTTGTAAAAACGGGATCGACTTTATCGAGAAATATTGTTTCGATATCGACGGCCGCATGTTTTACGAGGTGACGAAAACAGGAACTCCCGTACGAAAACGCCGATATGTATTTTCCGAAACGTTTGCCGCAATCGCCATGGCTCAGTATTCGATCGCTTCGGGTGACAAGAGCTATGCTGAAAAAGCGGTCAAGCTGTTCAAACAGATTCTCTATTACAAAAACACACCGGGCGCATTAGAGCCCAAATTCAGAGAAGGATTCGTTGCAAAAGGGCATTCCTTTTGCATGATCCTGATCGATACTGCCGCCCGCATCCGGGAGGCAGTAGACGATCCTGTCCTGACACGTCAGATCGACGAGTCGATAGCCGAACTACGTCGTGATTTCATGAAGCCGGAGTTTAAGGCCATCCTCGAAACGGTCGGGCCGAACGGCGAATTTATCGATTCGATTCCCGGCCGGACCATCAATCCGGGCCATTCCATCGAAACGGCATGGTTCATCCTCGAAGAGGCCAAGCACCGGAACTGGGACCCGCAGCTGAAGCAGATGGGGCTCACGATCCTGGACTGGTCCTGGGAATGGGGCTGGGACAAAACACATGGCGGAATCACCTATTTCAGGGATTGCAAGAACCGTCCGCAGCAGGAATACTGGCACGACATGAAGTTCTGGTGGCCGCAGTGCGAAGCCATCATCGCCACGCTGTATGCTTATGAAGCGACAGGCGACCCGAAATACCTCGAAATGCACAAACTGATCAACGAATACACTTACGCCCGTTTCCCGGACAAGGAATACGGCGAATGGTTCGGCTATTTCCATTACGACGGGACGCTCTCGCAACCGGCAAAGGGGAACATGTACAAAGGTCCGTTCCACATCCCCCGGATGCTTCTGAAATGTAATCTTTTATGTAAGGAAATTCTTTCAGGGCTATGATAAACAATCGGAAATATTACCCTTGGATCGTTGTCGCCCTGCTTTGGGGCGTGGCTTTGTTAAACTACATGGACAGACAGATGCTTTCGACCATGAAGTCTGCCATGATGATCGATATTACCGAACTGGAATCTGCCACGAACTTCGGGCGCCTGATGGCGGTGTTCCTGTGGATATACGGCCTGATGAGCCCCGTCGCCGGTATGGTCGCCGACCGGATCAACCGGAAATGGCTGATCGTGGGCAGTCTCTTCGTCTGGTCGTTCGTTACGCTGATGATGGGATATTCGACTGATTTCAATCAGATTTACATTCTCCGCGCCATCATGGGAGTCAGCGAGGCATTGTATATCCCTGCCGGACTTTCGCTGATCACGGATTACCACCAGGAAAAGACGCGGTCATTAGCGGTCGGCATCCATATGACCGGGCTTTACACCGGACAGGCATTGGGCGGTTTCGGAGCAACGATCGCAGGAGCCTACAGTTGGGAAACGACATTCCACTGGTTCGGGATTATCGGGATCGCGTACAGTCTTGTATTGATCCTGTTCCTGAAAGAGAAAAAAGACCATACGGTCGCCAAACCGGATTCGGAACCCGGACCGAAAGAGAGTCCGGTGAAAGCGGCGATAAAGGGAATGGGGATGTTGTTCGTCAACATTTCATTCTGGATCATCCTGCTCTACTTCGCCACTTCGAGCTTGCCGGGTTGGGCGACTAAAAACTGGCTGCCGACTTTGTTCTCGGAGAATTTGTCCATCGATATGTCGGAAGCCGGACCATTGTCCACCTTCACGATCGCGATTTCTTCCTTCATCGGGGTGATTGCAGGCGGTATCTTATCCGACAAATGGATTCAGCGCAATGTACGGGGACGCATTTATACCGGTTCCATCGGGCTTGCCCTGACCATTCCGGCACTGCTGCTGTTAGGGTTCGGCACGAGTTTCGCGATGATTATCGGCGGCGGACTTTGTTTCGGTATCGGTTTCGGCATTTTCGATGCCAACAACATGCCGATCCTCTGCCAGTTCGTATCGCCACGCTACCGGGCGACCGCCTACGGCATCATGAACATGACCGGGGTATTTGCCGGGGCGATCATCACAAAACTGTTGGGCGAATCGACGGACGCCGGCAACTTAGGACATGATTTCGCGATGATGGCCGGCTTGGTATTCGTCGCCTTGGTGGTGGAAGTCATCTTCTTACGCCCGAAAACAGTCAACATGACCGATAAATAATTAAAATAAAAACATCATGAGAAAGATCCTTTTCTATTTCAGCCTCCTTCTCTTCCTGCAAACGGCCTTTGCAGCCGATAGCTTATTTGTCAGAAAGCCGCAGATCCCGATACTGATCGACCGGACAGACAATATCCTGGTGGAAATGCGCATACAGGCACACAAAGGAGACGTACTCAACAAGCTTTCCCTGCAATTCGAAAAGGGGATCGACCTGAACGACATAAAGGCTTTACGTCTTTTCTATAGCGGAACGGAGGCGACTTCCCGGCAGGGAAAGCATTACCGTCCGGTTGCCTACATTTCCAGCCATGCGGAAGGCAAGACAAAGGTTGCCAATCCCGCCTACTCCGTGAAGCAGAGTGAGGTGACGGATATCGCCAATGTCGTGACCTTCACCAGCAGCCAGCCGATGGTGGAAGGAATCAACTATTACTGGGTCAGCATCGAGATGAAGTCTGAGGCTTCCCTGCTGACTACCTTCACCGTCCAGATGCCGATGGCGGAAATCAATAACATGCCGGCGGCAATCGTGTGGGACGGCAAACCGGATGTCCGCCGCATGGGAATCGGTGTCCGCCACGCCGGTGACGACGGGGCTTCGGCCTACCGTATTCCGGGGCTGGTAACGACCAACAACGGGACGCTTCTGGGCGTGTACGATATCCGCTACAACAGCAGTGTGGACCTGCAGGAAATGGTCGACATAGGGATAAGCCGCAGCACCGACAAGGGACAGACCTGGGAGCCGATGCGCGTGGCGATGACGTTCGGCGAAACGGGCGGCCTGCCTCACGCACAGAATGGCGTGGGCGACCCGTCTATCCTGGTGGATGAAAAGACAAATACGATCTGGATCGTTGCCGCCTGGACGCACGGCATGGGAAACGGACGTGCCTGGTGGAACTCCATGCCGGGCATGGAACCGGACAATACAGCGCAACTGATGCTTGTCAAAAGCGAAGATGACGGCAAGACCTGGAGCCGGCCGATCAACATCACCTCTCAGGTGAAAGATCCTTCTTGGTACTTCCTGTTGCAGGGACCGGGACGGGGCATCACGATGAAAGACGGGACGCTGGTTTTCCCGATCCAGTTCATCGATTCCACCCGCGTACCGAATGCCGGCATCATGTACAGCAAAGACCGGGGAAGCACCTGGCATCTGCATAACCTGGCACGCACGAACACGACCGAGGCGCAGGTTGCCGAAATCGAACCGGGCGTCCTGATGCTGAACATGCGTGACAACCGGGGAGGCAGTCGCGCCGTGGCCATCACCCGCGACCTGGGCAAGACCTGGCACGAACATCCGTCCAGCCGCAGCGCCCTGCAGGAACCGGTTTGTATGGCAAGCCTCATCCACGTGGATGCCAAAGACAACATAACAGGAAAAGACCTGCTGATCTTCTCCAACCCGAACACGACGAAGGGACGTAACCATATCACCATAAAGGTAAGTACGGACGGAGGCATGACCTGGCCGCTCTCCAACCAGGTGACATTAGACGAAGAGGAAGGCTGGGGCTATTCCTGCCTGTCCATGATCGACAAGGAGACGGTCGGCATCTTCTACGAATCGAGCGTCGCCCATATGACTTTCCAGGCCGTCAAGCTGACCGACCTGGTCAAATAATCCGGCATGAAACGCATACTGTTCATATTGATAAGTTTATATGTAGGGATATTGGTTGCCTGTGCAGCCGGTATCCCTCATTTGCTTCCCTGGCCGCAGAAAGAGGCTTGGAACGGAGAAAAGTTTCCCTATAGAGAAACTTTTGTTTCCCTTGCGGAAAACTTTTGTTCCATAGGCATGAAACAACCGACAGGTACCATCCAAGCGCAAAAGATCAAGGTAGCCTGTATCGGTAACAGTGTAACGTACGGTCACGGAATCGAGGACCGCGAAAAGAACAGTTATCCCGCCCAGCTCCAACGGATGTTGGGCAACGGATACGAAGTCGCCAATTTCGGAAAAAGCGGGGCGACGCTATTGCGAAGGGGACACCGTCCCTACAACGAGCAGGAGGAATGCAAGGCGGCACTCGACTTTGCCGCCGACCGGGTCGTCATCCATCTCGGGCTGAACGACACCGATCCGCGCGACTGGCCGAATTACCGGGATGACTTCACGAAGGATTATCTGGCCCTGATCGATGCTTTCCGGCAAGCGAATCCGAAATGTGAAATATGGATCTGCCGCCTGACGCCGATCTCCCACCGCCACACGCGCTTCAAATCGGGCACACGCGACTGGTACTGGCAGATACAACAAAACATCGAAGAAATCGCAGCACTCGCCCATACCGGGCTGATCGACCTGCAAGCGGGACTGTACGACCGCCCCGACCTCTTGTCCGACGCCTTGCATCCCACAGCCGAAGGGGCCGGAATCATCGCACGGACAGTCTGCCGGACATTGACCGGAGATTACGGAGGTCTTCAAATGCCCGTGACCTATTCGGACAATATGGTACTCCAACGGGAGAAACCGCTCCGGATAGCCGGGACAGCCAATGCCGGGGAAAAAGTGACGGTCGGCATCGCCGGACAGAAAGGCGAAACGGTAACAGCTTCGGACGGGAAATGGTCGGTCACCCTGCCGCCGATGAAGGCAGGAGGACCGTACACGTTGAGTATCTCCGCCGCATCCGGAAGACTGGATTATACAAATGTCCTGATCGGCGAAGTATGGCTTTGCTCCGGCCAGTCGAATATGGCGTTCCAGGTCAGCAGTGCCATCGACAGCCAACGAAAGGCTTTTCTGGAATTTGCCGCCGGGAAACCGCAAATCCGCCTTTTCGATATGAAGCCCCGGTGGGCGACAAGTGCGGTGGAATGGGACATTTCGACACTGGACTCCCTCAACAGGCTCCAATATTATCGGGACACCGAATGGAAGGAATGCAACGAAGAGACGGCGAACCGTTTCTCCGCCGTGGCCTTTGCGTTCGGGCAGATGTTGTCAGACAGCTTGCAGGTCCCGGTCGGACTGATCCTGAACGCCATAGGCGGTTCGCCGGCGGAAGCCTGGATAGACCGCAAGACGTTGGAACTCGAGTTTCCCGACATCCTCTACGACTGGAAACAGAATGATTTCATTCAAGGCTGGGCACGGGAACGCGCCGCCCTCAATCTCCGCAAATCGGCGAACAAACAGCAACGGCATCCCTACGAGCCTTGCTACTTATACGAGTCCGGCATCCGGCCGCTCGAAAAGTTCCCGATACGGGGGATCATCTGGTATCAGGGAGAATCGAACGCCCACAATATGGAAGCGCATGAGAGACTGTTCCATCTGCTGACAAAAAACTGGCGGGAGAACTGGGCGGAAGAATTGCCTTTCTATTATGTGCAACTATCCAGCATCGACCGTCCCGGCTGGCCCTGGTTCCGGGACAGCCAACGCCGGATGCTCCGGTCGATCCCCAACAGCGGCATGGCGGTCAGCAGCGACCACGGCGACTCCCTGGATGTCCACCCGCGCCACAAACGGGAGATAGGGGAACGCCTCGCTCACTGGGCGCTCAACAAGACCTACGGGCACGAGGTCCTGCCTTCCGGCCCTCTCTACCGCTCGGCGACATTCAAGGACGGCGCCGCCTATGTCACATTCGATTACGGAAAAGGCATGCACAGTTCCGACGGCGACCGGCTGCGTACTTTCGAGATAGCCGAACACGATGGTTTATTCGTCCCCGCAGAGGCACAGATCATCGATGGAAAGACCGTAAAAGTATGGAGCGGACAGATCCGGAACCCGAAATTCGTCCGTTACGGCTGGCAACCTTTCACCCGTGCCAATTTAGTGAACGAAGCGGAGCTACCGGCTTCGACATTCCGTTCGGAAGCGGCTCCGGTCAGCTGGTTCCGGTTGCCCGACCTGCCCGGCACTGAAAAGGATCCGGCATTGGGCGTATCGGCTCCGTTTACGGGCATCAGTGGCGACAAGCTATTGGTGGCCGGAGGGTGCAACTTTCCCGACAAACCGGCGGCCGAAGGGGGTACAAAAGAATACTACAGCGATATATACGCATTAGATATGGCTGACCGATCCCCCGCCGAATGGAGAAGGATCGGCAGACTGCCGTTGCCGCTTGCCTACGGGGCATCGGTCACAACCCCCGAAGGGATCGTTTGGATCGGAGGAAACAACCGGCAAGGAGCTTCCAAACAGGTTTTTTTCCTGAATTGGGACAGGGAAAAGCAGCAATTGCATATCTCCGAACTGCCGTCACTCCCTATGCCGATGGATAACCTGTCGGCCGCATACGCCGGCGGTTGCCTGTATGTCGCCGGGGGGAACGGCGAGCTGCGAGCGACAATAGGTAAGGGCGGTTCGCAAACCGTCCCAACAAACCTGCTCTTTTCATTGCAGCTAACGCCGTCACCTCAAAAGGAATGGGTGCGGCTACCGGATTTTCCCGGGCCTGCCCGCGTACAGCCCGTCCTGGCAGCCCAGCAATCCGGGGACGGCGTACGGCTCTATCTGGCCGGTGGTTTCCAGCCGGCATCCGCCCGTCAGGAAGCCATTGTCTGTACAGACATGCTTTCTTATCATCCGGAGACAAAACAGTGGAGAGACGAAGGATCCTTGCCTTCTTTAGCAGACGGTTCCCACCGTACCGTTACGGGAGGCTGCGCCGTCGCATCGGGCGATAGCTCCATCCTGCTGGCAGGAGGCGTGAACTACGACCGTTTCCGTGACGCTCTTAACCGCCCTCAACCGGATTATCTGCTGCATCCTGCCGACTGGTATAAGTTCAACACCTCCCTGCTACAATACAACACTTTCACAAAGCGCTGGACCCACTTAGGCGACTACGAAGAACCGGCACGTGCCGGCGCCGGCATCGCAAACAATGCCAACACGGTAATCATAATTGGCGGAGAACTAAAGCCGGGCATCCGCACGCCGGAGGTCAATGCTTTTGAACTGACGCTCCCCTGATTCACACCAAAGCCAGTTTACGGATGTCCGCATCCCAACGCGGTTCGGAATAAATCAGCGCAACAGCTTCGGCGGGGGTAGAGGCGACCACCCAAAGCCCTGCATGTTGCGGGCGCATGAAATGCTCGTCGACGGCTCTTCGGAACATCTCCAAAAGGGGATCGAAGTAGCCGTTTATATTCAGGATGACAATCGGGTTGAGATACAAACCTAACTGTTTCCAGGTGATGACTTCCAGCAACTCTTCGAGAGTGCCGCATCCGCCCGGAAGGGCGATCACGGCATCCGAGAGGTCGGCCATCCGTTGTTTGCGTTCGTGCATACTGTCGACTTCGACCAGATCGGTAAGCCCCTTGTGACACCAATCCTGTTCCACCATAAAACGGGGAATAACGCCCGTAACCGTTCCACCGGCAGCCAGCGTAGCATCCGACACGGCGCACATCAAGCCTGAATTGCCGGCCCCGTTGATCACCCGCAGGTTCCGTTCGCCTAACAGGCGTCCCAACTCGGTTGCCGCCTCCCGATAGGCAGGAGCGACTTGCGTGCTGGAGGCACAATACACACAAACAGAAGCGATCTTATTTCTTTCTTTTTCCATTACTCTTTTTTCTTGTTTATATCATACCCGAACAAGGCAAAATCACCCAAGCAGGGATCATCCGGGAAGATACGCGATAGGGCCTCGGTTATCTCAAGAGCCGTTTTCAGGGTGGCGGTTCGCTGCTGCGTCAAGCCGAGTTCCAATGAAATCTGGTGAACATGCGTGTCCAGCGGGATAATCAACTGGCGGGGATGAAAGGCGGTCTGCCAAATCCCGAAATCGACGATTCCATCGGTCCGGATCATCCAGCGGAGGAACATCGCCAAGCGTTTACAAGCAGAAGTACCACCCATCACCGGAATGCCCTTTATGCCGGAAAAGAGATCCTGTAACTTAAGAACCGGATTCGGATAGGGGCTTGCAGCCAATGCGTCTTCCAACGAATCATAGCGCCCATATATCTCTTTCAACCGGCCACAGAGGGCACGCAGGTCCGAATGCGTATAAAAGCGGTAAAACGTATCGCGCTTGCCGGCCGGGACCTCCGAAACCAGTTCCCGATACCGCCCGGACAATATCCACTCGTAAGGGCTTCCGCCCATCCGGCTATGCAACCAGTCCGCCTTGCGGAGGATCAACTCCCGGCGTCCATAGGAGATCCAGGAAGTGATAAAAGCGGATATTTCGATATCCTGTTTCCCTGCAAACCGATGGGGGAACTGAACCGGGTCATCGAGTATAAAAGACTTCACATTATAGGTTCCGGCCCATTCCTTCAATTTCGCTTTCAGTTGTTCGTCCATCCCTTATTTCATCTTTAAGAAATACTGGCGCCGGTCTTCAGGATAATGCTCGATGGCATAGCGGAGAGCCGTACGCGGAAGCTGTGTCGCATAACGTTCCAGAAAGTCGGTGAGGGTATCCCGGTCCCTTTTGCCCACCTCGCGGAGCATCCAGCCTACGGCTTTATGCATCAAGTCATGTTTATGCGTCATCAACCGTTCGGCCAACGCCAATGTATCGGTAAAATCCGAACGGCGGATAAAGGCCCAGGTACAGACGATCGAAATCCGCTGTTCCCAGAGGTTATCGCTGGCAGCCAGTTCATACAGGACGGAACGGTCCCGGTCCACCAAATATTCGCCGACAATATCCCGGCAGGATAAATCCACCAAATCCCAATTATTGCAGCGGCGGGTATTCTTCAGATAGAAACGATACATCCTTTCCCGTTCAACTTCCGGAGTCTTCTTATCCTGAAAACGATAGACCAAAACCAACAGGGCGCAAAGGCGGGCCTCATGCCACGGACTATCCAGCAGGAGTTGCAATTCTTCCAGTGGCATCGCTTTGTTGGCCTTGGCTATGCTGCGGGTTTGCGGGACGACGACTCCTAAAAAGCGGTCGCCTTCGCCATATTGCCCCGGTCCGGTCTTGAAAAACCGGCTCAGATGGGCGGCTTTTTCGGGTGAACCGACCGATTGCAGTTCACTCAGCACAAACTCCGCCGTCATGGACGCAGCACCCGTGACACAGGACGGTCGCCTTCCAGGAATCCGATTACATTGTTGCAGACCGTACGCGCCATGATAATACGCGTTTCCAGCGTCTGCGTCCCGATATGGGGCGTCAGGACGACATTTTCCATTTCCAGCAACTCCGGCAAGGGATAATCGCCGAACTCGAAGACATCCAGGCCGGCGCCATGAATCGTCCCGTCTTTCAACGCCTGCACCAAAGCCTTTTCATCGACCAAAGGGCCGCGGCCGGTGTTGATCAGGACGGCTGTCGGCTTCATCTGCTTCAGTTCGGCTTCCCCGATGATATGGTAAGTTTCCGGTGTATAAGGGACATTCAGGGAGACGAAATCGGATTGGGAGAGGAGCTCCTCTTTGGAAACGTATGTCACGTTCAGCTTTGTCTCTTCTTCGACATACAGTTGGCGACGGTTATGATAGAGGACTTCCATACCACAAGCATTCGCCCGGCGGGCAAGGGCTTTCCCGATACGTCCCATACCGATAATACCCAACGTCTTCCCGGTCACGTTGATGCCTAAATTCTCCAAGACACCGACTTTCATGCCAAGACCTTCCCGGCGCAGCTTACGGTCGCATTCGGTAATGCGGCGTGCCACATCGAGCATCAGGCCGAGTGCGAGATTGGCGGTAGGGGCCGTCACGGGGTCGGGGGTATTGGCTACCGTGATTCCTTTTTCAAGGCAGTAGGCGACATCGATATTGTTGTAACCGACGGCATAGTTTGCCACCATTTTCAGTTTGGAGGCACGGTCGATCAATTCCTTGTTTACCGGGAAATCGAACATCGAGCACAACACGTCATACTCCGGAATCATCTCTAAAACTTCTTCGTACGTAAAATCTCTTCCTTCGGGAAAAGTAACTTCATACTTGCTTTCCAGCTCGGTAAAACCTTCGCGGAACATGTCGTAAGTAACTAATATCTTTGTCATAACTATTCTTTTTATTCAACTTAATGAAGGTAAATGATCATTTATCTGTTACTTTCGGGTTGATTCGAAAGTGTATGGTCACGGATAAACCGTACGGCTAAGGGGAAAGCGGCGGCGCACATACTGCCGTGGTCAAAACCGCCTAATTCGTAAAGGGTCACATCAGGATGGCCGAGCAGTTTGAAGAGGCGGTAGAAATAGGCGGACTCTTCGTAACGGCCATACAATTCCTTCTCACGGTCACCGGAAAGGATCAGGATAGGGGCGCAGTCCGGACGGACGTGATACAAGGGAGCCGTTTCGTCGATCGTCGGCTGCAAAGGTTCCAGCCCTCGCCGGTTGCGGGTTTCGAAATGGGTGATCACCTGACCGCTGAAAGGGATGATCCCGGCAAGCTTGTCGGCATCTTTCCCGTAACGCGCCAACTGCTTCTTATCCAACCCGACCATATCGACCAGATAACCGCCGGCGGAATGGCCGGCAATATAGATGGAGGAGGGGTCGCCACCGTACTTTCCGATATTATCGAATACCCAGGCAACGGCAGCAGCGGCATCATCCACGATCTCCATCGTCTCCACATGCGGCGACAAACGGTATTCGACACCTACGACTACCATGTCGTCCGTCAATAACGCGGAAGGGACTTCACGGCTCCCGCCGGTCAAGCCGCCGCCATGAAACCAGACTACGACCGGCGCGTTTTGTACGCCCGGCCGGTAAGCGATATCCAGACGGCACATCTTGGAAGCATATTCATCACCTGCATTTCCACGGTACGGGACATTACGCTCATAGGAATAATCGGCAGCAATAGCCATCACAGCCAACCAGACAAGCAGCAAGGTTAACCCGATTTTATTCATCATATTATACACCAAATTTGAATTGATTAAACACAAAAAACATCCTCCAAAAGTAATCAGCTTTTTGCAACTAAGCAAACAATCTGCCATTTCCCGCCTTCTTTTTCCGATAAAGCCGATTATTTCCTATTTTTGTAACCATTAACAAGTATCTTATTACCTGTCAACAACTACTATGGTTCTAAATTATATCTGGATCGCCTTCTTTCTGATTGCTTTCGTGGTGGCGCTTTGCAAATTAGCCATCGGCGGAGACACGGAAGTTTTCACCAACATCATCAACGCCTCCTTTGCCTCGGCAAAGACAGGGTTCGAGATATCCCTCGGACTGACGGGAGTCCTGGCTCTCTGGCTCGGCATCATGAAAATCGGGGAAAAAGGGGGCTTGATACAGGCGTTTGCCCGGTTGACGGCGCCCGTGTTCAGCAAGCTCTTTCCGGGAATACCGAAAGACCATCCGGCAACGGGCTCCATTTTCATGTGCATTTCCGCCAACTTGTTAGGCTTGGACAATGCCGCCACGCCGATGGGACTGAAAGCCATGAAAGAGTTGCAGGAGCTGAACACGCAGAAGGATTCAGCCAGCGATCCGATGATCATGTTCCTTTGCATCAACGCTTCGGGACTGACGCTGATCCCGGTCTCCATCATGACCTACCGGGCACAGATGGGAGCGGCCAACCCGGCCGATGTCTT
This sequence comes from Parabacteroides sp., assembly GCF_977054455.1. Lineage (NCBI taxonomy): Bacteria > Pseudomonadati > Bacteroidota > Bacteroidia > Bacteroidales > Tannerellaceae > Parabacteroides > Parabacteroides sp. Next base: position 127,369 of record NZ_CDRTCT010000005.1, on the reverse strand, counting down.
CCTGCCCCTCATGCTCGCAACCTTCTCTTCCACCCTGGTCGCCATATTGGCGGTCTGCTTCAAACAACGGATCAACATCCTGCAACGGAACCTGCTGCTTTTCTTCGGCGGTATGATCGCGTTCATCGGCGGTCTGGCCTTGCTTTTCGGGATGATGAGCCAGCAGTCGGTCTCCCTCTACTCTACCCTGTTTGCCAACATTTTGCTTTTCTCCATCATATGCGGATTCATCATCAGCGGAATCCGTAAGAAAATCAATGTCTACGACACCTTTATAGAAGGGGCGAAAGAGGGGTTCCGGACCGCCGTGACCATCATCCCCTACCTCATCGCCGTATTGGTCGCCATTGCTGTTTTCCGGGCTTCGGGAGCGATGGATTTCCTGATCGACGGCATCCGCATGGGAGTCGCGGCAGCAGGACTGGACACGCAGTTCGTGGAAGGCCTGCCTACCATGCTGATGAAACCGCTCAGCGGCAGCGGGGCGCGGGGTATGATGCTGGACGCGATGAACACCTACGGCGCGGACTCGTTCATAGGCCGCCTCTGCTCCATCGTGCAGGGATCGAGCGACACGACTTTCTACGTCGTCGCCCTCTATTTCGGCAGTGTCGGAATCCGCAACACCTACTATACGATCCCCTGTTCACTACTGGCCGATTTAGCCGGGGCGATTGCGGCGGTAGCTATGACGTATCTGTTTTTTACCTAATATCAAAATGACACTCCTACCCCATGTAAATCGGATTAGTAGTGCATCTATTTGGAATTAGTATAGCGGGTAATATTTTTTAACATACCATTCGGAAAGATAAAACACAAAAAGAATAACAATATGGCAATAGCATTCTACGCGGAAGACATCAAGCTTCCGGCAATCAAAAAGAGAGCGGTCGGCAACTGGGTGAAAGAGGTTGCCGCCACATACGGAAAGAAAGTCGGCGATATCAGCTACATCTTCTGTTCCGATGAGAAGATACTGGAAGTAAACCGCCAGTACCTCCAACATGATTATTATACGGATATCATCACGTTCGATTATACCAGCGGCGACAAGATATCGGGAGACCTGTTTATCAGCCTCGATACGGTGAAGACTAATTCCGAAACCTTCAACACTCCCTACAACGAGGAACTCCACCGTACCATCATCCACGGCATCCTCCATCTATGCGGCATCAACGATAAAGGGCCTGGAGAACGCGAGATCATGGAGGCCAACGAGAACAAAGCACTGGCGATATTGCCGGAGGAATGCCGGGAAAGTTAACTTTCCCGGTAAAAAGAAATGTCTGGAACCACTTCCTGTTAAGGATGCTGCTGAAGAGGTTGTATGATATGTGTGCCTGAAAAAGCCTGTGTATGCTCCGGTTATATCTGCTTTTAACCGGAGCAATGTTCCCAAAACCGATTGCTCGCCATCACCATCACAAATACTCATTCCAAACGACCATCTACTCATTTGCCGGATATTCCCCGGCATTATCATATAGATTTGAATTCCTAGAAACAGGCAAATAAAGGATTGGTAACAATAATAAATTATCCGGCATGAAAGGCACAACTATTTTCTTTCTATCTATTCTGTTAATAACGACAGGTTGCAAAAGACAGGTTCAAACGGCAGACGACTTGATCACGGTAGATGTCACGGCAAAATATCCCTATAAAGAACTGATTCTGCAAGACTTTATGGATGTTGAATATATCCCGTTAGAGACAACGGACGAATTCCTTTGTCAAGGTAATATATGGGCGGTAGGCAAGAATGTCATAGTCGCGACCAACTTTAATTTTAGCGGGGATATTTTCCTCTTTGACCGGAAAGGGAGAGCTTTGAAAAAGATTAACCGAAAAGGACATGGTAATGAAGAATATGCATTATTCAATAGAATCGTATTAGATGAAGAAAAGGAAGAAATATTTGTCAACGATATTTCTAAGAAAATACTTGTATATGACCTGGAAGGTAATTTCAAACGGAAAATCTCATGGAAAGGAGATTTGCTACCTTTTGAAATGTATAATTTTGACCAGGAAAACCTAATCTGTCGCGATCATTTTCATAACAATACCGGGCAATCATTTTTACTTCTATCCAAACAAGACGGTCACATTACAAAAGAAATTCAAATACCATTTGAAAAGAAAAAGTCGATTGTCATTTGGTCTCAAGATAGGAAAATGACCTATCACCCACAAACATCTCATCCCATAATGCCTTATTTTAACGATTATGTATTAACAGAATATTCAGCCGATACGTTGTATAGCTATTCACCAGACCATGCTTTGAAACCATTCATTGCAAGGGTCCCATCCATCCAATCCATGAATCCTGAAGTTTTTCTTATACCGAGTTTGCTCACGGATCGATACTTTTTTATGGAAGCGCTTGAAAAAACAATTGAAATCTCGTCTATTGATCTATTATATGACAAGCAGGAAAAAGCTTTATTCAGATATAGAGCCTATAACTCTGATTACGTAAATAAGAAAGAAGCCTTCTTAAAATCAAAACCTTTAAACGGCAAAATCCCATCCTGCCAATTTTTAGAAGCATCGGATCTTATCCGGGATTATAAAGGGGGAAAGCTAAAAGGCAAATTAAAAGAGATCGCCTCTCAGTTAGACGAAGATTCCAATCCGGTAATTATGCTGATAAAACATAAAAATTAAAGCTTATAAAACAGACCTTTGTTAAAAGGGAATCTATATAAGAATCCCTGTTTTGGTTATGTCAAGGTAAAGGGGATTATTTGTATCTTCTGTAAGTAAAACAGGCTCTATCAGGTTACTTACTTTACGTTTAAGCTTCCAAAGAATAGGCGTATCTTCAAAATAGTTTTCACTAAGATGTTCCACTACAACCGCAATGTCAATGTCACTATCTTCTCTATAATTTCCTTTGCTATAAGAACCATAAAGATACAAAGCCTTTAATGGAAGCAATGAAGCAACCATTTCTTTATATTTCTTTGCAAGTACTATAGCTTGTTCTTTATCCATAACTGCAAATTTCGAGTGTCCACTAATAATTTTTCACAATAATCTTTTGTAAGGCTTTTCATCAATCTGTCTTTGTAAGAAGGATAACGTGCTTCTATATTTAACGGTTCAAGTCTGTCTATAAAGTCCAATTGTTCATCTGAAAGTTGTCCGTCCAATCCTGTTCTCTCTGCCAATCTGGATAAAGAATGTATTTTTAACGGAGTTTCTTCCAGATTTTTAGACCAAAAGGCTTTCAATATCTTCTCTATTGTTTGATGGCACATGAAACCCACATATAGATAACGACTCGTAGCTAACATTGCATTAGCTGTTTCTAAGTCATAATCAGACATCTCAATCCAATATATCACCTTCTTGTCCATTTGCGTAAATATTTACTTATGACAAAGATACACATTCATTTGTCATAATCAAATAGTTGACTCTACAGATTTTAAGGGAAAAATCACCCAAAAGACATAAACTTGAATGGTAGCCCTCTTTTCTTCCGAAGAAAAAGAAAAGAATAAACGAGGTCCGATACTCATTCAAAACAACCATCCGCTCATTAAGTCAATAATAAGCGGTCTTTACGGGATATATTTGAAGGGTAATTCAATTATTCATCTTATTTTTACAGGTATGAAAACAGCACTCCTATTGCTTCTCCTTTTTCTGGTAAACAGCGGTTCGGCTGAAACGTTCGTCCCCTATACGCCCGACTCTTTGAAAAAGGGCGATTGGGTGGAAATCGAGTCCGTCCACTACTATCCCTATGTGGCTCCGGGCATCGAAGAAAAGGTTCCCTGGCGGGCGGAAAACATCCGACGAATCACCTTCAGGGCGACCGTAACGGAGCTGAATGAACGTACCCTCACCCTCGATTTCACGTTCAAGAGCCTGTACGATTGCAAGAACGATACCGGGAAGCCCGGTTTCTACTATTTTGACAGCCGTTATCAGCAGGACTTTACGTTCGATCACGAGATGGTCGGCAAACGCATCCTGCGCGTCACATACGATCGGGAAAGCCGGAAAGCACATACTTTAGACAGGCAAGAAACTACCTTTTCTTACTCGAAAAACTATGTTCCTTTCGGAGTAAGACAGGCAGGGTTGTCCGCCTATCCGGAAACGACTGTCCAGGATTCCTTACTCTTGGACAAACTGCTTGCACCGGCGGCACAGGATATCCTGACCGGCTGGCAGAAAGACGGGATGCCTCGGCTGGCACAAAACACGCGGGTCATCGACGCCTCGTTCTCCCTTCCTCCGAATACGGAATTTACCTGTAGCTATGTCAATTTCGACTTGTCTGACGATTCGACCGTCCACAAGAAGATATTCATCGCCTACCCGACCGAACACAATGTGGGCGAACGGGTGACGCTACGGCTTACTCCGGGGGATTCCATCACGCAAGACAAAGAATTGTTTGCCACAACGCACAAAAGACGTTATCAGGGACGGGGAAGCGAACAAAACAATCTCCAATACAGCTACCGAAGATTCGCCGACCTGTACGAATCAGACCTTTATATGTACCCTTCGGACCTCGAATCTCCCGATAAAATGAAAAAAGCCTTCCAACTCCGCGAATCTCTGTTCCAAAATGTATTAGCGAAAGATTTTAAAAACATGGATCCTTATTGGCGGATGGTATTCGAACGTTCGGAACAGTATCTTAAAGGGGCGCTTGCCCTTCATCTCTATATGTATGCCAACGATAAAGAAGTTTGGCACAAAAGCGGCTTGGTCGACTGGCAAGCTCCCTATTTCGTATCGGTCAATCCACTTATCGATTTTGCATACAGCATGCATCGACCGGAGGTCGCTAATTACTTTTATTTTTTGAATGTTTACACGATGTATAAGAAACAGGAATTGAAATCAGACAACCTGAACCTAAAAACACAAAAAGCGAAGGAAAAATATGTATTGAATCCGGCAGATGATTATTTTCTGAATAAACATATCCTCTCCGGCTTTCCCAAATATCAAGTAAACGAAATGAATTTACAATTTTTAATACACGATAAAACGTTAGCTGAAACTCAAGAGGATTACAACGATTTTATCCGCTCCTGTCCGGATACCAGCCTGACAAATCAGCTTCGAAGAGCATACGATAAACTATTGCCCTTCGAAGCCGGAAAAAATATCCGGGAAAGCGGCCTTATGATAGCCGATAGCCTGCATCTGGTAAAAGGAAGCGACCGAAAATACATCCTGCTGTTTTTATCAACGAGGGAACAAGGTCTTCCAGCGCCAAGCCTTCAAAATGCACTCGATTTCAAGAAACGCCTCGAATCGGAAGGGCTGGCCTCCATCGTGCAACTCGAATTATATTCAAAATTCCAATCTAACAATGCCAAACGGGTAAAGCCTTTTAAAGCTATTTCCGATCTGCAAATAGAGGAATTAAGGCGTAAGGAACTCGGCACCGTGACGATCCTGATGCGTGAAGACGGGACCATCCTCCATCGGCAATTTACGAATTGGGAATTTGATCCCAGCCCCGCCTTGGAAATCATTCAAAACGACCTGAAACGGGAAGACGAATCTTTCAACGACTTTATAAAGGGATTCAAAGAAGGAGTATTAGGTACGCTTTTAATCGCGGCAATCATCGGCGTCGTTTATTATTTCCGGGTGAAAGGAAGGCAAAAGAAGGAACGTAACCGCCGCCGCATCCGTGAACTCGAACTACGCGCCATCCGTTCCCAGATGAACCCGCATTTTATATTCAATGCGCTCAGTTCGATCCAGAACCTGATCAACCGCTCGGCCAATCAGGAGGCGAATAAATACTTGATCGACTTCTCACGCCTGTTGCGGAAAGTGCTGGCGACTTCCGAAAAGAAACTGGTCCCCCTCTCCGACGAGATCGAACAATTACAGCTCTACCTGAAGCTCGAACAGCTCCGTTTCCCCTTCTCCTACTCGTTGACGGTAGACAAAAATATCGAACCGGATGCGATCGAGATTCCGGGGATGCTGATACAGCCTTTCATCGAAAACGCCGTCAAACACGGAATCGCTCCGCGCGGTACGGGAGAAATCATAATTCGATTATCTTTGCAAGACCAGTTGTTGGTCATCGACATCATCGACGACGGTCCCGGAATGAAAGCTGAAGCGGGAAGCGGCTTCGGTATCCGTGCCATCAGCAACGAGTTCGAGATATTAAAGGATTTGTACAATACGGAAATCGGCATAACGATCGAAAACAGGCAGGAGAAAGAATCCGTTTCCGGTTGCCATGTCCGGCTATCCGTTCCTTTATAAGACAAAATATGAATACAAAAATAACAGCAGCAATCGTAGAAGACGAGCAGGGGAACCGGGAGAACCTGCTCCGTATGATCGGGAGGCATTGTCCGCAAATCAGGATATCGGCCGTTTGCAGTTCCGTCACCGAAGCCCGTGCCGTGCTGCTTGAAGCTAAACCGGATATCCTTTTCCTGGATATCCGGTTGGGCGACGATACCGGCTTCTCCCTCTTAGGCAGTCTTGCTGAGATTCCGTTTGAAGTGATCTTCGTTACCGCCTACGACAGCTATGCGATCCAGGCCATCCGCTTCAGCGCACTCGACTATTTGCTGAAGCCTATCGACCCGGAAGAACTGACGCATGCCGTAGACAAGGCGGTCCAGGTCGTCCTTCGGAAACAGGAAAACAGACGGATGCAGAACCTCCTGCAAAACACGCAAGTATTGGACAAGCAAAAGAAAATAGCCCTGTCGGTCGCCGATAAGATAGAATTTGTCGAAATCGGTTCCATCATCCGTTGCGAATCCGAAAGCAACTACACGACCTTCTATCTGAAGTCGGGAGAAAAACTGATCGTATCGAAGACACTCAAGGAGTTCGACGAATTGCTGACCCCCTACAACTTCCTCCGCGTCCACCAATCGCACCTGATCAACCTTGATGAAATCAAAAGTTTCATCAAGAGCGACGGCGGATATATACGCATGAAAGACGGAGCCTCGGTCAGCATTTCCCGCCAACGGCGGAACTATGTGATGGAAGTATTAAAGCAATTATAAACCAAGCCGCCTGAGCGATCGCTCATTCCTTGTATTTCAGATCGAAACGGCCTTTCGTGATGCGTCCTCCCTCGAAAGTGCCGCTGAACACGCCGTCCGACATACGGGAGATGTAGACCTTGCCATCCTCCATATTTTGATTCTCAAAAGATACATTCACGCAAGGAAGTGTCTCGCCCTGCTTGGGATCGGCAATCGTAAAACGGATAAACGAACCAAGGCCGACCTGCGCCGAAACCGTCATGCCGGAGCCCTCTTCCCGCTCCCAATATTCCGCGACAGGCAACCCCCACCGACCGCTTGTGTACACCCAGCCGTCTACCAGGCAACCGAATGTATTCGTCCCGGTCGTAGTAGCTTCGGGCATGACCGTCGGATCGACCGATTCGTTCTCTTCACAGGCCACACAAAACAGCAACAAACAGATAAATAACAGATCTCTCATAACCGTATCTGATTAAAAGTGTAAATTCATACCGAACAATAAGGATAATCGGGAGAAGCATCCTCCGCCATCGCTCAATTCAGGAGATTCGACCTGCCATTTCTGGCCGTGGTACCTGACCGAATAGCTCTCGGAGGAGGTAACGATCCAGTTCAGTTTTGCGGAAATCCCCACAAGCGGAGAAAGACGATACTCACCCCCCGCCGACAGATTATAGGCCAGTTTATTCATTGACACATCCCGCGGCTTGCCGTACACAAAACTTCTATCTTTATAATGCTGATATCCCACCCCGGTCGACAAAGACAGATTGTATTTCTGCTTCACCATAAACAAGGCAAGCTGAGGCGCGATATAATGCATCAGGATCTTGTCGGAACTTTCGTCATGAGTGTTTTTATAGCACCCGCCCTGATAGACAAGTCCGGGAGCGAGCTTAAACGAACCGGAGATATATTTGTCACCCAAGAAATAATAGTCGGCATCCCAGGCGATCCCATTCCGTAAACCATTCCGATAAGCGTCGGCGTTGTTCGTGATCCCGATCATTTTCCCCAAATACCAGGACGGCCCTGCATGAACGGAGAACATCGACTTCCCGGCAGACGCCTCCTGGGCCAAAACCGACACCGCCTGTATCAACAGCCCTAACAAAAGTACATACTTTTTCATAACATTTCTTTTAGACTTATATCAGTAAGATGGTCGCAGCATTCGGAACGCTGCATACCTCGACCGATAAGTTTCGTCGAACCTTAACGAAACAAAGCATAAGCAAAATATTCTTTGGGATGATGACTGAAAGGCCGAGTATGACTATCTTTGCAAAAGAAACAAAGACAATTAGGACAATGACTTTCAATTACGATGTGATCGTGGTAGGTGCCGGTCATGCCGGCTGTGAAGCCGCAGCGGCGGCCGCCAATATGGGTTCGAAGACGCTTCTCATAACAATGGACATGAACAAGATTGCGCAGATGAGTTGCAATCCGGCGGTCGGAGGTATCGCCAAAGGCCAGATCGTCCGTGAAATCGACGCTTTAGGCGGATATATGGGAATCGTGACGGACCGGACAGCCATCCAGTTCCGTATGCTGAACCAAAGCAAGGGACCGGCGATGTGGAGCCCGCGCTCCCAGAGCGACCGCGCCCGTTTCATCGAATGCTGGCGGGGAATACTGGAAAACCTGCCGAACCTGTATATCTGGCAGGATACCGTACGCGAACTGTTGCTCGACGGGAATACCGTATGCGGCGTAAAGACGGATATGGGAGTCGAGTTCCATGCGAAAAGCGTAGTCTTGACAAACGGGACTTTCCTGAACGGGCTTATGCACATCGGCCGGACACAAATCAGAGGCGGCCGCATAGCCGAACCGGCGGCGACCGGACTGACCGAACAACTGGTCTCATTAGGCATCAAATCCGAACGGATGAAGACCGGAACGCCTGTGCGTATCGATGCACGGAGCGTGCACTTCGATGAAATGGCGGAACAGCCCGGAGAAAACGACTTCCATAAGTTCTCTTATATGGACACTTCGCACCGCGTCCTGAAACAGCTAAGCTGTTGGACAACGTTCACCAACGAAGCCTGCCATGCAGTCCTGCGCGAAGGCCTCCCCGACTCCCCGTTGTATAACGGACAGATCCGGAGCATCGGCCCGCGCTACTGTCCGAGCATCGAGACGAAGATCGTGACGTTTGCAGACAAGCCCCAGCACCAGCTCTTCCTGGAACCGGAAGGCGAAACGACACAAGAATACTACCTGAACGGCTTCTCCTCCTCCTTGCCTTTAGAGATACAACTACGCGCCCTGCAACAGATCCCGGCATTCCGCGACATACAAATCTACCGTCCGGGATATGCAATCGAATATGATTTCTTCGATCCGACACAGCTCCACCATAACCTGGAAACAAAACATATCCGCAACCTGTTCTTTGCAGGACAGATCAACGGGACGACCGGATATGAGGAAGCCGGCGGACAAGGATTGGTGGCCGGAATAAACGCACATATCAATTGCCACGGCGGAGAGCCGTTCGTCTTAGGACGCGACGAAGCCTATATCGGCGTATTGATTGACGATCTTGTCACGAAAGGCGTAGACGAACCTTACCGCATGTTTACCTCGCGTGCAGAATACCGCATTCTGCTCCGCCAGGATGATGCGGACATGCGTTTGACGGAAAAGTCGTATCATCTCGGCTTGGCAAAGCAGGACCGCTACGATCTGCTGAAAGAAAAAAAGGCAAGCCGGGACGCGATCATTTCTTTCGCAGAAAACTACTCCATCAAACCGCAATATATAAACAGCGGACTGGAGGCGCTGGGCACTACCCCGCTCGCACACGGATGCAAGTTGATCGAACTGATTCCGCGTCCTCAGATCACGTTGGAGAATATCGCGGAACTGGTTCCGGCATTCCGGACAGAACTGGACAAGGTTCCTGTTTCACGAAAGGAAGAGATTATCGAAGCGGCAGAAATCTTAATCAAGTATAGCGGCTACATCCGCCGCGAGCAGATCATCGCCGACAAGATAAACCGTCTGGAGAATATCCACATCAAAGGCAAGTTCGACTACAATTCGATCCAGTCTTTGTCTACGGAAGCCCGCCAGAAACTGACACGGATAGACCCGGACACGATAGCCCAGGCAAGCCGCATTCCGGGTATCTCCCCGAGCGACATCAACATCCTTTTGGTGATGTTGGGGCGCTAAAGGCGGAATGTTCCACGTGAAACATTTACTTTAACAACAATAGCGTAAAAGACTGAAAATAGGATAGAAATAGATGCAAAAAGAAATGAGCGCAACCGAGGAACATATAAAAAACATCCTTTCCGTCATACCGGAATCGCCAGGCTGCTACCAATACTTCGACGAGAAGGGAACGATCATCTATGTAGGCAAAGCAAAGAACCTGAAGCGTCGCGTTTCCTCCTATTTCAACAAAGAGCACGACAGCAACAAAACGCGTGTCCTGGTCAAGCAGATACGGGACATCAAATACTTTGTTGTCGACACCGAAGAGGACGCGCTTCTTTTGGAGAACAACTTGATCAAGCAATATCGCCCCCGGTACAACGTGCTGCTGAAAGACGACAAGACCTATCCGTCCATCGTTGTCAAGAACGAATATTTCCCGCGCGTATTCCAAACCCGGAATATCGTACGGGACGGTTCGCGCTATTACGGTCCCTACCCTTCCATCTACACGGCAAAGGTCATGCTGCAAATGTTGAAAGAGCTGTATCCGCTACGTACCTGCAAATACCCTCTTACCCCCGAATCCATCGCGGAAGGACGGTATAAAGTTTGCCTCGAATACCATATCAAACGCTGCAAAGGACCTTGCGAAGGATTGCAGACACTGGAGGAATACCAGCAAAACATTTCCGAAATAAAGGAAATCCTACGCGGAAATATCTCGCAAATAAGCAAGCATCTGTACGAAGAGATGCAAAAACTGGCCGGAGAATTGCGGTTCGAGGAGGCACAGAAGATCAAAGAAAAGTATGAAGTCATCGAGAATTACCGTTCCAAATCGACAGTGGTTACCCCGATGCTCCACAATATAGATGTATTCTCGCTGGCCGAAAACGAGAATTCCGCCTACATCAATTACCTGCATATCGGCAACGGGGCGATCGTGCAAGCCTATACGTTCGAATACAAGAAACGCTTGGACGAGTCGAAAGAGGACCTGCTCAGCCTGGGGATCATCGAAATGCGCAACCGCTTTAAAAGCACCGCACGCGAAATCATCGTTCCTTTTCCGCTGGATATAGAACTGGAAAACGTTTCGATCACCGTTCCGCAGCGCGGAGACAAAAAGAAGCTGGTGGAATTGTCGGAGATGAACGTGAAGCAGTATAAGGTCGACAAGCTGAAACAAGCGGAGAAACTGAATCCGGAGCAACGCAGCACCCGCCTTTTAAAAGAGATACAGGACACGCTTCATCTCTCGAAATTGCCGGCACACATCGAGTGCTTCGACAACTCCAATATACAGGGAAGCGATGCGGTGGCTGCGTGTGTCGTCTTCAAAATGGCGAAACCATCGAAAAAAGATTACCGGAAATACAACATCAAAACGGTTGTCGGCCCGGACGACTACGCCTCGATGAAAGAGGTCGTACGCCGCCGTTACCAGCGTGCCATCGCCGAAGAGGCTCCCCTGCCCGACCTGATCATCACCGACGGTGGAAAGGGGCAAATGGAAGTCGTGCGCGAAGTGATCCAGGACGAACTGCACTTGGATATTCCGATTGCCGGGCTGGCAAAAGACGGGAAACACCGGACTTCGGAACTCTTGTTCGGCTTTCCCCCCGAAACGATCGGCATGCCGATACAAAGTTTCATGTTCAAATTCTTCACGCAAATACAGGACGAGGTGCATCGTTTCGCCATCACTTTCCACAAGGATAAGCGAAGCAAAAGCCAGACAAAATCCGAATTGGATACGATAAAAGGGATCGGAGAAAAGACAAAAGTATTACTTTTACGTCATTTTAAGAGCGTAAAACGCATCCGCGAAGCCGGCTTCGACGAACTGAAGGAAGTGATCGGAGAAGCCAAAACAAAAGCATTATTAAATGGTTTAAAATAAAGATATGAGAACATTGATACAACGGGTACAACATGCCTCCGTAACCATAGACGGACAGCTGAAGTCCAAAATCGGGAAAGGCCTGCTCGTGTTGGTCGGCATTGAAGACCGCGACACGCAGGAGGATATCGAATGGTTGTGCAAGAAGATTGCCAACCTCCGCATCTTTGACGATGAAAACGGCGTTATGAACCGCTCTGTCGTCGAAACGGAAGGGGAAGTGATGGTGGTCAGCCAGTTTACCCTCCACGCCTCCACAAAGAAGGGGAACCGCCCTTCCTATATCCATGCCTCCAAACCGGACATAGCCATTCCGATGTACGAGGCTTTTTGCGCCGAGATGGGCTTGCAGATCGGAAAGGAAGTGCAGACCGGCACGTTCGGCGCCGACATGAAAGTGGAACTGGTGAACGACGGGCCTGTCACGATCTGGATCGATTCACAGAATAAAGAATGATAAAGATATGGCAGAAATTACACTCAAACAGGCACAGGAACAGGTGGACAGCTGGATCAAAACGTATGGCGTCCGCTACTTCAACGAACTGACGAATATGACCATCCTGACCGAAGAAGTCGGCGAACTGGCCCGCATCATGGCCCGCACATACGGCGAACAGTCTTTCAAGGAAAGCGACAAACACCGTGATTTAGGCGATGAAATGGCCGATGTCCTATGGGTATTGCTTTGCCTTGCCAACCAGACAGGCGTCGATCTGACTGCTGCTTTCGAAAAGAATCTGCAAAAGAAAACGGACCGCGATAAAGAACGACATATAAACAATAAAAAGCTATAAGATTATGGTACACGAACACGATCACGAATGTGGATGCGGACATCACCATCACGATGAAGACGCCGAACATCTCCACACCAACAAATACCTGCAGGCATTCGCCAAATTCGAAGCGGCCGGCACGACGGAAGAAGTCGCCGAACGGGTAAAGACACTGCTCGGAAAACAGGGGAACGACAACTTCACTCCCGACGTCTTGAAGCAGATCCACGGTTTCATCGACCTGACCTCGCTCACCAGTATCGACACGAAGGAGAGCATCTGGAAACTGGTCGACAAGGTGAACGATTTCGAAGGAACCCGCCCCGACGTGCCCAACGTGGCCGCCATCTGCACCTATCCCCTGTTTGTGGAGACGGTAAAAGAGGCCCTCTCCGCACAGGAGGTAAAGATTGCGTCCGTAGCAGGCGGTTTCCCCTCCTCGCAGACCTTCATGGAAATAAAGATTGCCGAGACGGCGATGGCCGTCATGCAGGGAGCCGATGAAATCGACGTTGTCATGAACTTAGGCTATTTCCTGGAAGAGAACTATGACGAACTTACCGAAGAACTTCAGGAGATCAAAGAGAGCTGCCGTGATGCCAAACTGAAGGTCATCCTCGAGACAGGTGCCCTCCAGACTCCCGAAAGCATTCAGAAAGCGGCTATCCTCGCGGTCTATTCCGGTGCGGATTTCATCAAGACATCGACCGGGAAGGGCTATCCGGGCGCCACTCCGGAAGCCGTCTACACGATGTGCCAAGTCCTGAAAAAGTACCATTCCATCACGGGAAAGCGCGTCGGCATCAAAGTCGCAGGCGGTGTCCGCACGGCAGAAGAGGCTGTCCGCTACTATACCGTTGTCAAGGAAGTATTAGGAAACGACTGGTTGAATAAAGATCTGTTCCGCATAGGAGCCAGCAGCCTGGTGGAAGACATCGAACATCGTTTGGGAAAATAAGAAAAGCAACGGGACATTTCCCACAAGCCCATAGTCTTTTTTCCAAAAGACAACGACATAAATTCGGCTACATCCGGATGTTCCCTCCCACTACACCCGGATCTACCCTAAACGAACACCCGGATGCAGGGATCGCCTACATCCGGGTGTCGTCGTGTTTATATAAGCAGTTCATTCATCTTTTTCCGTATCTTCCGGAAGTTTCTCCAAGGTACTATGCGCATTCAACGGAGAGACAACAGAACGTCCCAACTGACTTTCCAATTGCTGCCTGGCCACTTTGGCGACCTTACCGCCTTCCATCGCGACAGAGGCGTTTTCATCGAAATTTTGAGGGTTCTTTACTTGCGAAAGTTCCGTTGTGGAGGCTTCGGCAAGCATATTCAAGATTAACTCCGTATTAGTCATATTATCCCGGAGGTTTTCTTTCTTAAGCCCCTTATACGCCTTATATTCTTTCGTCGTTTTATCAGACCAAGTCTTTGTGATAATATCGGTCAAAGAAGCGAACTGTACCCCTTCTTCCATTCCACAACGCTTCCATTCGTCCGTCAGGTTCTTACGGATCTCGATGCTTTTTAATCGTTGATTGATCCAGCTGTCAGAGTATCCCAAACGTTTATATTCCCACATAGCACGATCTATCGTCAATTCAGGATCCTGCAATTCATCAATTCTTTCACTGGCAATCTGTGCCATCCACCCTTTGAAAGGTTCGGCTTTGGGAGAAGGGACGGATTGAATCAGGCGGAAAAGTTGTTCGGTATCGGCAACATCGGTAAGACGTTTCTTTCCATCTTCGGCTACTAATTTCAACTGGTTACAATTTGTAACCGTTTCATTTCCCTCCTTCTTCAACCGATTTTTCAATACTTTCCAATAATTTCGAGGATCAGGACTGTCGGTTAACACACCTATTACATCTACAATAGAAAAGTACCATTTTTCCAGTTCATCGTCCCAAACGGTCCGGACTTTACGCTCTTCGAAGAGCTTAATCGCTTCTTTTTTTGTCATAGTCACTGTTTTTAAGTAATATCTGGCAAAGATACTGATAATAAAGCAGCAAACCTAACTTTCCCTCGGCATATTTATCAAATTGATTTTCAACCAATAACGTATTAAATGAAAAGAAAAGTGTGATAGAGAGTGACACAGGAGTGATAGATGAAAAGGGCATCTATCACACTCAATACATGTTGATATACAAAGGATGCAAGGAAAAAAGTGATAGAGTGACAGTAAATACGCGAAAATCTATTTACGTCGCTCTACGATGTAATCGGCAAGCGACAGCAAACCCTCGCGTGCTTCCGATTCAGGGAGTGTCATCAAAACCTCTACCGCTTTGTCATGATATACCTGCATGCGCTGTTCGGCATATTCGATTCCCCCGTTCGCTTTCGCAAAATCAATCAGCAAGTCTATATTCTCTGTGGTAAAGTCTTTCTCCTTTATGATATGAAGGCAATGTTCAGCCTCTTCCCTCTTGCCCGTCTGCAAAGCGTGCAGCAAAGGGAGCGTGACCTTTCCCTCCCGGATATCGTTGCCGGTCGGTTTGCCGATATTCGCCTCCTTGAAGTAGTCGAAGATATCATCTTTGATCTGGAAACAGTAACCTAAGTATTCACCGAACTCCCGGCATTTTTCCACCATTTCACCGGATGCTCCGGCCGAGATGGCACCGATCTCGGCACACGCGGAAAGCAGCATGGCCGTTTTTTTCCGTATCACCTGCATATAGCAGGACTCGTCGATGATGCTTTCTTCAGCCGTCTCCAACTGTTTGATCTCCCCTTCCGAAAGATCGCGGCCCAGGTTGGAAACGATACCTATGATTTGCAGATTACCTGTCTGGATAGAACGGATCAACGCGGTGGAAAGGACATAATCGCCCACTAAGACAGATATGCGGTTGTCGAATATGGCATTCAGGGAAGGGACACCACGACGCTGTTTGGTCTCGTCGATCACATCATCATGAATCAGTGTGGCAGTATGAAGCAATTCCAGCAAAACAGCCGAATTGATCGTATTATCCGTTACCTGCCCGCATGCTTTAGCCGCCAAAAGTACCAATAAGGGGCGGACATGTTTCCCGCTCGCATTCAGTATCTGGTCAATAGCCGATTGCAAACGATTCGTTTCGCTTCGCAGCGAAGCAGCAAACTCATCATTAAAACGTTGAAACTCTACGGCAACCGGTTGTTCTATTTTACTTCTATCCTTCATAATCGATCCTAAGATGCGCAAAAGTAACAAAAAGTATCGAGTAAGCGAGTTTTTTCGTACATTTACCGACAATTGTCACACTAAAACGTGTTAAAAGAGATGAAGTTATTCCTCATAGATGCTTATGCATTGATTTATCGGTCTTACTACGCTTTTATCAAGAACCCGCGTATCAACTCCAAAGGTATGAACACTTCGGCCATCTTCGGTTTTATCAACAGCCTGGAAGATGTCCTGAAACGTGAAAACCCGACCCATATTGCGGTAGGCTTCGACCCGAAAGGCCCGACTTTCCGCCACGAAGCCTACGAACAGTACAAGGCGCAACGGCAAGAGACACCGGAAGATATCCGCAAGTCGGTCCCTTTCATCAAAGACATCATAGAAGCCTACAATATCCCGATACTGGAAGTCCCGCGCTATGAAGCCGACGATGTGATCGGCACGGTTGCCAAGCAAGCCGAAAAAGAAGGCTTCGAGGTTTATATGATGACACCTGACAAAGACTACGGCCAGCTGGTGTCCGAACATATATTCATGTACCGTCCCCGCTTCGGCGGTGACTACGAGATTATGGGCGTACCCGAAGTGCTGGGCAAATACGGCCTGACATCGGTCAACCAGGTGATCGACCTTTTGGGACTGATGGGCGACAGTTCCGACAACATCCCCGGATGTCCGGGTGTCGGTGAAAAGACCGCCCAGAAATTATTGACCGAATTCGGAACGATCGAAAATCTTTTGGAGAATACCGACAAGCTGAAAGGTTCCCTTCAAAAGAAGGTCACGGAGAACATGGAGCAAATTCGTTTCTCCAAGTTCCTGGCCACTATCAAGACGGATGTCCCGATCCGGTTCGATGCCGCCAAATGCATCCGTGAAAAGATGAATGAGGAACGTCTCATAGAGATTTACACCGAATTAGAATTCAGAACATTTATTAACAGGATGCGCGGAGAGCCGGAAAAAGTCAAAACGGAATTCAAAGCGGCGTCAGCTCCGGCAAAGAATAACACGAAGAAAAAAGCAGTTCCCACAGGCCCCATTCAAGGCTCGCTCTTTGAAGAATTTGCGGCCGAGCCTACGGTTGTTCCCAAATATTCGACTCTCGCGAACTTAAAGTCCACTCCTCACACCTATCATCTTGTTGATACAGAGGAGAAAAGAATCGAATTAGGACGGTTTTTGGAGGAACAGGATTTTTTTGCTTTTGACACGGAAACAGATAGCGTCGATCCGCTGAAGGCCGGATTGGTCGGAATGTCGTTCGCGGTGAAGGAAAACGAGGCTTGGTACGTCCCTGTTCCGGCAGCCCGCAAAGAAGCGGACAAAGTTCTTGCCCACTTCTCCCCCGCCCTGCAAAACCCGAAATCGCTCAAGATCGGACAAAACATAAAATTCGACATCCTTGTCGTCCGCAAATACGGAATCCGGGTAGCCGGCCCTCTATTCGACACGATGATCGCCCACTACCTTCTGAATCCCGAATTGCGCCACGGCATGGACTATCTTGCCGAAACGTATCTTAAATATAAAACGGTACACATCGAGGAGCTGATCGGGCCGAAAGGGAAAAAGCAACTTTGCATGCGCGACGTCCCCATCCCACAGGTAGCCGAATATGCCGCCGAGGATGCGGACATCACGCTCAAGCTGAAAAACTATTTTGCTCCCTGCCTGGAGAAAGAAGGACTCGGATCGCTTTTCTATGACATCGAGATGCCTTTAATATATGTATTGGCCGAAATGGAATATACGGGAGTGACGCTCGACACCGTCGCCCTGAAACAATCGTCCGGAGAACTGACAGCCGCACTCAAGAAGTTGGAGAAAGAGATTTACGAACTGGCAGGAATGAAGTTCAACATCAATTCCGCCCGGCAGGTCGGCGAAGTCCTTTTCGATCACCTCAAGATAGAAGAGAAAGCGAGGAAGACGAAGACAGGCAGCTACAGCACGAGTGAAGAAATACTGGAAAAAATGCGTTCCAAACATCCCGTCGTGGAAAAGCTGCTCGAATATCGCGGGCTGAAGAAGCTGCTCAGCACCTATATCGACGCCCTGCCCGAACTGATCAACCCGGAGACCGGCAAGATCCACACGTCCTACAACCAGGCAGTCACCTCGACCGGCCGCCTCAGCTCCACCAATCCGAACCTGCAAAACATTCCGGTACGCGACGAATTGGGACGTGAAATCCGGAAAGCCTTTACAGCCGAAAACGAAGACTGTATCTTCTTCTCCGCCGACTATTCGCAGATCGAACTACGCATCATGGCTCACCTCAGCCAGGATGCCCACATGATAGAAGCCTTCCGCAGCGGAGCCGACATCCATGCCGCCACTGCCGCCAAGATATACGGCATTCCGGTCGAAGAAGTCACTTCCGACATGCGCCGGAAAGCGAAAACGGCCAATTTCGGCATTATCTACGGTATCTCCGTATTCGGGTTGGCCGAACGGCTGAACATCCCCCGTGCAGAATCGAAAGAGTTGATCGAAGGCTACTTCAAGACCTATCCGGACATCCGCGCCTACATGGACGAAAGCATCGAGGTGGCGAAAGAAAAAGGATATGTAGAAACGATCTACAAGCGGAAACGTTTCCTGCCGGATATCAACTCCCACAACGCCATCGTGAGGGGATATGCCGAACGAAACGCGATCAACGCTCCGATCCAGGGCAGTGCCGCCGACATCATCAAGGTGGCTATGGTCCGTATCTTCAACCGTTTCGAAACCGAAGGCCTGAAAAGCAAGATGATCCTGCAGGTACACGATGAATTGAACTTTAACGTCTACAAGGACGAACTGGAAAAAGTGAAACAAATCGTATTGGATGAAATGGAAAATGCAATCAAGCTGCAAGTTCCTCTGATCGCCGACTGCGGTGAAGGGGTGAACTGGCTGGAAGCGCATTAACAAAAACACATAAAGATTATAAATCATATCATTTATACACTATCTTTGTAGTGAACTTTATTGCAAAGAGTTGCAATATCACATAGTAAAACAGAAGCGTTATCATATTGTCCTTAAGCAAGAAAATCGCCAATTTTTCATCCAGCAAGGACAGTAGACAACAATTGCCTCACGTTTTTTGTATATATACATATTATATAAACATAAAGCGTGGGCTGTTGTCTATCTGCTGGATAGGTGTTTGGCGATACCTCTTGCTTGGATAGATGGCAGTTCCCACGCTTCTATTATTTTTTCCATCTCAGGGGGACAGATGGAGCAATTGGAAAATTATGTATTTCATATTCCCAGACAATCTTCCGGCATCCGTACAAAAGGCGGCGTTCGAATTCACATCCGAACAACTCCCCTTGTATCGATACATAACACCGGATACAGAGATACTGAATCGGGGCATTTCAATCGCTATTCCGGACGAAGCCAGTCACATCCGTTCCATCCGCCTCACGACATCCCTAAGCCATTTCATTTACTATTACCCCGAAAAAGGGTATCAGATCGCGCAAGGCATCCATCTTCCCCCCTTCCAGGCTCCGGCCGTCGGAGATCTTTATGCGAACGGCGTGGTTATACGGGTCGGAGAAGGTCCTTCCGGCCGGCATATAGAACCCGATATCATCCCTTATAAAGGTTCGGTAATGGAGATACGGGAACAGACACTCGACTATTTCGATGCCCTGATCTATTGCGAGTCTATTTCCGAAGGGACGTTGGACAACTGGCATTTGCCGGATATGCTCAATCTGGTATTGCTGCACACCAGGCAACGGGAATTCAACCTGCTCCTTGCCAAGCGCCGGGGAACCCTGCTATACGACGAGGAATACTGGTGCAAAGACAACAGCGTGATCGACCTGGGAGTGGCATTCAATATGGCAAACAGCAGCCTCGATATATGTCCCAAAAAGGAAAAGCGGCAGGTCCGGGCCATACTGGATTATTGAAATACCCCAATCCTCTCCCGCCTATTCGCCCAAACAATATTTTTTCTGAATGTTAAATGAAGAGCCTCATCCGAACCCTGCACCGGGCAGGAAGGATGAGGCTTTGTTGTTACGGCCATCGTAAAAGCACTGTTACGATCATCGTAAAAACTATTCATAATCTCCGAACACCGGTTGCATGATAAACGAGAATTCATAATTACCATAATGAATCCGGTAAGGTTCGAGCGGTAAAGCACGTTTACCCCAGCTGGTGATACATCCCAGTCCTTTCTGGTTCAGGTCGATCAGCACATTGGTATAATCGACCTGCGGGACGAGTTCGGAATGGCGTTGGCCTTTTTCCGGTCCGTCGTCCAGATCTTCCACCGTATAGTTCATGGCCGACATAAGAATCGGTTTACCGGAAAAGAACTTCAGCCCGTCACCGGCAACCGTCTGCTGTTTCCACCAACGGATATCGCTCTTCGTACCTGTTTCCTGCGGGCGGATATACGGATAGAACTGCTCGGCAACCGTCTGTTTGTATCTTCCCAGATCGGTCGAATGATTACGGTCCGGATAGTTTTCAATCGGGCCGCGACCATAATAAGAGATCCGGTCCATGCACTTCGGCATTTGCAGGCGCATACCGAAACGGAACAGGTCCGGAACGTCGGCAGAAGCATCGGCAACCATTTTCTGAGTGACTTTCATGGTTCCTTTATTATTGATCTGATAAGTCAGATACAACTTAGCAGAGACTTCGGGCATGGTATAAGCCGCCTCGATCAGTGCCTGGCCGTTCTCCGCCTTTTGGGTGATCTTATCCAGCTTGATCTGCGGGTTACGCCAGACGGCATATAGTTTCTGCATATTGCCTCCCATCTCGTTATCGGTCGGGGCACGCCAGAAGTTCGGTGTCAGCTTGCCGCCCTCCTTCATCATCGGGACGCCGTTCACGGTGTACAGCGTCAGGAATCCATCTTCCTTTGCGAATTCGGCACGGTAGTTATCCCCTTCCACGATCAGGTAGTTGATATCATTTTCCTTCACAACCGGCGTGATCACAGGCTGATTGCTTTCCGCCAAGTTCGCATTGTCGATGGAAGGTGTTTTGTACGGGCGGACCGAAAGCTGGTTCTTGGCGACCGGATAACCGGAAGGCAATAGTGTTTCGGACTGTTTCAAACGGAAAGCGACATTCAGCAAGACTTCCTTATCCGCACAGATACGCGAAAGGTCGTAATCCAGATGCATTGTTTTCGTCTCATGCGGCTTAATTTCCAAACGGGGGACAATACCGTTCTGCACCGGCACGCCGTCGGCGAGCAATTGCCATTCCAGGTAATAAGCATCCAGATCACGGAAGAAGTATTCGTTATAAACGGAGATTTCCCCCTTTTCGAGGTCTTTCGGCGTTACCCAGATATCCTGATAGATATGCCGCACTTCATCCATATGCGGATTCAGGCGCCGGTCAGGATTGACCAGGCCGTTATCCAGGAAGTTCTGTCCCGAAGCATCGTACTTGTTGAAGTCGCCTCCATAACCGAAGTATTGTACACCTTCTTTCGTAAACATACGGGGAGACTGGTCGACGAAATCCCAGATAAAGCCACCCTGATATTCGGGTTCTTTCCGGATCAGGTCCCAATACTCCTTGAAGCCGCCTTCGGAATTACCCATCGCATGCGCATATTCGCACTGGATCAACGGTTTGCCGTAATTGCCACGCAAATGCTTCAGGCAACTGTCGAACGGGATATACATCGGGCAATAGATATCGGTAAACTCATTCTCCTCCGCCTGTTCATACTGTACGGCGCGTGACGGATCTTCCGCTTTCACCCAACGGTAGCAAGCCTCGAAGTTAGGGCCGAAACCGGCTTCATTTCCCAATGACCAGAAGATGATGGACGGATGGTTGAAGTTGCGCTGCACGTTCCGTTCGTTCCTCTCCAAATGGGCTTTCCTGAACGCCGGATTCTTGGCCAGCGTCTCTTCGCCGTACCCCATGCCATGCGATTCCACATTGGCTTCGGCAACCATATACAGACCGTATTCGTCACACAAATCATACCACAGGTTATCATCCGGATAATGGCAGGTACGGACCGCATTGATATTATTTTCCTTCATAATCCGGATATCCTGAAGCATCCGTTCGGGCGTCACCCAATACCCCCTGTCCGGATCGATCTCATGGCGGTTCACACCTTTGATCAGGACCGGCGAACCGTTCACCCAAACCTGGTTATTGCGCAATTCGACTTTCCGGATACCGACCTTCTGCGGGATAACTTCAAGTACCCGGTCCCCGTCTTTCAAGGTTGCGGTCAGCGTATACAGATAAGGTGTCTCGGCAGACCATTTCCGTGCATTTCCGATAGCAAAAGAAGTATTCAGCTTACCGCTCCCCTTCAACTCTTCGGACGCAACCACACGACCTTCGGCATCCGTCAGTTTCAGTTCTACGGCGGCATTTCCTTTCAGGTCCAGATCCACCCGGACCGTCCCGTTTCTATAGTTTGCATCCAGATCCGGCGTGATCCGTATGTCCTCGATATATTTCGGGTTACGGGCATAGAGATAACAGCTACGGGCTACTCCGGAAAGACGAACGAAATCCTGGTCTTCCAGATACGTCCCGTCACACCAGCGGAACACCTGGAACGCTATCAGGTTCTTGCCCGGTTTCAGGTATTTAGTCAGATTGAACTCGGCTTCCAGCTTGCTGTCCTCGCTATATCCGACATATTTGCCGTTTACCCACAGATACATATTGGACGTAACGGAACCGAAATGGGCAAAAACCTCTTTCCCCTTCCAGCCGGCAGGCAGTTCGATCTCCCGGCGGTATGAACCGACATGGTTGTTTTCGATCGGCACATAAGGCGGGTTACTTTCGAACTGGTAGCACCAGGCATAACCGCTCTCGATATACAGCGGGTCGCCATAGCCGTTCATTTCCCAAAGACCGGGAACGGAGAAATTGTCCCATCCCTTATCATTAAAATCAACTTTAAAGAAGTCGAGCGGCCGTTGGTCGGCATTCCTCACCCAGTTGAATTTCCAGGTTCCGTCGATCGACATGAAGTTGGAGGACTTTTGCTGCTCGCCTTGCAAGGCCGCATCTTCCGTTTCATAGGCGAAATAATGCGTGTGCATCGGAGCGCGGTTGACAGCATTCACTTCCGGATTCATCCATTCCGGCTTTTGTTGTGCATAGGTCGTCATCAGAGAACATGCCAAAACACAAAGAAGAGCTTTAAGTTTTTTGTTCATAATACATTAATTAAAAGGTACACAAACATAAGCAAAATATTCGGTTCGCCAGCTATCCGGCAACAGAAATACAAAAGAATCCTTATCTTTGCAAACTGAAAACAGATTTTTTGAATAAATCATAACAACAAAATAGAATGGCATTACAATGTGGCATCGTAGGACTTCCCAACGTAGGAAAGTCTACTCTTTTCAACTGCTTATCGAATGCAAAAGCACAGTCTGCTAACTTCCCGTTCTGTACGATCGAACCGAATGTCGGCGTGATCACCGTACCGGACGAACGTCTGAACAAGCTGGCTGAAATCGAACATCCCCAACGTGTCATCCCTACTACGGTCGAAATCGTAGATATTGCCGGCCTCGTAAAAGGCGCCAGCAAAGGGGAAGGGCTGGGAAACAAATTCCTCGCCAATATCCGCGAGACAGATGCAATCCTGCACGTATTGCGTTGCTTCGACGATGACAACATCGTCCATGTAGACGGCCGTGTCGATCCGGTGCGCGACAAGGAAATCATCGATGCCGAGTTGCAGATCAAAGACCTCGAAACCATCGACAGCCGGATCGCCAAAGTGCAGAAACAGGCACAGACAGGCGGTGACAAACAGGCTAAGATCGCTTACGAGGTACTTTGCAAATACAAGGAAGCGCTGGAACAGGGCAAAAGCGCCCGCACCGTTTCTTTCGACACGAAAGACGAGCAAAAGATCGCACACGACCTGTTCCTGTTGACCGACAAACCGGTAATGTATGTCTGCAACGTAGACGAGGCCAGTGCTGTCAACGGCAACAAATACGTGGATGCCGTACGCGAAGCCGTAAAAGACGAAGGAGCCGAAATCCTGGTTGTAGCGGCCAAGATCGAAAGCGAAATCGCCGAGTTCGACACCTACGAGGAACGCCAGATGTTCTTGCAGGAGATCGGTTTGGAAGAATCCGGCGTCGCCCGCCTGATCAAGTCCGCTTACAAACTCCTGAACCTGCAAACCTTCCTGACTGCCGGTCCCGACGAATGTCGTGCCTGGACGTTCCATAAAGGCTGGAAAGCCCCGCAATGCGCCGGTGTGATCCATACCGACTTCGAGAAAGGCTTCATCCGCGCCGAAGTCATCAAATATGAGGATTATATCTCCTACGGTTCCGAATCTGCCGTGAAAGAAGCCGGAAAGATGAGTGTCGAAGGAAAAGAATATATCGTCCAGGACGGCGATATCATGCATTTCCGCTTTAATGTGTAATTTACTAAAACAAATACATTATGATTAATAAAACCAATACAGCAATCATAGCGGTCTTGATAAGTATCTTAGGACTTACCGGCTGCGTACGATACAACGTTGCAGAACCGTTAACCCGTTTCAGCAATCCCGAAATGGGGACTGCCGACGGTAATGAAATAACCGTGACAGCCGGATCGACCTGGTTCGCCGAAGGAGGGGATTACAAGAACTTTATACTTACCGGACAGGCCCTCACCGGAGACAATGCGGAAGCAGCCTTGCTGTTCCACACCGACGGGCAATCAGGCTATGAGGTGGTATTCCGGAACGGAGCTATCGACGGCACACGCAAAAGCGGCAGCCTCACATCCGTGCGCAACCTCTACCGTTCATTGGCCGAAGACGGGAAATGGTTCGATTTCGAGATCGCCGTACGCGGGCATAACATATCGGTTACCATAAACGATACGGTGGTAGTATGCTATACCGAACCCGAATATCCCTATCGTACGAAAGAATATGCAAAGCGCCTGCTCAGCCGGGGCGCTATTGCGCTAAAAGGCGTGAGCGGCGATGTAGCCTTTCGTAACCTCAACATGACCCGTTTGAAAAAAAACGCGGTCAATGAAGCGGACACAATGCCCCGGATAGACGAACAGAACGATGCCGTGATCCGTTTCCAGCAGCAAAACTTCCCTGTGATAGACTACCATGTGCACCTGAAAGGCGGCCTGACGAAGGAGATGGCACAAGCCATGTCGATGAACTACGGCATCAACTACGGTGTAGCTCCTAATGCCGGCGAAGGTGGCGTAGGGCGTATGCTTGCCGACGACAAGGAAGTGTACGAATACTACAACGAAGTAAAAGACATGCCTTTCCTGCGCGGCGTACAAGGTGAAGGCCGTAAATGGACAGCCACCTTCTCGCAAAAGGCATTAGGCGTATTCGACTATCTCTTTACCGACGGCATGACCATTGTGGACCATAAAGGCCGGCTGTCTCGAATCTACCGTCCGGAAGAGGTGCACTACGACGATGTTACCAAAGAACAATATATGGATCATCTGGTCGACCAAACCGTCAAGATCCTGACCAACGAACCGGCCGACATCTATGCCAATCCGACCTTCCTGCCGGAAGAGCTGAATGCAGAGTATGCCAAATACTGGACCGACGAGCGTGTCGACCGCGTCCTGGACGTATTGGTCCAATACAATATAGCACTCGAAATCAACGCACGCTACAAGATTCCAAGCATGGATATCATCCGTAAAGCCAAAGAACGCGGAATCAAGTTCACCTTCGGCACGAACAATGTCGATGCCGATTTCGGCAAACTGGAATATTGTCTGCAAGCCGTCGACGAATGCGGCCTGACAGCAGACGACATCTGGTTCCCGACCATGAGCGTACGGGACTCTCGCGAAGTGGTGTTGTATAATAAGTGGTAGAACTCCTTTATCACGATCTTTTAGGCACGGATTTCACGGATTTACACGGATAAATTTATTATCTTTCCGTGTAATCCGCGCAATCCGTGCCTAAATCATGTTTATTGTAATCAGGATTTGAAAGGGAATATCATACAAGAAACAAAGGGATTTTGTCGGCAGAGATCAAGGAAAAAGAAGAATTAATCCCTTACGGTTATTACCGGCCCGGCTAATTTTCGTATCTTTCAGCGTTCTATTAATTCTCATTCATTATGAAAACCTGTTGCATGATTCTTTTAGCGGCCTTCGCGTCGCTCGCATCCGCCCAGCAAAACGGCGTAACCAGCATACTGGAAGTGCTGGACGTGACAAACGGCCAGCGCACCGTAGTCAAGGAATTCCCCTACCGTGTCGAAGCCCCCAACTGGACACCCGACGGACGGTGGCTCGTCTATAACAGCGGAGGAAAACTGTACAAGCTCTCCCCCGATTCGCCCGGCGAACCGGAGATGATCGACACCGGCTTCGCCACCCGATGCAACAACGACCATGTCATAGCAGCCGACGGCAAGCAGATAGCCATCAGCCACGGGACGAAGGAAGACGGCAAATCCCGCGTTTACACCCTTCCGATACAGGGAGGAACGCCCCGCCTGATCACCCCGATGGCTCCCAGCTACCTGCACGGATGGAGCCCGGACGGAGGACAACTCGCCTATTGTGCCGAACGGAAAGGCAATTACGACATTTATGTTATTCCGGTTGAAGGAGGAGAAGAAACCCGCCTCACGACAGCCGAAGGATTGGATGACGGTCCCGAATATTCCCCTTGCGGAGACTATATCTGGTTCAATTCCGTCCGTACCGGCCTGATGCAAATATGGAGAATGAAGAAAGACGGCTCCGAACAAACCCAGATGACGTTCGATGAGACCCGTAACTCCTGGTTTCCCCATGTCTCGCCCGACGGTAAATCCGTCCTCTTCATCACATATTACAAAGGAGACCTGGAACCGGGACAGCATCTCCCCAATAAGAATGTAGAACTCAGGATCATGCCGGCCACGGGAGGAGAACCGAAAACGTTGGTCAAGCTATTCGGCGGACAAGGAACGATCAACGTCAATTCCTGGGCACCGGACAGCAGACGCGTTGCATTTGTCAGCTACCGCCTTGCCCCCTTATAAAGACAAAATGATTTCTTCGCTCAAGCCGGTATATTTTGCTATGGTAGCAACGTCTACACCCGTATCTTTCATCTTCAAGGCGACTTGACGCATGCCTTCGGCAAGACCTTCGGCTTTCCCTTCTATTCTCCCTTCCAATTTGGCCGTGTCGATCACGTCGTTTTGGATCATGATGGCGTCGAGATGGCGGTCGTAGATAAGGCGTTCCTGGGGCGACATGGAGTAGTATTTCAACTTCTCGCGGGCTTCCTTCAGGCCGGGAGCCGTCGTGTCCGGACGGATCGTGCCGTCTTTCAGGTATTCGATCCATTCGTCCAATGGCGTGAGGGCCACTTTGTCGAACTCGTTCACGCGGACCAGGATATATTCGGGGAAGATCTCAGCGGGAAGGTGCGAAACGATCACATCTCGTTCGCGCATGTTGACACGCAAGTGGTCGCCCGTATGCACGCCGACGAAATGGTTCTGACCGTGGTAGATATAGTCCGTCCCGATGCCGATGTCGAAATAGAGGATGCTGATGGAGTAGACTTTCTTGATTTTCTCGTAGCCTTCGCCAAGCGAGATATGTTCGGTGATAGCTTTCGCCACGCCGTAGAGGATGCGTTCCAAGTAATGCAGTTCGCGTGTGTTCTGGATCTCGACGAGGATGATCTCCCCTTTGCTGTTCAAGGCTTTGATGTCGACGCGGTTGTACTTGTCGTCGGCACTTTCCTGGTTGCCTTCGCTCTCGAGGATTTCGACGATCTTGATCTCTTCGTTCAGCATGACGGTCAGGAAACCGTCGAGCACGTCGAAATTGGCCTTCTGGCGCAGCAGACGCTTGATGGCCCAATCAAAACGGATATACCGGTCCTGCAACTCTCTTCTTTCCATCTCTTCTATGATTTTCAGATCCGACTCTTCCTTTTTCATAGTTACTGTTTTTTAGTTATTACTTATAATCCACAAATATACATATTATTTATAAACGGGAGGGCGGATCGGGAAGAATGTTTCGGATATTAGCAGATGTGAAACTAAATGTCCCACTAAAGAACCAGGTTCGCGGATGGCGAGGCTTTCCTCGTACCGCAGGGGAATGCCGATACTGATAGTTATACTTATGTATCGGCAATCCCAAGAGAAAGGCCCAAGCGGCCATTGCCCTTTTACTTTCATGAAGTTCCCTTATAGGGAAACTCTCGTTTCCTAACGAGGGAATTTCCGTTTCCAGCATAGGGAACTCTGGTTCCCTGCAAGGGGAATTTCCGTTCCCTACAGGGGGAAACTGTAATAGACTGGTTATCAATATCTATTAATACACTGTTTTGAGATCCGTTTTTCACTTCATTCAAAGCATATCAGATACTTGTATTTTATCCTTAAACCAGAGGAATATGTTGCCCAAAGGGTATTGTTTTGTCCTGTAACCCACATATTTTGGAAAATTACGGGTATTTTCTCTTGTCGATTCGGAAAACCTATTTACCTTTGCAACGATTCCGTAGTGGGCAGCGGCTCATAGGGCGCGGGATCAGTTACATATTGTAAGCATTTTACGAAGATTATTCCTTACATAGAATCTGGTAAATTTTTAGTACAACGGAATAATGGACAGTAAATGCTTGCGCTGGTTACGTATAAATTCATCTACCATTCTTATGGGAAAATTGTTTTATATCGTATAAGGCGCGGGCTATTGTTCTATTATTGTTGTACGGGCTTACCAGAGCCTTATGTTTGATAATAGACAATAGACCCGCGTTTTTTTATGCCCGTTCATAATCATTCGCGGGGGTTGTTTCCCCTTCGTGAAATTAGTTGTTGGATTTTTAAACACTATTTTATTAACAATTAATTTTTAATGATTATGAACAAGAGATTTTCTACTCTTTTGGCTACCGCTCTGGTAGCCGGTGGACTGTCCTTTAATGCGGCGGCAGCTTCTGTCGATGCCAGCACTATAAAGGATGGCTCTTTTATCCATTTGACGATCGGTAGTGGTTCTACTGACTATTTGGCAATGGATGAAGCAGGTAATTTCAAGAAAGTAGAGGCGTCCGTTTGGAGAGGTAGTATTTCCAATTTGCTGGGGACCCTTTGGCAGGTAAAGTTAAATCCTCATTCTTCTGTAGCTGGTACAACTTATACCTATTCATTTACTAACAGATTGTCTGGTCAGAAACTATCTATCAAGTTACAGTCTGATAAGGCAGATGGTGGTCGTGCTACGGCTATCAAAGCAAATGAAAAGAATGGTAATACAGATTGGGCTTGGGATGCTTCGAAAGGCCTTTATGTTGTTAAAAACTATGGTGCCGGAAAGGATACTACCTTTACTATCGGTTTTAATGGGACAACTGGAGAAATTGCCTTTGATGCTACTAAAGGAACAGATGCTCAAAGTGTGACATCTGCCTTGTTGAAAGGTGATGTTTCTACAGCTGCTGTTAAATTGTCCGCAGGAGATTTTAATGCATTGGTTGCCAGAAATAGTGGCCGCCTGTACTTTACTGGCGAAAATGTTTCTTCTACAGAGACTAATGTTTTGACAGATAATAAATGGAAAGCAGTCAATGTCACTTTTGATGAAACAGGTAATTATAGAGCAGTAAATTCTGGAACACGTGCCCTTTTCCTTACAAACGGAAAAGAACATAAAGGCCGTATGAACAATGATATGACTGCAGCAGATGTGACACAAAAAGAATATCTGTTGGTTGACTATAAGTTCTACGACCCAAGCAAAGAATTTAATGTATTGAATGTGGATACTATCGCAGTTGAACCAAGTTCAAATAAGGTCACTACTTTGGCTGAGCGAACAAAGATTGCTAAACATCATCCTGCAACAGCTGCTTTCATCGCAACTTATTATATCCCGAATGATTCTTTAGTAATTGCTCCGTTGTTCGCTCCGAAGTCACTGCCGGTAGCTTCTACTTTGGATGCTATGCATACAGCACTTCCTACAGATGGAGAAATTTCTGCTGTTAAAACTGCTGTAGACCATTTGGAGGCAGGTGTCACTTTGTTCTCTACTCAGGACAAGGCGTCAGATTTTCCTAAAGGGACAAAATTTGCAGAAGCAAAGAAGTTTACAGATGCAGGAGCCACAGGTTCTGCAAAAACAGGTCAGGATCTGATTGATGCAGTAAAGACTGCAATAAAAGGAATTACTTATTCTACGACCGATGCAACAAAAAAGAAGGAAGAAGCTTATGTTGCAGCTGTAAATAAGTATTTGACTGCTCTTAATGGTTTGGAAATAACAACAGTATCAGATAATTCTAATGCAGCTCTTGTCTCCACTTCCGCCATCAAAGACGGTGCAAACTATGCAAATGGCATTAATGCTCTTGAGGTTACTTTAATAGGGACAGGTTCAGGAACCTCTATTTCTCCTTCTAAGCAAGTGGTAATCCGTAAACTTTCTAATACGAAAGTCTTAACGATCGGTGGTGATCCTTCTGTTACTACTAATGGCAACTTGGTCGCCACTATCAAAACATCCGACAAAGCCGCAACTATCGGTGGTGATGCCA
The DNA here is from genome assembly GCF_977054455.1 of Parabacteroides sp. Taxonomy (NCBI): domain Bacteria; kingdom Pseudomonadati; phylum Bacteroidota; class Bacteroidia; order Bacteroidales; family Tannerellaceae; genus Parabacteroides; species Parabacteroides sp. The sequence goes on along the minus strand of NZ_CDRTCT010000005.1, from coordinate 96,726 downwards.
CAATCGCTGAAGGTCTGTATTATGTGATCAATGCAATGAAAGAAAAAAGTGCCGGTGTAGCTAACAAATATTATGGCTTGTACTTTGATGAAAGCCCGGTTAATCCTGCCAAGTATGTAGCAAAAGCTCAGGCATTCAATCCGTATGCACAATTCGTAGTTTCTAAGGCTGCCGGTGTAGACAAAGGTAATTATGCTATTGAAAACCGTGCAACGGCAACTGCTAAATGGCAAGGTGTAACCAACGTTGTCGACAAAGACAATAACATCTTCGCTATCGGTAGCGATACAATCCAGTTGGTAGCAGCCGAAGACGTAGACGCAGACAACGCATATATCGGCTTCAAATATATCACAGCTAACGATGCCAAGAACAACAAGTTCACCATCACCTCGGCTGCCGACGTATTGGAAGGACAGAGCATTGTCATGACAAAAGACTCTACGCTGAAAGTAGCTGCTCCGGAAGAAGAAGTGCTGTACACATTAGTTCCTTCCGATGAAAGCAAATACGGTGTGGAAGATGCTTTGAAGAAAGTGACTTACACGATCATGGATGCCGACAGCGCATTTATCATCAAAGATGCTACAAGAGGTTATGTATTCTCTAACGGCAAATATGCAACGAAGAACGGCACTCCGGTTCAGTTCACTATGATCGCTGTCGATACGGATTCTACATTCGTATTGTATGATGCAACTGCAACTCCTGATCCATTGAAACTGGTTGTAAGCACCCAGTACAAGACCATCTCCGGCGAACCTCTGACCGCTCGCAACGACATGTTCATCGTTAAACCGCAGTCTGCTCCTGCTTCTTACAAATCTCTGCCGAAGCACGTACGCATCCAAGCTGTCAATGGCGACTATGCCGTTGTTAACGCCAAGAACCAGGGCATCGCTGTTCGCGAAGGCGACTTGAAGGCTGATGCTTATAGCAACTTGGACTTTATCTTCTGGTTGGATACCGCCCATTATGACAATGCTGCTCCCTACACTTACTACATCACGAAGGGTGTTAAGGCTACTGAAGAAGCTGCTGCAAGCCGTCTGTATATGTGGAACTCTGTTGACTCTGCCACTACAAAGGATGCAAACAAAGAACTTCCGTACATCTACGGTACAGGTGCAAACCGCGTTATGTTCCGCACGGCTTCTATCATGGCTCAGGATACATTGTTGGTTCCGGCTTTGGATGCTGCTGCCAAGATCGATACCGTATCTGTTGCTAAAGGTACTTCAAAAGACGGTTTGAAACACGAAGTTAAGGAAGGTGTCAAGAACTTCCAGTTCAGCTTCGAATTTGCAAGCAAGGACGCTGAAGGCGAATACAACATCGTATGCCAGAATGCAAATGGCAAGAACTACGTCCACAACATCAACGGTGTATTGGCTATGGGCCCGAAAGAAGATGCAGTTGTCGTAAATGTTCTTGAAGTATCTGCAGACGATGTAGTTGCTACAGACAACGAAACGATCGCCACATCTGAAATCGCCGTTATCGCAGGCGAAGGCCAGGTAACCATCGCTAACGCTGCCGGCAAGAAGGTGGTTATCAGCAACATCTTAGGCCAGACAGTAGCCAACACGGTTCTGACTTCTGACAACGCTGCAATCGCTGCTCCGGCAGGTGTGGTAGTAGTAGCTGTCGAAGGCGAAGCTGCTGTTAAGGCAATTGTAAAATAAAGGAAGATATTTTATAATCAAATAATTCTAAAATGTTTGGCCGCGTGCCGTGAAAACGGCAATTACCCTGCGACAGGCGAACAGGCGGCCGGATTTAATATTAATAATACTAAAGTATATTGAATTGAAAAGTTCAATGTAGCCGGTAACCCTGTGAAGGACGAAAGCATACAGAAAACAAGCCCCGAAGGTGATCGACATCTTCGGGGCTTCGTTGTTTGGAGGAGTGAACCTCTCAAGCACGTTTCATACCATATTTCTGCATTCCATAGTCACCTAATATTTCAAGGCATCTGACACACTTTCTAAAAAACTTCTTCATAGCTTCTCTCTTCTTGTTTAAAACGATTCGTGCAAAACATACCTGCATTAGTATTGCATAATTATGTTTTACAACACAAAAATAGAGGTAAAACAGATACGTTATTCACTTCGTGTGCCTATTTAACATCATTTGCACAAACAGCCGGACAAGAGAAAGGCGCCTCAACCGATGATATATTTCGCATGCGGCAACTTACTCACCAGATAAGTAAATGACCATGAACAAATAAAGGTCAGAACGGCCGAAACAGGCACCAACGCCGGAACAGGCGTCCCGATCCACTGCGCAAACATATAGGAAGGACCGACAAAGAAATAATGCACGCAATACAAACCAAAACCGCATTTGGTCAGATTGGCAAGGGCGCGGCAAACGACCGGCGAGGTAATCCGCACTTTCCGTACCAACAGGAAAACGGCAACCGTCATCAGCAACACGTTAGGCGAACAATAAGTAAAGAACAGCTCCATCCCCTCCTCGCTCACATTCGGGTCGGATGTCATATGGCGAAAACCGGCCAATGTGATAAAATAGCCGGCTAAAAACAGCGGAACCGTCACCGACAAGGTCTTGCCGAGCGACCCGTCTGTTCTTTTCCCTAAATAATGCCCTAACAACAGATATCCGTTGAAACCGGCAAAATAGTAAAACAGCCCGAATGAGTTCCATGAGCAGGTTCCGAACTGGTAACGCGAGACAAACTCCGTCAGATAAGGGATAAACAACGAAACAAACCAAAGCGCCAGAAACATACGCTTCGCCTTGTCCGATGCCTTTTCCACCCATGCGGAGAAGACCGGCATATACAGATAAAGCCCTATCAGCACATAGATATACCACATCGGTGTCGCATAGACCGTAAAGGTGAGAGGGATCAAAGCAATCGTCTTCAACGCCTCTACGAACGAGGCCGAAGGGTTCGGTTCCCAAGGGAAAAAGTCCGTCACCAGTTCCGGACTACCTCCTACCCACTGGATGAACCAGGGTGCCAGATCGAACAAGACAGACCAGATCAGGAATGGAAACAACACACGCGGAATGCGTTTCCTATAAAAGGCGGAAGCCTCCTGCCTGACCGGCAACAAAAGGAATCCGGTCATCATCACAAAAAGCGGCACGCTGGCACGCAGCATGGAACCGTAAACAGAACCCCAGAAATTAAATTCCGGATCGGCACGCGATTCAGGCGAGGCGTTAAACGGGTCGGTACAATGAATGGCAATCACCATCAGGATGGCGACAAGGCGAAGAACGTCCAGCCAGACAATATGCGGTCGGACGGCAGTAGTAGTTTGAACAGTGTCCATGACGGAATAAAGATCGTTACGTGTTTATTTGCTATTCTTATACTCCGACGGAATCGTGCCTGTACACTTCTGGAAAGCCCGCCGGAACGTACTGATCGAATGGAATCCGGAACGTTCGGCAATCTCCTGTATACTGGCATTCGGCTCGGCATCCATCAGACGCTTGCTTTCCTCGATCCGGAACTGGTTGACATAATCGGAAAACGATTGTCCCAGCTCCCGGTTAAACAGTTGGGAAAGATAAGAACGGCTGATAGGAAAGATCCGTTGCAAATCCGTCAGGCGTAAATCTTCGCGAAGATACGGTTTTTCCCTTTCAAACCATGCATTTACTTCCTCCGCATAACGTTTACTGAGAACCCGGTGTTCGTCATCGTCATTACCCTCTTCCTGGTACGGCAGGTCCCACCCGCTTTCAAAGGAATGTTCCAGGACCACCACCTTCAGGAATAGCGCCTTATAAAAGAAATAATACCATACGAACAGCAGGACCGTTTTGTCGATCACATACATCAAAGGCGTATCGGTCAGCAATAAGGCCAGATAAAAGCCATACAGAACAATTAAAAGTATCATGGTTTTCCTTAACCATTCCAAATCATATTCTTCCGGATCGGAAACATTCTCCGCCAAAAAGACCTTGAAGTCCTTACCGTACCTGGCTATCAGATAAACAGGCAGAACCATATAAAACAAGGTCAGCAGAAAGACCGTCATACGAAGCAAGACATCCATATTAAAGTATTCGAAAACCTCCCGTATCGAATAATAGGTATGAATTTCACCTCCCGACAGACGATAAGTCAGGTAAGCCAGTCCGCCGAAAATAACCGGACTGATAAACAGAAGAAAACGTTTGCAAGTAAGAAAGCCGGGCCGCAAAACTTCAATCACATAACAAGCGAGCGTTGCCGTCACCAAAGCCCCCATAATCAGGATATCCGGATGGAAAGCCTCTTTCGGTTCATGCAGATAAAGATTCACAGACACCCTCATGACTGCCAGGAAAGCCCACAAAAACATCCCCCAGCCCAATATCTTTTTCGCCCGGTTTTCACCAGCCCGGAGTAACAGGGTGACTCCGCCAAAAATACAGAATCCTATAATCTGCAAGCTTAATAAAAACTGAATTTTGTCCAACATAATGAATCCCTCGTATCAAGTAAACAAATTGAAGCATTAAATAGTTAATCTGAACCGTCAGTTGACAATTTGACGCCTGTAGACAATTTGCATCCTGTGGTTTTATACGATTTCATCGTGGTTTTATACCGAATGCAGCCTCTACCTCCTCAAACTGACTGATCTTTGCATCTGTAATCATTTCACAAAAATAATACAAAGAATGAATAAATTACTACTATTTATGGTGACGGCAGTTAGTATTTTTAGTTGCACAAACGACTACGAACCGGGACTCATTGAAAATTTGGGCATGAAAGAGCAACCTTTAAGAATAATAACAAAGGCGCTAACGACAAAGTCTCCCAATTTCATGCAAGAATTTACAAGCGGGTCGGTCATCGGGTTGCATGTCGTCTCGGAAAACACCGGCAGCATCTACGATAGTAATCCGGATTACAAGAATGTACGGGCGGAAGCCTGCCTGTTGAACAACAAACTGAACTGGCGCCAGTCACCTGAGATCTATCTGCATCAGGAACCGGTCACCGTTTATGCCTATTACCCCTATCAATCGCAGGTAAACTTCGACCCTGAGAATATCCCGGTCCGCATATCACCGGATGCTTCCCTGACGAAAGATTATATGTACGGGATACAGGCCCGCGGACAACGGGCGGTCAACCAGATTTCCCCGGTCGCTTTACTCAACATGAATCATACGCTTTCGCTCCTGAGTTTCCAGTTGCGAATGGCACCGGAAACGAAAGGCTGTTTCCTGCTCCATGCGATCCAGATCGGAAACAAAGCCGGCGGCACGTCCCTATGCTTCGGAGGAAAGATGAATATCAAGACCGGAAACATCAGCGGATGCGTCGGGACGAATGCCTCTACCCGACTGAAACTGGATAGTCCGCACATGCTGAAAAAAATACCGGGCGAGCCGCAGCAGCTGATGGTGATCCCCACGTCGCGTATCAAGGCAGACGGAGATGTGGAAGTGCTCTTCACCATCAACGGAACGACATTCAAATATTATGTTCCTGCCGATACGAAGTGGGAAAAAGGAAAAAGATACATATACAACCTCCTTTTCAACGGTAAAGACATCACTCTCGAAAATGTAAGCGCCAGTGAATGGCTTCCCGTGGAAGGGAATATGGAAAATAAGATTCCGTAGTGCACCTCCATTCAAATTTAAATAGGGCGGAACCGCTTTTCATCCCGCTTCTCGTGACAATCTCATATTTTTATTTATATTTGCTACCAGAAGCGTATGGAATACAAATATAAATAAATGTCTGAAGGGGAAATACATAGCTTTAATATCTTATACACACGGTACTACAAGAAAGCTTTCTTGTTCACGAAATCGTTTGTACATGATGAATCCGTAGCAGAAGACATTGTATCCGATGCGCTGATCAAACTCTGGGAAATCCTGAAAACAAAAGAGACGGATCATGCCGATGCGTTGCTGCTTACAATCCTCAAAAACAAATCGCTCGACCACCTGAAACACGAAGCCATCAAAGCGGAAGCCCTTCATTCGATGAGCAGCATGAGCCAGCGGGAACTGGAAATCCGTATCTCCACCTTGCAGGCATGCGACCCTGAAGAGATATTCTCCGAAGAGGTTAAAAAGATCATTGCAGACACTTTGGCGACCTTACCCGGACAGACCCGCCATATCTTTATCATGAGCCGTTTCCAGAACAGATCGAACAAAGAGATTGCAGAACAGTTGGGTATCTCGGTAAAAGGCGTGGAATATCATATCACGAAAGCGCTCAAACCGTTACGCCTGCGGCTAAAGGACTATCTGCCCGTTTTATATTTTTTACTTTTAATTGAATAATCTTCGTTTTTCGTTTAGGGATGTTCCCTTTCCAATCGTATTATTAATAGAAGGGTGGAAAAACAACTACCCCAACGCATAATTATGGATAAAGAGACACTGCATAAATATATTATCGGCGATGCAAGCCCAAACGAAAAAGAGGCCGTTGCCCGTTGGATCGATGCCGATAAGGAGAATATGAAAGAATATCTCGCCTTACGCAAACTCTATAGCATAACGATTTGGCAACATGAGCCGGCTCATGTTGCCTCAGAAAATCTTTCTGAGGGCCGGAAACGGCGGACGCTACGGACGATCGGCCGTGAAATACTGAAAATCGCCGCCATATTTGCCATCGCGTTTTCAATTGTGTCCATATATAACCAACCGGAGCCGGAACCTGTCCGGCAGGAAGCCGTCATGCAAACGATTTACGTCCCTGCCGGACAGCGTGCCGAACTGACGTTGTCGGATAGCACAAAAGTCTGGCTGAATGCAAAAACGACCCTGACCTTTCCCAGTCATTTCGAGGGCAATAACCGCAGCGTCACGTTGGATGGCGAAGGTTATTTCAATGTAACCCACAACAAAAACAAACCGTTCATCGTCAAGACCGAGCAGTACGACATAAAGGTTTTAGGTACGGAGTTCAACGTCCAGGCCTATAAGGGAAATCCCGTTTTCGAAACGGCTTTGCTGAAAGGTTCCGTACAGATCGAATCGTCCAACCACCAGGACAATCTCCTGCTGGAGCCCAACAAAAAAGCTTACATGGAACACGGACAGCTTAAAACTTCCCCGATCACCCAATACAATTATTTCTTATGGAAAGAAGGGCTGATCTGCTTTGACGACAATACGATCGGTGACCTCTTCAAAAAACTTCAACTCTATTTCGATGTCAACATCATCATTGAAAACACCCGGATCCTCAACCAGCGCTACAGCGGTAAATTCCGAACCAGCGACGGGGTGGAACATGTCCTGAAGACCTTACAACTCAGGACAAAATTTAAATACGAGAAAAAAGACGACAAGGAAAGTACAATCATAATAAAATAAACAAGAGTTATTAACATCTTAAATCTATACTGCCTATGGGGAAAGGAAAGAATACATAAAAAAGCCGGAACGCGCTACCGACACACTCCGGCTAAGTCAATACCAGACAGGATTTTAATTATCTTAAGTATTAACGATTACAAGGCTATAAATGTATGAAAAATAATTTATACAGGGATTTCTATATCCCATTAAAAATGACTAATAAACATATATTGCGCATTATGAAAATAACCTTTACATCTCTCTTCATTTTCATAACGGGGCTATTCGCTACGGAAGCCAGCTCGCAAGTTGCCAAAGTTTCCATCAACAGCGAAAACATAAATATCCAGACGCTGATCAATCAAATCGAACAGCAGACGGATTACCTGTTTATATTCAATAAGAACGAAGTAGACCTTACCCGTAAGGTCTCCGTGCATGCAACCAATCAGTCCGTTGCCGACATCCTGCAAAACATATTCAATAACACCGATATTGTCTATGCCATGCAGGGAAACAGCATCATGCTGATGAAAGGGGAGAAAACGGAAAGCCCTATCGTCATGCAGTCAGCCAGAAAAATCACCGGCACGATCACCGACGAATACGGTGAACCGCTGATCGGTGTAAACGTATCCGTCGAAGGCACGAGCAACGGAACCATCACTGACGGTTCGGGACATTTCTCACTGTCCGCCTCTCCGGGCGAAACCATCCAGATCTCTTACATCGGATATGCTACCCGCCGTATCAAATTAGGCAACGAGCCGACTCTCAATGTCCAGTTGAAAGAAGATACCCAGGCCTTGGAAGAGGTGGTAGTGGTCGGTTTCGGAACGCAGAAAAAGGTCAATCTGTCGGGTTCGGTGGTTTCGGTCGATATGAACGACCTGGCAGAAAGCCGCCCGATCACGAACGTGACAAACGCCTTGGCCGGTGTTGCAGCCGGTCTGCAAGTAACGTCATCCAACAACCGTCCGGGCGATGACAATGCCAGCATCCTGATCCGCGGGCAGGGTACTCTCAATAATGCCGCCCCGCTGGTGATAATCGACGGCATGGAAGGTGAAATGAGCAGCCTGAACGTGCAGGATATCGAAAATATTTCGGTTCTGAAAGATGCCTCTTCAGCCGCTATTTACGGTTCACGTGCCGCCAATGGCGTAATCCTGATCACGACTAAATCCGGCAAATCGGGTAAACTGTCCGTTTCTTACAACGGATATGTGTCTTTTCAGAGCATCCGCCCGGGAGTATTAGACCCTGTAAGCAACTATGCGGACTATATGGAATATATCAATAGCGGATATGTAAACAGCGATATGGCTACCCCGTACAGTTCCACGGCCATTTCCGAATGGAGAAACGACAACGGGCAAAACCCGCTGAAATATCCGAACACGAACTGGATCGACGCGGCTTTCCAGAACGGCGTAGGAACCCAGCATAACCTGTCCATGAGCGGAGGTACGGATAAAATCCAGTTTTACGGCGCTTTCGGTTATTTCGATAATCCGGGAGTATTGGAAAATGCCGGTTACCGCAAATACAATGCCCGCACGAACATTACCGCCCAGCTGACCTCCTGGTTGAAGATGGGGATCAATGCCAGCGGTTTTGTCGGTAAAGCCGATCCGGGAAATGCCGGGCAAACTGCTACCGAAGCCGGCGAACAAGCCTCTGTCGGGGCATTCACCTGGGGCTGGGCGACTTCTCCCGCCATGATCCTGAAGCATGACGGACGCTACGGAGGTATCCAGAACCCGGAAGACGACGTGTCCGAATCCGGAAACAATATCCGGTTGGCTCTGAACTCCACGACAGGAAGCAACATCACCCGCAATGTCAAATCCCGTTTTTTCATCACTTTGCAACCGATCAAGGATTTATCGGTTACAGGATCGTACTCGTATGAATATACCGGACAAAACGTGAAGACAATGCCTGTCTTCAACGATATATGGAATTTCGGAACGAACCAGATCATGTTTTACGGCGAAGGACAGAGTTATATCACTCAAAAGCAATATGACCGCGAACGTAACTACATGGACGTCGTAGCCAACTACAACCATCGTTTTCTGGAAAACCGCCTGGGATTACAAGTAATGGCGGGCGCAAGCCAGGAACAATACCAGTATGAATGGCACACTGTCAGCCGCAAGGACCTGACTGTTCCCAACGGAAGCGTATTAGACGCTGCAAACGGTGAAATCAGTGCAAGCGGCAACCGTACCCAATGGGTGATGCGTTCCTACTTCGGACGTATCAATCTGGACTGGGAAAACAAATATCTGGCCGAGTTCAACCTTCGTTCCGACGGTTCCTCCCGTTTCCTGTCCGACCACCGCTGGGGTTACTTCCCTTCCGGATCACTGGCATGGCGCATCGACCAGGAAGCTTTCATGGAAGATGCCGAATGGCTCGACAATCTGAAGATTCGTGCTTCTTACGGTGCACTGGGGAATAACTCGGTTGGCAACTATTCCGCTATTTCCAGCTATGGAGCAGCTAATTACATCCTGAATAACGCGGTCAACACCGGTTGGTCTATCACAGCACTGGCTAATGCCAACCTGACCTGGGAAAAGACCAAAGTAACCGATATCGGTTTCGATTTCGGTGTCCTGAACAACCGTTTGTACGGAACATTCGACTGGTTCAACAAACAGACAGAAGGAATCTTGATCCAACTGCCGTCTCCATTGGTGCACGGTGCAGCCTCGACTCCGACCTCCAATGCAGCACAAGTTACCAATAAGGGGATCGAACTGTCTTTAGGTTGGAGAGACCAGATCAACGATTTCAGCTACAGCATCAACGGAAACTATATGTATGTCACGAATAATGTGGACAAATTCAAGGGCAAAGATTATAGCTTGGACGGAATCTATATGACCAAAGAAGGCGAAGCCATCCGCTCGATGTACATGTACGAAGCAGACCGCATCATCCAGACAGACGAAGACTTGGCAATCGTCAACAACATGATCGCCAAGAATCCGGACGCATTCAGCAAACTGGGAGCGACTCCTGGCAAAGGGGATATCTTGTTCAAAGACCAGGATGGAGACGGTATCATCGACCCGAACAAAGACCGCAAGGTTGTAGGCAGCACGATCCCGAAACATACATTCGGCCTGACATTGTCCGCCGCTTACAAAGGAATCGACTTCTCGATCTTTATGCAGGGCGTAGCCGGTGCAAAAGGATATCTGAATGAAAAATACTTCAGCACAAGCGTACAGAGAGGCTACCAGATCACGAAAGAGATCGCCGAAAATAGCTGGGCGGAAGGCATGACAAACGCCAAATATCCGCGTTTGACCTACCAGAACGCCATCAACAACCAAGCAAATACGCTGTGGATACAGAATAAAAACTATCTGAAGATACGGAACATCCAGTTAGGATACAGTATCCCGAAGCATTTGCTGAGCAAGATTCAATTACAGAAATTGCGTATCTACGGGAGCTTGGAGAACTTCTTTACGTTCACAAGCTACAAAGGCATCGATCCCGAACTGGATCAGTTGACCTACCCGACCATGAGACAGGCAGTTATTGGTGTTAATATAGAATTTTAAATATCAGGATCATGAAAAAAACAATTAAACATATAGGCTTAACAGCTTTCTCGAGCCTCCTTCTATTAACAGGATGCTACGACATGGATCAATATCCTGCCGATAAAGTATCGAGCGGTTCTTTCTGGCAGGACGAAGCTGATGCGAAAGAAGGCATGATGGGGATCTACAGCTCCCTCAAAAAGGATGATGCTTTCGGCATATATTATACTCGCGATTGTTTGACAGATATCGGCATCGGATTGAACTGGGGCGTTTATGGCTTTATCGAAGTAGCCCAGGGACAAAGCAATTCGACTACCGGTTTGTTCAAAGACATCTGGAAACGCATGTACGACGGGATCGCACGTTCGAACACCCTGATCACAAATATAAAACACGTAGATATGGACGAAAGCCTGATCAACCAGTATATCGCCGAAGCCCGTTTCATGCGTGCCTTTTTCTACAACGAATTGTTGAACCTCTACGGAGGCGTCCCCATCTACGACGAAACAACCGAGATAGATAAAGAATACGATAATATGTACAAAACCCGGAATACGGAAGAAGAAGTGCGCAACTTCATTCTGGCCGATCTGGAATATGCCTGCTCCGCTCTTCCCAAGACATGGGACGATGCCGATAAAGGACGTGTCACCAAAGGTACGGCATATGCCCTGAAGGGAAAAGTCCTGCTCTATAACAAACAATACCAGGATGCGGCAACGGCCTTTGAAGAAGTCTGCAACGGAGGTTACGGCTATGCCCTTTATCCGGACTACGCCGGACTGTTCAAACCGGGTGGAGACGAAAGCACGGAAATGATCTTTGCCGTCCAGAACATGGGCGGAGCAAGTACCGCTTACGGCATGCCGGTCCATTATATTGCCAACCGTGCTTCTTACGGAGGTTGTATCAACTGCCTGGTTCCATCGGTCGAACTGGTGGATATGTATGAATACAAGGATGGACGGCCGTTCGACTGGGACGAGCTTTTCCCCGGCTTCTCGACAGACAACACGGTGAAGGAGAATGTATTCTACAGCACGTTTGATGCGGACGGCAAATACGTAGCCGAATATCCGGAAAGCGTCGCAACCTTGCAAAAGATGTACGCAGAACGCGATCCGCGCATGGAATCGACTATTATCCTGCCTTACACAGCCAACAAATATAAAGGGTGGGTAAACAACGCCGCCAAAGATTGTGAAATGATTATCGCTCCATCGAACCCGTCAAACGAGACCAACGGATACGTGCGGAATGCTTTCGGGCATAACACCTATCTGTATCGCAAATTTGTCCCCGAATATGACATGGACGGATTGATCACGGACCGTTTCCATTCACCGACTAATTTCCCGCTGATCCGCTACGCAGACGTATTGCTGATGCTTGCCGAATGCTATAACGAAAACGGCAACCAGTCAAAAGCTGTCGAGTTGATCAACCAGGTACGCCAAAGAGCTGGCATCGCGCTCCTGAACTCCGGTCCGTCATACTTGCAGGCAACGGGTAAGGAACAGGTATTCGAACGGATCAAACACGAAAGAGCCATCGAATTCGCAGCCGAAGGCATCCGTTACAATGATTTGAAACGTTGGGGCTTGCTGATCTCCATGACCAACAACCAGGCACAGGTAGACGTTGTGGGAAAAGTCCTTTCCACCAAAGCGACTGAAGAGAAATATAAGCTCTGGCCGATCCCGCAGGAAGAAATAGACATGAACGAGCATCTGGTGCAGAACACAGGTTGGTAAAACTTCACCGGGTATTCGTCTTTCAATAACAAGAGGATGCGCCCAAAACTCCTTATCCCCGCGCTCGACGCGGGAAAGGGGAGTTTGGATGCATCCTCTCGTTTTATTCTATTGTCAATAAAGCCTGCCACTTGCCAGAGGCAAACCCATCGCGCACGGATTTACGCCTTAGGAGATGTTCCGGAAGGGGATGCGCCTGTCGTATTGGTGCTGCCGGTTCCTTGAACCTGTTTGTCGACTTCCCAATGGAACGGTTCGAACTCTGTATTAGGATCCACCCAAGACGGTTTCTTGGCAGCATAGATGATGAACGGAGCGGCTACCACCACGATAGCGCCGATAATCAGCACGGCAAACCAAACGGTATTGTTACCTGTAGAAATCTGGCTGGGCGGGATAAAGCTCAGGATGAAAGCGAGCAAAGAACCGCAGAAACCAAGACCGCCGATAAACCACATCAGACCGTTGCCACTCTTACCGATACGGAACGGACGACCGGCTTTCTTCATCCGGTAACGCAATGCGATCGCACCGGAGAACATCAGCATATACATAATCAGGTAAAGGATAACCGTCAGCTGTGACAGAATCTGATAGAAGCTCTGTACGGAAGGCATAACCACGAACAACAAGCTCAGGAATGTAACAGCCAGACCCTGGATCAGCAAGATATTTTTCTGTACGCCCAACTTGTTTGTTTTCTGGAAGAACGGAGGCAGATAACCGGCTTTACCTACGGCAAAGATACCTTTTGACGGACCGGCCACCCATGTCAATACGCCTGCCAGCACACCGAAAGCCAAGGCAACGGCGATAACCGGCGACAGCCAGGAAGCATGGATAAACTTGAAATAGTTGTCGAAACCGACCAGCAAACTCTGTGTCAGGTTAATATCCTTCTGCGGGATAATGATACCCAATGCGAATGTTCCCAACACGAAGATCAACACGGTAATCAACGCACCGATAAACACGGCCTTCGGATAATTGACGGAAGGGTTTTCCACATCTTTCACATGGATACCGCCCATTTCCATACCGGCATAAAAGAGGAAAATACTGGAAGCAAGTACCAGGTTATCGAATTTCGTAAAATCGGGGAAGAAATTGCCATGGAAGTCCATATTGGAATGACCGCCGGAAGCCAGGTACACAATACCTAAGATAATCAGCAAGGCAGCCGGGATGATCGTACCGACGATACCGCCCACTTTAGCCACTTTGCCTACCCAGCTCAAGCCTTTCAAAGAGATGAAAGTTGCGAGCCAGTAAATAATCAATACCACAACCAGCGTGTACATTTTGTTTGAAGCCAACGTCATGTCGTGTGCATCGTTCATTCCGATAAACGCGATGGAAACGGCGCCGAAAGTCAACACGGTCGGATACCAGATCGTACTTTCGATCCATTGCACCCAGATAGCCAGGAAGCCCCATTTCTTGCCATAGGCCTCTCCTACCCACCGGAACACCCCACCCTGTTTATCCTGGAACATGGCGGCCAACTCGGCTGCCACCAACGAGGTAGGAATTAAGAACACGATTGCTGCAAACAGATAATAAAAGGCTGAACTCAGTCCATACACAGCCTCAGCCGGCAGTCCGCGGAGTGAGACGACTGCCGTTACATTCATAATCGCAAGAGTAAATACTCCAAGTTTTACTGCTTTTCCAATATTTGCCATGAATTTTACTATTAAAATGTGAATTTTGTTTCGTTTAGTTTCGCTTGTATTGACAGTATAACAACTCCTTTTTGTGTTAGTTTGTCAACAGGATGTCAAATTTGGTTAATTAACAGACAAGTGTTAAAAACAAAAGGTATCATTTTGTTGTTTCATCGGATAAATCAGCATTCACCCAATAAAGACTAAATATTTAAAGATAATGAGAACTGCATTCAACGACTTTTTTTATGAAAAGCGAGGCATTTACGGAGTGCTTCATGTGATGATATTGCTACTCTCGCTTTTTCTGATTGTAGATATTTCGATCGACACGTTCAACAATATACCGTTCATCTCGCAGACTTCGTATCTGAAAACGCAGTTCTGGATCTGTATGTTCTTCATAGCCGATTTCGTATTGGAGTTTTTCTTATCAAAAGATAAAATTCATTATTTGCAAACTCATTTCCTCTTCCTGCTGGTATCGATTCCTTATCTTAATATTATAGACTACTATGGTTTCACCTTCTCGGCCGAAGTGACCTATTTCCTGCGTTTCATTCCGCTCGTACGCAGTGGCTGGGCACTGGCGATCGTCGTCGGCTGGCTGACTTCTAACCGGGCCTCCGGTCTTTTCGTCTCCTACCTGACGATGTTGCTGGCAATGGTCTATTTCTCCAGCCTGATATTTTTCGTGATCGAACATAAGGTGAACCCCGAAGTAAAGGATTACAGCGACGCCCTCTGGTGGGCTTTCATGGACGTGACGACCGTCGGCTCGAACATCATCGCGATCACGCCTACGGGGCGCATCCTGTCGGTTCTGCTGGCTGCTCTCGGCATGATGATGTTCCCGATCTTCACGGTCTATGTCACGAGCCTGGTACAGTCCGCAAACAAGAAAAAAGAAGATTATTATAATAAAACACATCCTGCCCCTGCTGGGCAAGCAGTTGATGCCAAACCAACCGACCCTACTCAAACAAACAAATAAATTCAAGATCACTTATTGTAAAAAACAAGTTATTTAACAATTAGCAGGTTTGGCGATGAAAGAGTTCAGATATTCTTCTTTTTGAAGGTAAAACGCACTTTTTCCATTTATTTGCTGGTTTATCGCCATGAGGACGGTCGTCATCGCCATAGCAAGGGACTTCATCGCAGTGAAGACGGTCGTCATTACCCATGAACCCGGCAACCCACGGCAACGAAGACGGTCGTCATGGCAAAATTCTGCGCAGCTCACAGTGAAAGGCCTGAAAAAAACGTTCTCCATAAATGATAAGCGCTCCGATCTCGTCTGCAAATATTCGATTCTCCGGGAGTTGGACTTTATCACATTTCCCTGTTTTTCCTACTCAGACTGACAAAACAGAAGCGATAACCGGACAAGCTGCCTACCACATACTTTCTGTTGTTAAACAAAAACCGTCTGACCGGACAAAATGTAAGATCAAAATGAACCGGAATTTGAGATGAAATAGAAAAAGGGCAAAAAAGGGGTTATTGTCATTTTTCTGTATTACGATAGTTTTATCTCTTAATACATGATTAGTGTCTGATTTTGGCAATCACCATGAATTGCTCCATACAAATACCCCATCCCATTAAGATTTTAGTTTCATCAGTTCCACAAAGTCCAACTTTATTAATTCCCACTCTTTCTCTTTCAGACAGATAGGGTCAAGCTCCTTATCAGCAGAAGAAAAATCAGTAAGATTGGAAATTATTTCCTTTTTGTCATGCGTGTATTCATACCGCTGTTTATGAAAGGATATCATTTGAGAAATAGTATAAGTATTCAGCAGTTCGTGTAAATCCCAAAAATCCTTTTTACGACCAATTCGGGAAATAACATCTATTTTCATCGCTGTAACATCGGGAAGACTTGCCATTCGTATACCATCAACTATATCGCATGGGTCTATAATCTCATCGTGATAAAACAAATCTACTTTTATGCTATCGTCTTCCAAATTTCCAATATAATACGAACGCCCAAACCCGACAAGGTCTGTTTTATCTGCACAATAGTAGTATTGATAGTTATTCCGAAAAAAGTTTTCATATACAGTAAAATCCAAGCTTCCATAAGGGACATTGGTAAACAAATCAATATCTACCGACTTCCTATGTCCTAACCGCAAGCTCAAAGAAGTACCACCAACCAAATAGAACGGCTCAAAAATAGAATTCCCCATTATATCATTGAGAATCTTCCTCAATAGAGGACTAACCGTTTCATAATGCAGTTTATTAGCGTTTTTCTTAGTCATTCGTTTTTTGGTTTAATCTATATTGACGTATTTTCCTCGGCTTATATAGTTTTAGTTGACCTGTCGAAAGATTATAAAAATTTTGAATTTCATTGATTTCTTCTTCATTACCTCTCTCTAATACCCGCTTGATAACAGCATCTTTATACTTACCCCAGTTGATTTTGTCGAAATCCGTGTCCCAAAAAAGTATTCGACGAATACGTGGACTACCAGTATACAGATTAGCTAATTCTTTCTCTCTATACTGTTTTATGTCATAATAAACTTGAAGTATAGAGAAAAAACCCTCTTCCAAGTTCAATACAGAATCTATTTTTATGGCTTGCTCCGTTGTTAAGTTTCGTCTGCCTGCAATAATTGCATTAATAGTTTGATATGGAATACCTGTTGCCTCTGCCAGAGAACGCTGAGTCAAATTTCCTTTTTTCAGTTCCCTTTCAATAAATTTTCCGGGATGAATACCTTTTATTATATCAATACGGCTATCCATAATTTTATCCTTTTCACAAAGGTAAACAAATTTGTTTACATAAGGTTCGCTTTATTAGAGAAATTACTCTTTTTACACCACGGCTCTTCCATTTTCCCCCTCTTGTTTTTCTGAAACACATCCGACATGATAAAGGAATACAAATTTAGGATTATCCAAAAGGCAATAGCCATTGATTATTTTTTCTTGTTTCTCTTGTTTCTCTTGTTTCTCTTGTTTCTCTTGTTTCTCTTGTTTTCATATTCTCTGATTTGTTTTAAAAGTTAACATCCTAAATTAATATATTCTTTTGGCAAGAAGACGAACATAAGTTAACACAAGGTTCGCATGTACGTGGTAAACATTTCCGGCAGGCAATCATTCCTTTCTTTAAGCCTGCATTTTGATTTATTGCTGATAACTACAAATATACGGCTAATATCATTACTAATTGAAATATAAAATATGTTTTTCAAGCAAATTCAACTAATCAAGAAACCTTTCGCCCACAAAAAACGAGCCTCCCGTCTCCCTGTCAACTACAGGGGCGTGAAGGCTCGTCAACTAAAAGAATAAACCGTTTTAATCGGTGATTGTAAACCGGGTACTGCCAAAGATGGAGATGCCCAGTTTATTCATTATGTATTTTATTGCCAATTGAGCTTTTACGGAGTTGCCGGAGCTGTCCAAAGGAGGAGCAAAGGCAGAGATACCGAAGTGTCCGGGCATGATACCCATGACGCCGCCGCCTACCCCTGTCTTGGCAGGAATACCGGAAGTGTACAACCAGTCTCCCGTACGTTCGTAGAAACCGACCGTAGCCACTAAGGAAGTGATTTTCGGCGACAGAGAAGCGTCGAAAACAGACTTCTTCGTAACCGGGTTCACACCGTCGTTGGCAACGGTAGCTGCAGCGATGGAAAGTTGTTCGGTTGTGATCCCCAATGAACACTGGCGGGTGTACAGGTCGAGCGACATATCCGGATCGTCATAGATACGGTTGTAGTTCTTCAGCAACCAGGCGATGGAACGGTTGTTGAAGTTGGTTGCCGTCTCGGACTTATACAATTCGTCGATCAACTGCGGGGCGCTTCCGCAAAGGTCGGTGATATTGGAAACGATAGCCTCCCACTTCTTGTCGGAATCACCGACCGGCTGCACCATGCTGCAAGCCGTGATCGCCCCGGCGTTTACCAGCGGAGTGGAAGGATGGTCATTCTCCAACAAGATCGCCATGATGGAGTTGAAAGGAAGGCCGGTAGCGTCGGCACCGATCATCTTCAGTACTTTTTCGGCTCCGTATTGACGAAGTGCCAGGATAGCCGTGTGCACTTTCGAAACAGATTCGATCCCGAAACGGTAGGAAGAATCACCCAGCGTAATGGTCTTACCATCCAACAGGCAGATACTGATACCGAACAGGTTCTTGTCGATATTAGCCAGATAAGGGATGTAATCGGCATTCTTGCCACCCGTATTATCCTTAAATTGCTCAAAGGCTTCCTGTGCTGCTTCTTTTATTTGTGAAACGGAAATTGTTTTATTCATAAACAACTGTAATTAAAGATTGATAGTGAAAGAGGAGGTTGTCGCAACAGAGTTGCAACTTCCTCGCTCTTGAATATATATAGTCAACAGGATTACTTCTTATGAGGCATGCCCGTGTGAGTAAATACGGAACCTTTCACTTCCTGGTTCTTATCCTGCGCAATACGCGTAGGAGTCGGATATTCGAGTTTTTCAAGTTCCGCAACGGCTCCCGTGATATCGTTCAGTAACTGGTCCGCCATGTCGCGGCTGAATCCCTGACGGGCAACGATACGCATCACGACATAGTTTTCAAGATTGTTTGGCAATGTATAGGCGGGAACCATCCAACCGCTTTGTTTCAGTTTATCCTGCAGGTCGTACAGTGTCCATTTCGCCTTTTGCGCATAATCCGGTTTCAGATACCAGATGAACAGCGGGTTCACGACTTCGTTGCTATAGTTTACGAACGGAGCCATCTTGCCAATCTGGTCATGCAGGTACTGGGTAACCGCCATGCTGTTTTCCTGGACTGCTTTATATCCTTCGAAACCGAGACGGATGAACTGGTAGTATTGTCCGAGGATCTGTGCGGCAGGACGGGAGAAGTTCAAACCGACCTGTGTAATGTTGGCACCCAGATAGTTCACACTGAACGACATGGAATCAGGCAGATAAGATTTGTCTTTCCAGACAACCCAGCCCAGACCCGGATAAACCAGACCGAACTTATGTCCGGACGTACTGATGGAAAGAACCCATTTCAAACGGAAGTCCCACTTCAATTCCGGTTTCAAAAACGGAAGGATAAAGCCGCCGGAAGCAGCATCCACATGAATAGGAATATCGTAACCAGTCTTTGCATTGTAGGCGTCGAGAGCTTTGTCCAAAGCCTCTACATCATCGTTCAGACCTGTCCATGTAACCCCCTGGATCGGCACGATACAGATCGTATTTTCATCACACATCTTCAATGCTTCTTCGGGATCGAGCGTAGTCTTGTCCAGTGTCAAAGGCACCTGGCGCATTTCGATCTGCCAAAGCTGGGCGAATTTTTCCCATACAACCTGAAATCCGGTAGAGATTACGAAGTTCGGTTTGTCTGCAGGCTTACCGGCGGCCAATCTTTTCTTACGCCAGCGTAGCCAGGCAGCCACCCCTCCCAACATACATGCTTCGGACGAACCGATAGCCAATGCACCGGCTTTCCATTTTGCCTGTTCGGGAGTATTCCACAAATTCGCTACGATGTTGATACATTTGGCGTTCATAACGGCAATACGCGGATATTCCGTCTCATCGATGTAGTTGATGTTGATTGCCTCGTTCATCAGTTTGGTTGCATAGTCATCCATATAAGTCGTCACGAATGTCGCCAGGTTCAGACGCGGCTGTGTCTGTGCAAACGTTTCGTCTTTAACCATTTGATACGCTATTTCCGGAGTGGTAGGACCATCTGGGATTTTGTCTACAGGAGAGGCTTGTAACATTTTTTCCGAGCCAAAGATCGCTGTCTTGGCATCACCTTTTCTGAAATTAGAATCTTCCATGTCTTTTTTGTTTTTAATTATTAATGGCGTTATCGACTCCATTCGGTCGATTGTAAGGCAAAAACAGCTACTATCCACAATTGTTCTGTGTTTTTGGTTAAACATACTATATTTGGGGTTTATTAAAATAATGAACATTCGCAATTCGAGATTGTTTCAATACAATAAATAATGATTTAACGAAACGATTATGCGAATACAGACCGGACAGGGGACGATTCCCCTTATTACATTAATAGGTATATGGTCGATATCGGCACTGAATGCATTGCCCGGCCTGGCCGTCTCCCCTATCTTAGGAAAACTTTCTGCGATCTTCCCCCACTCCACGGAATTGGACATACAGATGCTTTCGTCACTTCCTTCCCTTTTGATCATTCCTTTTATCATCCTGTCGGGCAAGCTGACGGAAAAGATCAATAATATCCTCCTGCTGCAAGTCGGCCTGGTGATCTTCTCATTGAGCGGGATTCTGTATTTGCTTTCCATAAAAATGTGGCAACTGATTGCCGTCAGTGCGCTTTTAGGAATCGGTTCGGGGTTGATCGTACCACTTTCCACTGGCTTGATCTCCCGCTTTTTCACGGGTGCATACCGGACGAAGCAGTTCGGCCTTAGTTCCGCGATCACGAATGTGACCTTAGTATTGGCAACGATTCTGACCGGTTATCTGGCGGAAGTAAACTGGCACCTGCCGTTCGTCGTCTATCTGTTTCCCCTGATCTCGATCGTTCTTTCGTTTTATCTGAAAAAGAATATTTCGCCCTATCCCGAAACAAGTACACATGCAACCGCAAAGCCGGCGGCTCCACAGGCCCAATCCAAACCGACGGAGGATACAACCGCCAGCAGCTTCGGCAAATTCGGCATACAGATACGGCATCTGATGCAGATTATGGCGTTCTACGGGCTGGCCACTTATCTGGTGATCATTATCAGCTTCAACCTGCCGTTCCTGATGAAGGAGTATCATTTCACCAGCGGGAATTCGGGCATCATGATCTCGCTTTTTTTCTTAGCGATCATGGCGCCGGGGTTCATACTTAACCAGATCGTCTCCTATTTCGGGAAAAAGACCAAGTTCGCCTGCATGCTTTCCATTGCGATCGGGATGGCGCTCATCCTGATCTCCCGGACGGAATGGCTGATCGGGCTGGGTTGTATCTTTGCCGGCTTCGGCTACGGCGTCATACAACCTGTCGCTTACGACAAGACGACCCGTACGGCGATCCCGTCCAAAGTGACGCTCGCGCTGGCTTTCGTGATGGCGATGAATTACCTGGCAATCCTGCTTTGCCCGTTTATCATCAATGTCTTTAAAGACCTCTTCCATATCGAGACCCAGCAATTCGCTTTCATCTTCAATATGGTGATCGCGCTGATAACCGCCGCGTGGGCATATGTCAAACAGGATTCTTTCTTATTTAACGACAATTTTAAATCCGCATAATATCAAACCGCATCAAGCATGAAGAATAAAATTACAGAAGCAAACGTCAGCATGGTAATATCCAAGACCTTCAGCGGTCTGAATATGAATGCCCTGAAATATCTGCTGCCACTCTGGATGACGCCGCTTTCGGGAGTTACGCTACGATGCACTTTCGCGGCAGTCGCTTTCTGGATTATCGGGATGTTTACGAAACCGGAAACTTCTACACGGAAGGAAAAGATATCTCTTTTCCTGTTAGGGGCACTGGGCATCTATGGTTTTATGTTCTTCTACCTGATCGGGCTGAGTAAGACAACTCCGGTCTCCAGCTCCATCTTCACCAGCCTCGAACCGATCTGGGTATTCATTCTTGCCGTAATCTTTTTCAAAGAGAAGATAACGAAGATGAAGGTTATCGGGATACTGATCGGGCTGGGAGGCGCCCTGCTTTGCATCCTGACGCAAAAGAGCGACGACCTGGCAGCCGACGCTTTTACCGGGAATATGCTTTGCCTGATGAGCTCGTTCGCGTACGCCGCCTATCTGATTATCAGCAACCGGATATTGAGTAAGGTCGGGGTGATGACCATGCTGCGATATACGTTTACAGGAGCGGCTTTTTCAGCCCTTATCGTGTCGGCGATAACCGGTTTCGATGCCAAGGTGCTGGAATTGCCTTTGCATTGGACGCCCTTCCTTATCCTGATGTTCGTCCTGATCTTCCCGACCGTCGTCAGCTATTTGCTCATCCCTATCGGCCTGAAATACCTGAGTACGACTTTAGTAGCCCTCTATGGCTATCTCATTCTGATTGTCGCCACCATCGTATCGCTCACATTGGGACAGGACCGTTTCAGCTGGACGCAACTGATAGCCATATTGCTCATCTGTTCCAGCGTTTACTTTGTCGAAATAGCAGAGAACAAAGAAAAAAAATAATTTTTTTCCCTTTCTTTGTAACAACTTCTTTTCCGTTCCCGTCTACTAAATGAACGCTCTTCAATAGCGCGCATTGAAAGAGCGGAACTAACGGAATTAAATAACGGTTAATACACAAGAAAGATGAAAAAATACATTGCAATCCTGATCCTCATTCTATCCTGCCAGGCAGGATACAGCCAGAGCATGGACAAACTGTTCAACGACTTTGCCAAGCAAAAAAACGTAACCCGCGTAACAGTCGGCCCGTTCCTGATGAAAATAAGCAGCCTGTTCACCGAGACGATGGGCGTGAACAGCATCGAAGTCCTTTCTTTCGAGGAATGCGGCAGTACCGTCAAAGACGATCTCCGCGCTGCCATCAAAAAACTGAAAGATCCGAATTTTGAAACAATGGTCAACTCCAACGAGGAGGGCAGCCGTACGAAAGTAATGGTACGCATTGACGAAGATATCATCCGCGAACTGGTGATCCTGACAACCGACGGAGGCGACGATGCCCTGATCCGTATCAAAGGGAAAATCAAACCGTCCGATATCGAAAAAGTAGTAAACGACCACAAAGATGGATGTTGAGAGCTTTAAAAGGCTGTTCCTTCCCCTTCATCCCAAGCTCTTCCGGATCGCTTACGCTTTGGTCGAAAATAAAGCCGATGCCGAAGATATCCTGCAAGATGCCTACTATAAGCTGTGGAGCCGGCGGAATGAACTGGCCGATGTCCGGAATCCGGAAGCCTTCTGCGTGACGCTGGTCAAAAACCTTTGCCTCGATTTCCTTCGTTCTCCCCGTGCGGGCAGGCATGACGAGGATGTCACCGAAGCCGTCAGCCTCTCGACAGATGCTTCTCCGGACAAAGAACTGGAAATGCAAGACAAAGTGGAGCAAGTCCGCCACCTCATCGACCGCCTGCCGGAAAATCAACGGCAAGTCCTCCGGTTGAAAGGGATTGAAGACTGCTCGATGGATGAGATAGAACAGATCACCGGCCTGAGTGCCGTCAACATACGGGTGCTACTTTCCCGGGCACGAAAAATAATCCGGGAACAATTTGAAAAATATTATACATACGAATATGAACGATAAAAAGATAGACGAACTGATCAATAAAGCCCTCCAGGAGGAGCAGGCTTTACCCGAAGGACTTTCCCGCAGGCTGGAAGAGCGGATCGACGCCTGGGCCGCCACGGAAGAAAAGAAGAATCGTTCATTGGCCCGTAGACGGACTTTATACTGGTTAAGCGGGGTCGCCGCCTCCATCCTGCTGTGTATCGGCTTTTTCCAGTACGATGTATCGTTCCATACTCCAGACCGGCGCGACACTTACACCAATCCGGAAGATGCCGCCGTCGCCGCCGAAAAGGCTTTGCTCCTGCTGTCGCACAACCTCAACAAAGGCATCAGCCAGGTAAACAGTGCCGGGCAGGAGATAGATAAAGTAAACAACATTTTAAACAAACATTTAAACGATTAATCTTATGAAATCCAAGAATATATTCCTGATCCTGTTTCTTTGCTGCACCAGCCTGTGTTTCGCCCAGGACAAACTGTTCGAAAAATATGCCGACATGGATAACGTGACATCCGTCTTCATCTCCAAGAAAATGTTTGACATGATCCCTAACGTAGAAAGCGGCGGTCTCAACCTGATGAACCTGAAAGGGAAAATAAACAACCTCCAGATCGTCACTTCCGACAAGCGGGAGGTACGGGACCAGATGCGAAAAGAATTCAGCAGCCTCATCGGCCAATCGCATGAAGAACTGATGCGGGTCAAGGACAACGACACGCGTGCCTCTTTCTACATCGTCCAGAACGGCGACCTGATCAACGAAATGATCATGCTGGCCGACACGGATTCGGACTATGTGGTCATCCGGATAACAGGCAAGTTCACTTTGCAGGATATACAGGATGTGGCAACAAGTTTTTCCCAAAGCGATAAAAAAGAGGTAACGATCAGTTACAACTAAAACTGAAAAAGGATTGTTAGCCCGAAAAAGATAAATATGCTTTTGCGAATACCTTAGTTCTGGTAGAACTAAGGCTATTCTTGTCTGTTGTTCGCTACCGTGACAAAATTAGGTATATAAAACGACCGGATGTTTTCAAAAATGATATTAAAATTAGCCAAATTGATATTCTTTCAAAAAAGATATTCTCCTTTTTTCCTTCCAGAAGGCTCCAATAACCTCTACAGATAAGCCAAAACCGACAACCGAGCCTACTTTTTTACAACTATCCGTACCGTATAGTTCATAGTTCTACCAGAACGAATTCAATTGTAATTTTAAATCATTTGCCTATGGAGAGAAGTAAAGAACACACCTAAAAAGTTTTAGTAGAGAAAATTAGAGTATTTCAACTGTTAAATTAAATTTTAATATTATGATCAAATCGATATGCAGCAATCTATTGTCAAAAGCTGTACTATTATCAGTATTTTTAAGCCCCGGATATGTGATTTCAAAAGCTCATGCAAACACAGAATCCATAAGTGGCATAGAACAAACGAACGGTAAACTGTCCGGACGGGTGATCGACGCAAAAGGAGAACCTATCCCAGGTGCAAACATTTCCGTCAAAGGGACCACTATCGGTACCATTACGGACATGGACGGTAATTTTTCCATAGATGTTAGCCCCAATCAAATACTCACCATCAGTTTCATCGGATATGAGACCAAAACAATCCCTGTCTCCAACCAGAAAACATTAAATGTCGTTCTGAAAGAGACTGTAAACCAGCTGGACGAACTTGTCGTCGTTAGCTACGGTACGCAGAAAAAAAGGGATCTGACCGGATCTGTTTCAAAGATAGATGCAGGAGAATTAGAAAGTTTCCCCGTAGGGCAATTTGCTCAAAAACTACAAGGGCAGGTAGCTGGTGTACAAATCAACCAGTCTACAGGACAACCGGGTAAAGGCATGGGATTCCGTATCCGTGGTGCAGCTTCTATCAATGGCGGCAGTTCACCCTTATTCGTAGTCGATGGGATCCCTGTCAATATGGATCTAAGCAGTATCAACCCGGATGAAATCGAAACTTTTTCCATCCTGAAAGATGCCGCTGCCACTTCCCTGTATGGATCACGTGCCGCCAATGGCGTCGTACTGATCACAACGAAAAGGGGGAAACAAGGCAAAACCCAGGTAGATGTAAACGCTTCGTTCGGTGTCCAGACTTTAAAGGGATTAAAAACTCCGGACGTTATGAACGGGGAAGAATTTGCCCAATACAAAAAAGAATACTACGAAGATGCAGCCAGATATGAAGGATATACCGGAGGAGTTCCGGAACAATATCAAAACCCATCCCAATACGGTGCCGGAACCAACTGGTATGACTTGCTGACACGCAATGCCGCCACGCAGAATTACAGTATCAGTGTGACAGCCAATAAAGACAAGTTCAACACGGCTATCGTATTAGGTTACTTCCGTCAGGATGGCGTCATGTACAATTCTAACTTCGAACGTTATTCTTTACGTGCAAACAACGATTATCAGGTTAACGACCGCTTAAAATTAGGACTGAACATAGCTCCCACCTTACAAATCAAAAACAATCAAAATACAGACGGAGGCTGGCAGATATTAAGTGCTGCATTCTTGGCTGACCCGACTGTAAATCCTTACGATGAGAACGGAGAACCTATTCTTTCTTTAAATTCTCCGGGGATGTTCCCACAGCCAAACTGGATACGTGTTTTACATGAAAAAACAAGTAAAACACAGGATTTGGCTTTATTAAGCAATGCTTTTGCAGAACTGGATATATGGAACGGCATCAAATATAAATTCCAGGCAGGCCTCGATTTAGGAGCCAAGAATTACAGGGATTTTACACCTTCGACATCCGGCGGAGCGATGTTCACTGCTCCCCCTCAGAAAGCAAGCGGACAATACAACACCAACTTCCATTATAGCTGGACCATCGAAAATATGTTGATGTATAACCACAAATTCGGAGACCACAACATCGATGCACTGGTCGGTTACAGCGCACAAAAATATTCCAACGAATATAACCAACTGACAGCAACCGACTTTCCAAGTGATGATATCGCCTGGATGGGTGCCGGTGCCACCAAAAACGGTGACAACAACATCGAGCAATGGACACTGGCCTCCGTCATTGCACGTGCAAACTACAGTTTCAAAGATCGCTACTTACTGCAGGCAACATTCCGCCGGGATGGGTGCTCACGTTTCGGAACAGGCAATAAATATGCGAACTTTCCTTCCGTATCCGCCGGATGGATTGTATCCGACGAGGCTTTCATGGAACCGGTAACCGATGTTATGAATTACCTGAAAATAAGAGCCAGCTATGGATTAACCGGTAACTACAACATCGGTAATTACCGGTATATAGCGGGAGTCAACACTTACAACTATGTCCTGGGTGGTTCTTTAGCGCCGGGAAAAGGATTGGGCAATTTAGGAAACAATGCCCTTACTTGGGAAGAAACAAAGCAACTGGACTTAGGTGTCGATATCGGTTTCTTAAACGATCGTATCTATTTGATGTATGACTATTATAATAAGAAAGTCGACGGACTTTTGTATCAGGTCGATATTCCGAGAGCTTCCGGCTTTTCCAACATTTATTCCAATATCGGTGATTACAAAGCATGGGGACATGAAATCACTTTGCAATCCCGTAACCTCGTCGGCGATTTCAAATGGACTACCAATTTGAATATAGCCTTCAACCGGAATGAAATAACCAAAATGGGAACAAACAACACCCCGAAAGGCGGATATTCCAATCAGGAAGATTTCAACCGTTTAGCTGTAGGAGAACCTATCGGTATATTCATGGGATATGTATTTGACGGCGTATATATGACCGAAGAAGAGTTTAATTCCCAGCCAAAGCACGCCTCATCCGAGATCGGAACAGTCCGCATGAAAGATGTCAGCGGTCCTAACGGTGTTCCCGACGGTATAATCGACAACAATGACCGTGTAAAAATCGGTGACCCGAATCCGGATTTCATTTATGGTATGACAAATGAATTTTCCTGGAAGAACTTCGACCTGAGTATCCTGATCAGCGGACAGGTAGGCGGCGACATCATAAATTCAAACTACGAGCATACTCTGAATATCGACGGTTGTTTCAATGTATTGAAGAAAGTAGCCAACCGTTGGCGCTCCCCGGAAAATCCGGGTGACGGACAAGTTCCGAGAACAAAAGCCGGTACAACGGAATTATTCCGCTTCAATAATAGCAGTTGGGTATATGATGCTTCCTATTTGACCATAAAGAATATCACTCTGGGCTACACGATTCCGATCAAACCGAGCCAGTACCTTTCCAAACTCCGGGTATATGTAACAGCCCAGCAATTGGCAACATTCACCAAATACCCAGGTATGAATCCGGAAATAGCCATGAATGAAGATATGGGATGGAACGGTTTAGGGGTAGACCGTACGACTTACCCGGTTCCAAGAACATTCAGTATCGGATGCAACATCTCATTCTGACAGAAAAACAAATTATAAATTTAAAACGAAAGATCATGAAAAAGATATTTAGTTTAGTTGTTGCATTATTGACTTTGGCTTCTTGTTCGGAAGATTTCCTGAATCTGACGCCTCAATATTATCCGAATGATGCGACATTCTTTAAAACCCAGGAGCAATTCACGCAAGCAGTGAACGGAGCCTATTCCGCTTTACGGGGAGTATCGGCAAGACAAGGATATCTGATGGGAGAAATGCGTTCCGACAATACGCACTACACCCGCTATAAAGCGGACCGCGGTCTACACATCCTATATCGCGAAAACATTGCGGATTTTGTTGTAGACGACCAGAACCAATGGACAAATGAAATGTATTATGCATGTTATACGGGCATTTCAAGAGCCAACACCATTCTGAACCGCATTGAAGGGACAACTTTTCCCGATGATTTCAAAAATAAAACGATCGGGGAGGCTAAATTCATCCGTGCCTTCATGTATTTCCAATTGGTGCAATGCTACGGAGACATCCCTTTGCATCTGGAAGAAGTGACGGGAGCAGACAACGCATTCTTACCCCGTTCGTCCGTTAACGATGTATATACGGCCATCATCGACGATGTGAAAGACGCCATCGAGAAACTTCCGACAGTCAAATTCCCGCAAAACGGTGCGGCAACCAAAGGAGCAGCCAAAATGCTTTACGCTTATGTATTGATGACAAAGCCGGACCGGGATTATGCGACAGCGGAAGCGCAGTTGAAAGATGTCATGAATATGGGATATGAATTACTTCCCGATTATGCCGATATATACGACACATCCAAAAAGAACGGAAAAGAATCGATCTTCGAAATCCAATATCAAATGGGAGATCAAGGGCAGCAAAGTGATTGGCTGTACTACTTTATCCCCAAAACAACGAATGCGGAAATTATTACAGGTGTTCCCGATTGTAGTACGCTGCTGACAGGGGGCTGGAATGTCCCGACACCGGAAATGATCGCTTCTTACGAGCCGGGAGATCTCCGCGTCGACCCGTCTATTGCGGTTGCGGTCGGTACACTGGATGCGGCAAACGCTTTAGTCGTAACCGATGTACTAAAAATCGGCGATCCCAAGATCAATGATTACCCTGTAAATTATCCGTTTATCAATAAATACCGTCACGCACACTCCAAAATAGAAAATACAGACGACAACTGGCCTGTTTACCGTTATGCGGACTGTCTGTTATTGTTAGCCGAATGCTTGGTGGAACAAGGACGTGCGGGAGACGCAGCACCTTATGTCAATCAGGTACGTGCACGTGCAGGTTTACCAGCTGTCACAACAATCAATGCCGAGGTGGTTGCCAATGAACGACGTCACGAACTCGCATTTGAGAACCATCGCTGGTATGATTTGTTGAGAACAGGAAAAGCTCTTGAAGTAATGACCGCGTACGGAAAATATATCAAAACGATTGATACGGAACTTCCTGAACGTACCTATCAGATAAAACCGGAATATTTGCTTTATCCGATACCTTACAACGAGTTGCAATTAAATGAGCAACTCAAACAAAATCCCGGTTATTAATTATCATAATTAACAAAAAGACCTTTACTTTTGCAGTAGAGGTCTTTTTACTATTAGCACCATGAATACACGACACATTATCAGAAACTTTATGTATGCCGTAGCGGGAGGTATCCTGTCTCTCGGAACGGCCGGTTGCAGTGGCAACAAAGCGGAAACGACAGATAGTTTTTCCACTCTGGAAGCCCAATTCTCCAATCCTTCATCCGAGTACCGTACAGCTCCCTTTATGGTTTGGAACGGAAAAGTTACAGAAGCTGAAATAGACCGCATGCTGAAAGACTTTAAAGATGCCGGGTGCGGAGGAGCGTTTATCCACCCCCGTCCGGGCATGATCACGGAATATATGTCGGACGAATGGTATTCCCTCTACCGCTATGCCGTCGATAAAGGAAAAGAGATGGGACTGGACATCTGGATCTACGATGAAAACTCCTATCCCAGCGGCTTTGCCGGAGGACATGTTCCCGAAGAGATGCCCGAATCCTACAACCAAGGACAAGGACTTGCCCTGACGAAAGCAGACCTCTTGCCAGACAAGACAGACGCATATTCCATCATCCTGAAAAAGGAAGGTGACAAATGGGAGGATATCACGAACGCCCTGAGCCAGCATAAAAAAGCAAAAGGAGAATATTACCTCTACAAAAAGACCTATTTAGGCAAGTCGGACTGGTACGGTGGCTACTCATATGTCGATCTGCTTGTTCCCGGTGTAACCGAGAAGTTCATCGACATCACAATGAAAGGTTACGAGAAGAGCATACAGGACGAGTTCGGGAAGTCTGTTTTCGGTATCTTCACCGACGAACCGAACATCAGTAGTCCGGGTGGCCTGCGTTGGACTCCGGATCTGTTCGAAGTCTTTCAAAAGCAGTGGGGATACGATCTAAAACCACTCCTTCCCCTCCTGAACGAAGAGACGGGCAATTGGAAACAGGTACGCCATAATTATATGGAAACCCTGTTGCAAATGTTTGTCGACCGCTGGTCCAAACCCTGGCACCATTACTGCGAGACGAACAACCTGAAATGGACCGGACACTATTGGGAACACGGTTGGCCGCAAATGAACGACGGACCGGACAATATGGCAATGTACGCCTGGCATCAGGTACCCGCTATCGACATGCTGTTCAACCAGTTCGACGAAACCAGCCCGCAAGCACAGTTCGGCAATATCCGCGCAGTAAAAGAATTGCGCAGCGCCGCCAACCAGACAGGCCGCAGCCGTACCCTCAGCGAAACTTATGGCGGCGGCGGTTGGGATGAAACTTTCAAAGACTTCAAGCGGCTGAGCGATTGGGAATATGTACTCGGGGTCAACTTCATGAACCAACATTTAGCCCATATGACACTGACGGGAGCACGCAAATACGACTATCCGCCGGTATTCACCTACCATTCTCCCTGGTGGCCCGACTACCGCGAACTGAATGACTATTACGGACGCCTTTCATTTGTTATGAGCAAAGGCATCCAGAAAAACGATATTTTGGTTCTGGAACCCAACTCGACTCTATGGAGCTATTACGTCCATACAGGAAGTTCCCCGAAACTCATGGAGATAGGAAGTGATTTCCAAACTTTTGTAACGACTTTGGAAAAGAACCAGGTAGAATATGACCTCGGTTCCGAAAACATCATCAAAGACCTCGGAAAGGTAGAAAACGGGCGTTTCATCGTCGGCAATGCCTCCTACTCGACTGTCGTTCTGCCTCCCATGATGGAGACTTTAAACAAGCCTACCTTCAACCTCTTGCAACAATTTGTAGAACAAGGTGGACAGATCATAACCTTCTCCGCTCCCACCCGGATAGACGGGGCTGTCAATGACGAACTGGCCGGACTGTTGACCGGTGCAACCGTCACATCACTCCCGGAACTATCCAAAGATGTAATCGCCCGGTATTTCTCTTCCGATAACTTCAGGATTACTTTCAACAGTGGTAACCTGTATCACCACCGTCGCCGGTTTGCAGACGGAGAATTGGTTTTTCTCGTCAACTCTTCAATGGATGAAGTTGTTGACGGCACCCTTTCGACGCAGGGAAAAGCCATGCTGGAAATGGATGCCCTGAACGGAGAAATCTATACGTATCCGTCTTCAAAAGAAGGAGACAAACTAAGTACATCTTTCCGGATCGAACCGGCAGGAAGCCTCTTGCTTTACTGTTCTGACAAGAACCCGAAAAACTATCCGGAACGCCCCGGAAAAGCGGGAAGCAGCCCGGTTACGGCAACAAGCCGGACCACCGTCAGCCGTTTACGCGACAATGCTCTGACAATTGACTTTTGCGACGTTACGGTTAAAGGAAAGACTTACAAGAAACAACATTTCTCCCGTGCCGCCGATATCGCCTTCAAAGCGCACGGATTCACCAACGGCAATCCCTGGAATACCTCCGTACAATACAAACGGAATATCCTCGACCGCGACCACTTTAAGGATGGCGGCTTCACGGCCTCCTATCATTTTACGGTAAACGACGCTTTCGACTATTCCGGTATCAAACTGGTTTCCGAACGCCCCGAACTATTTACCGTAAAAATCAACGGAAATCTCGTGAACGTTCTTCCAGATGAATGGTGGCTGGACCGTTCTTTCGGCGTTTATCCGATAGGCGGACAGGTGAAAAAAGGTAGCAATACGGTAGAACTCAGCATCAACCCGATGCGTATTTTTGCAGAGATAGAACCGGTCTACATCATCGGAAACTTCTCGGTCGTACCCGAACAAGAGGGATGGAGCATCGGTGCGCCACAGGAATCGTTCGCTCTGGGTAGCTGGAAAGAACAAAAGCAACCGTTCTACTCATGGGATATGAGCTATAGCAAAGAATATACCCTCGATGACCTTACAGGCAGATATGCCGTCAAACTGAACAAATGGAACGGGACGGTAGCAGAAGTATATGTCAACGGACAGAAAGCCGGTATGATCGCCTTCGACCCCTGGCAACTGGATGTAACGTCCTACCTGAAAGAGGGTGGCAACACGATCGATGTACATGTGATCGGCAGTTTGAAGAACCTGTTAGGTCCGCATTACCGGAATCCGGCTCCCGGCCTGGCATCTCCCTGGCATTGGAAAAACGTAGACAAACCGATATCCGGAAAAGAATACCAGATGATGGATTACGGGCTGATGGAAGATTTTGAATTAATTCATTAAACATACACGAAAAAAGGGTGCGTGCTTTTTCGGAAAAGCATGGCACCTTTTTCAAAAAAGGACGGCAGCATGAAAAATAGACTTTTAAACATTTGTATCTTATGTATGGTTTTTCCTTTCTTTCTACAGGCAGCGGACACACATTCCGTTTATAACCTGCGATGCGAACAGGAAGAAAACCCGTTAGGAATCGAAACAGGACAACCTTGTTTCAGCTGGCAGATACAGGCACAACAACGGAACTTCGAACAATCGGCCTGGCAGATATTAGTGGCCGATTCTCCGGAAAAACTACAGGCCGGCAATGGAAATATCTGGGACAGCGGAAAAACGCTTTCTTCCGCCTCGATCCTTGTTCCTTTCAAAGGAAAAGAATTGAAAGCAGGACAGACCTACTACTGGAAAGTAAGGAGTTGGGATAAGGAGGACAGCCCTTCCCGCTGGAGCTGTACCCATACCTTCGGCATGGGGCTTCTTTCGGAAAAAGACTGGAGCAATGCCAAATGGATTGCACTGGAAAAAGACAGGAAAGACGAAATCGTCACGACAGGGCTGCACGGACTGGCCAACGTAGACCGGGAACTCAAAGGCAAAAAGATCGGTATGTACCGCCTCCCCCAATTCCGAAAAGAATTTACGGTTCAAAAACCGGTGAAACGAGCAACCGCCTATGTCTCCGGGCTCGGACATTTCGATATGTTCCTGAATGGAGAGAAGGTGGGTAACAACTTTCTCGATCCGGGATGGACAAAATATGATAAATGTGCGCTGTATGTCACTTTCGATCTGTCCGGACAGCTAAAGCAAGGCGGAAACGCAATAGGCGTCATGTTGGGAAACGGCTTTTTCAATATCCCGAGGGAACGTTATTTCAAACTGCTTGCTTCATATGGCGCTCCGCGCCTCTTGATGAAAATACAAATCGAATATGCAGACGGCAGTACGCAGGACATCGTAACCGGTACAGACTGGAAAACAACCGAAAGCCCCGTTACCTACAGCAGTATTTACGGCGGTGAAGATTACGATGCCACGAAAGAACAGACCGGATGGATGCAACCCGGTTTCGACGACCGTACCTGGAACAAAGCCCTCGACACAGGCTGGAAAACCCGGCTCCTCTCCCAACGCTCCGCACCGCTGACCGTACGTGACCGAATCCCCACCGTCCGTCTTTTCAAGACCCGGAAAGGACAATGGGTGTACGATTTGGGACAAAACTTTTCCGGCATCATACAGCTTTCCCTGCATTCAAAGGACACGCACCCGGTTAAGCTCTATCCGGCCGAACTACTGAATCCGGACAGTACCGTAAACCAAAGCGCGTCCGGCGCTCCTTTCTGGTTCGGTTACACACCGAAAGGAAAAGGTATTGAAAGTTGGCAACCCCAGTTTACCTACTACGGTTTTCGTTACGTGCAGGTCGAAGGTGCTGTTCCCGCCGGACAACCCAATCCGGACGGACTACCTGAAATAACGGAAATCACCGGTCTTCATACTTGCAATTCGGCCGAAGATGTCGGCAGTTTCCATTGTTCCAAGCCGTTGTTCAATCAGACATACGAACTGATCGACTGGGCGATCCGCAGCAATATGGCAAGCGTGCTGACCGACTGCCCGCATCGTGAGAAGTTGGGTTGGCTGGAAGAAGCGCACCTGATGCAATACTCCGTACAATACCGCTACAACCTGGCACGCCTGTACGAAAAGACATTCAACGATATGCGCTCCACACAAGCAGCCAACGGCATGATACCGACCATTGCTCCCGAACTGGTCGAATTCGAAGGAGGCTTCAAGGATACGCCGGAATGGGGAAGCACATTTGTCATCAGCCCTTGGTACATTTACCAATGGTATGGCGATACGCGCCCGATCGAAACCTATTATCCGGATATGCAACGCTACATCGACTACCTTTCCTCGAAAGCCGACAACCATATTATCGCCTACGGCTTGGGAGACTGGTTCGACATCGGTCCGAAAAGTCCGGGAGAATCGCAACTGACCTCCAATGGCGTAACGGCAACGGCTATCTACTATTACGACGTCACCCTGATGGAGAAAATGGCAAACCTTTTAGGGAAGCCGGACGATGCACGCAAGTACCAGGAACTGGCGGCCCGGATCAAACAAGCCTTCAACCGGACTTTCTGGAACCCGTCCACCCGTACCTACGACCGCAACAGCCAGGCGGCAAACGCCGTCGCACTCTACATGGGACTGACGACTCCGGAAAACAGGCAGCAGGTATTCGATAACCTGATAGCCGATATCCGCGGACGCAACAACGCCCTGACGGCAGGCGACGTCGGCTACCGCTATGTCTTGCGTGCCCTTGAAGCCGGTGGCGCTTCGGATGTCATTTACGACATGAACTGCAAGTACGACACACCGGGATACGGTTGGCAACTGGCACACGGAGCTACCGCTCTCACCGAATCCTGGCAGGCATACGGCTTCGTATCGAACAATCATTTTATGTTGGGTCATCTGATGGAATGGTTGTTCAGCGGCTTAGGAGGCATCCGTCAGAAAGAAGATTCCTTCGGGTTTAAGCATATTGTCATCAAACCCGAACCGGTCGGTGATGTCCGCGACGCACAGGTTTCCTACGAATCGCCTTACGGACAGATTGTTTCCGACTGGAAAGACAACGATAAAGAATTTATCATCCGAGTGGAAGTACCGGCAAACAGCAAAGCCTCCGTCTATCTCCCGTCTGCCGACACGAAACAAATAACCGAAAGCGGTGTACGATTGGAAGATGTCCCCGGAATCAGTTGCAAACAAGAAGGAAACCAGTATGTCGTGGCAACAACAGGTTCCGGTACTTATACTTTCAAAGTGAAGAAAAATAAATAATGAAGAATACCATGAATACAACAAAAAAGGAAGTTAAAGTCGGACTGATCGGAGTCGGATTGAACACCTATTGGAATCAATTCGAAGGGCTTCTCTCCCGATTGGCGGATTACCAAAGAAAGATAAAAGAACGTATGTCCGGCTTACAGGCAACCGTGATTGACGGGGGAATGGTAGACAGCCCGGAAAAGGCAGCCCGGACAGCAGAAGTTTTAAAAAGTGAAGACATAGAAATCCTCTTCATCTTTATTTCGACCTATGCCCTTTCCTCAACGATCCTTCCGATCGCCCAGCGCATCAAGATTCCGGTTATCCTGCTCAACATACAACCCGTAGCCGCCATAAATTACAATTATATCAACGGATTAGGCGACCGTGGGAAAATGACCGGCGAATGGCTGGCTCACTGCCAAGCCTGTTCCACTCCGGAATTTGCCTGCGTATTCAACCGTGCCGGCATCAAATACGACATCCTGACCGGTTACCTCGAAGAACCATACGTATGGAACGAAATCGAAAACTGGATCGATGCGGCAAGGGCCGTGCAAGGGATGCGTAACAACCGGATGGGGATTCTCGGACACTATTATTGCGGTATGCTGGACGTTTACACCGACATTACCCGGCAATCCTTCACTTTCGGCACTCACATAGAGCTTATCGAAATGTGCGAACTCAAAGCTTACCGGGATGCTGTAACGGAAGACGAACGAACAGCAAAACGTCTGG
Organism: Parabacteroides sp.; assembly: GCF_977054455.1. Classification (NCBI taxonomy): domain Bacteria; kingdom Pseudomonadati; phylum Bacteroidota; class Bacteroidia; order Bacteroidales; family Tannerellaceae; genus Parabacteroides; species Parabacteroides sp. The sequence goes on along the minus strand of NZ_CDRTCT010000005.1, from coordinate 60,380 downwards.
AATTTTCCATGAAGTTTGAAGTCGACCCGCATTGTGAAGAATACGAATTGGATCGTGCTGCCCGCACCTCTGTCGCACTCGATAAACTGGCCGAAGCCCACGACCTCGGTTCAATGGCCTACTACTACGAAGGTTGGAAAGGAAACGATTATGAAAATATCGTGACTTCCGTAATAGCCGGCAATACCCTGCTTACAGGACGCGGCATCCCGGTAGCAGGCGAATGCGAAGTAAAGAACGTACAAGCCATGAAGCTCCTTTCTCTTTTAGATGCCGGAGGTTCATTCTCTGAACCGTATGCCATGGACTTCAATGACGATGTTGTTTTATGGGGACATGACGGGCCGGCCCACTTCGCCATTGCCGAGGGAAAGGTCAGCCTCGTACCGCTACCCGTATATCACGGTAAACCGGGCAAAGGATTGTCCATTCAGATGCGCGTCAAGCAGGGACCTGTCACTTTTCTTTCCGTATGTGAAAATAATGATGGCGTATTTTTACTTGTCGCAGAGGGAGAATCGACCGACGGACCCACCCTGCACATAGGAAACACGAACAGCCGCTACAGGTTCAGTTGCGGAGCCCGCACCTTTATGAACCGATGGAGTAAGGCGGGGCCTTCACACCACTGTGCAATCGGTATCGGACATGTTGCGGACAAGCTAAAGAAGATAGCTTTCCTGTTAGACATACCTGTTATCCAGGTTTGTTAAAAGACAAGAAAAAAGAGAGAGCCTCTCTAATGTAGAGGAGACGTTATCCCCTACAGCAGAGAGACACCCTCTCCTGACTTTAATTGGCATAATCGCTGATTCTGACATTTCTTGTTCTAATTCAGGAGTACCGCAAGAATAACTACCTGACGTGTCAATTATATCATTTTTCCAATATTGTATTTTCCATCAGCACAACGTCATAATCTTTATTGAAAAAAGACATTTTTACCTCCATCTGATTATTTTCCAAACCTCGTGCATCCAACAATGTTTGAACATTGATGCGATAAATTTTTTGCATTGTTGTATTCACCGTTTTTTCTAATGCTGCACCATACACTTCTCCAATATCAATTCTTATTTGAGAGAAAGTGAATGTATTTATACAGAAAAGAGCAACTATAGATATTAAATATTTCATGATATTTTCATTTATTCGATTATTATATTTTTGTGAACTTGTATATTCTTAAGGAAAAGCGGTAGTGGATATATGGATGAGAAAGGAGCACGAACTTCACCTGAAAAAATAATTTCCAAATCTTCCTCCAATTGATCTTGGGAGATGTTTTCAGGAAAAAAGTTTGCATATTCTTCCTCTTTTGTGGTCGCAATTCCTAATTTTCCAGTAAAACACTTTTTAATCCAGCCTTTCTGATTTTTAAAAGCTACATATTCTTTCCACTCTCCTTCGAAGTATTGATTCCACTCGTCATCCCATTCCGACAGTTTAAGTGTTTCATATCCGCCGAAAGTTTCAAAATCTTCATTTGAGTCACACCCTCCGGCAAAAAACATAGACACAAAAAGCAGCAACGGCCACAGCCATCGCCTCATTCTTATTTTCTTTTGTACATTCATACTTTCTGATTTGTTTTAAAGTCAACATCCTAAAATCCATACATTCTTTTGATGAGAAGACGAACCCAGGTTAACACAAGGTTCGTTGACACTGTAGCAAACATTCCCGGCAGGCAGTCATTCCTTTCTTTAAACCTGCGTTTTTGATTTATTACTGATTGCAACAAATATAGGGATAATATTATTACAAAATACAATAGCACCCTTTAAAATAAAGGATGCAATAGAATTCGGATTCGTTGCATCAGGGGAAAAAATGTATCGGTTTATTTCCCGGTAATGATCCTCCGTATCTCGCTCAGCTTATTCAGAGCTTCCAGCGGCGTCAGGTTGTTGACATCCAGATTCTTGATCTCATCCCGCACCTGGCTGAGTACCGGGTCGTCCAATTGGAAGAAGCTGAGCTGGTAGCCGTCTGCCGATGAAGCGATTCCTTTTACAGGCTTGCTTTTGACGCTGCCTTTGCGTTTTTCCGTGGCGATCCCCTCCTGGCGGTTTTCCGTTTCCAACTGTTTGAGGATCTCATTGGAACGCTTTACGATGCTTTTCGGCATGCCGGCCATCTTGGCCACATGGATACCGAAACTGTGCTCACTGCCTCCGGGGATCAGCTTGCGCAAGAAGATCACTTTGTTATTGACCTCCTTCACCGAGACATTGTAGTTCTTGATGCGTTTGAAAGAAGCCTCCATCTCGTTCAGCTCGTGGTAATGGGTGGCAAACAAGGTCTTCGCACGGGCATTGGGATGTTCGTGGATATATTCGACAATCGCCCAGGCAATGGAAATACCGTCGTATGTGCTTGTCCCGCGTCCCAATTCGTCAAACAGGACAAGACTGCGGGAAGACATGTTGTTGAGGATATCCGAAGCCTCGTTCATCTCCACCATGAAAGTGGATTCTCCAACCGAAATGTTATCCGAGGCTCCCACACGCGTAAATATCTTGTCGACAATCCCGATATGGGCGCATTCGGCAGGGACGAAACAACCGATCTGGGACATCAGCGTGATCAAGGCCGTCTGGCGAAGCAAAGCGGACTTGCCGGCCATGTTCGGTCCGGTGATAATGATGATCTGCTGCTTTTCATCGTCGAGATAGACATCGTTGGCAATATAAGGCTCGCCGATAGGCAACTGCTTTTCGATCACCGGGTGGCGGCCTGCCTTAATATCGATCACCTGCGAATCATTCACATCCGGACGGATATAGCGGTTGCTTTCAGCCACCTTGGCAAACGAGAGCAGGCAGTCCAGACGACCGATCAGGTTTGCATTCACCTGGATGGGCGGGATATATTCGGAAAGGCAAAGTACCAGTTCGTTGAAAAGACGAGCTTCCAGCGAAAGTATCTTCTCTTCCGCCCCCAATATCTTTTCTTCGTATTCTTTCAGTTCTTCGGTAATATAACGTTCGGCATTCACCAAGGTCTGTTTGCGTATCCATTCGGCAGGAACTTTGTCCTTGTAGGCGTTACGCACCTCGATATAATATCCGAAGACGTTGTTGAAACCGATTTTAAGGCTCGATATGCCCGTCAGCTCTATTTCCCGTGCTTGCACCTTCAAGAGATAATCTTTGCCCGAATAAGCGATTGCACGCAGTTCGTCCAGCTCGGCGTTCACGCCTGTCGCAATCACGCCGCCCCGGTTCAACAAGGAAGGCGGATCGTTATTGATCTCCTTTTCTATCCGGTCGCGGATCAAGGCACAGGCATTCAACTGTTCGCCGATACGGCAAAGACTCGGTTCATCGCTTGCCGTGCAAGCCTCCTTGATCGGCTCGATGGCGCGAAGGGCGACTTTCAACTGCACCACTTCGCGGGGAGAGACGCGGCCGACCGCTACTTTGGAAATGATACGTTCCAGGTCGCCGATCTGTTCTAATTTTTCTTCCAACAGTTCCTTCACTTCGGGATGGCGGAAGAAATATTCCACTACGTCCTGACGCTCGTGGATCGGTTTCACATCCTTCAACGGGAACAAGATCCAACGGCGCAGCATACGCGATCCCATCGGGGATACGGTCTTGTCCAGTACATCCAGCAAGCTCGTCCCCTCCTCGTTCATCGTGCTGACCAACTCTAAACTGCGCACCGTAAACTTGTCGAGGCGCACATAACGGTCTTCTTCGATACGGGAAAGAGAGGTGATATGAGAAATATGGGTGTGCTGCGTCTGATCCAGATAATACAGGATGGCCCCCGAAGCTACGATTCCTAATTTCAAGTGCTGGACACCGAAGCCTTTCAGGTTCTTCGTTTCGAAATGTTTCAACAGGCGGTCGTTGGCCGCTTCCGAAGTGAACACCCAGTCGTCCAGTTCGAAAATAAAGAACCGGGGACCGAAAGCCTCTTCAAAACGTTTACGGCTGCCCCGTTCGACCAATACCTCTTTCGGGGAAAAGTTATTCAGCAGTTTATCCACATAATCAACGGTTCCTTCGGCTGTCAGGAACTCGCCGGTAGAGATATCGAGGAATGCGATTCCACAGACATCCTTACCGAAATGGAGGGCGGCAAGGAAGTTGTTTTCTTTATGGTTGAGGATATTGTCGTTGATAGAGACACCCGGAGTCACCAGTTCGGTGATGCCTCGCTTCACTAATTTCTTCGTGAGCTTCGGATCTTCCAGCTGGTCGCAGATGGCTACGCGCTTGCCGGCACGCACCAGTTTAGGCAGATAGCTGTCCAACGCATGGTGGGGGAAACCGGCCATCTCGACCGTTTGCCCCGGCCCGTTCGCTTTTTTCGTCTGTACGATACCTAAGATTTCAGCTCCTGTCACAGCATCTTCGCCATACATTTCGTAAAAGTCGCCTACACGGAATAGCAGGATTGCATCAGGATGTTTCGCCTTTATATCGAAATACTGCTTCATCAAGGGTGTTTCCACTATCTTTGCCACTGTTCTTTTCTTTTTATCTGTTCAACCGTACAAAGGTACGACTTTTCATCTTTGTTCAAAAAATTTACGGATAGCTGTTGATTTCACAAACCTGCCATACGTGCCGGCAATCTCGACCATTTCCAGCATTTCAGGGATACTATATCCATCGGGAAAAGATTGGGGCAATCTATCGTCCGGTTTCTGCGTGAACCTGCCTACGTAATAGTTGTACACAAACACATTGTTGGTTGACTTTGTAAAATTGAACGTGCTTTTTTCAAATGATTGAAAAATATTCTCATGTACAAACGTGCTGTCCGGATAGCCGCCCCAAGAGTCGAAAGTCATCATGCTGCAGTCCATCTCTTCTATGTATTTCATTCCCCTATGGATAATATTACGGCAGATAGTCGTATTCTTTACCGGCCCGGCCAGATGGATCAACGGAGAAAACATGCCGACACGTGTCGGACGGGTCCGGCGGCCATCGTTAACACTGATATTGTATTGCACAACGGTCCCCACGTTCCCGGCATTGAAAGAAGCCGGAGCTTCGCCGGAGTTACAGATCAGCACCATCCCGCCATCATTATCGTGACTATAATTATACTGGATAAGCGTGTTCCGGCAATTCCAGTCCGAATCGAAACCTTGTGCATCCCAGGGAGCCTTATGGTCGCTCACCTCATTGAACTGGATAATCGTATTGTCGCAGCTCCACGGCCAGATACCGGCGGCGGCCTCCGTATCGGGAAGGGTGGCCGGACAATTGCGCATCACGTTATACTCGATCAACGTGCTGTCGCAACCGATCGGAACGATACCGTCGCCCGGTACCTCCTCTATCAGGTTTTTACGGATAACCGTATGTTTGCTCGGATGCCAGTTCTCCCGGCTGCTATATCCCGACCAGATCATCGCGTTACGGGCACAACGCCGGATCCGGCAATTCTCTATTGTCAGGCTGTCGAAGACGGATATGACATCTTTCCCTCCATTCACGATCAGGATGCCGCTACCGCCTCCTTCTTCCTTGACCAACGAACCATTCACATCCCGTATATCCACACCGTCTATGACGATGTTCTTGGATACTCCATAGTTCCGGCACTCGATCTTCAGCCCCGTGCGGTGCGGTTTCCTTTCCTTCCCGGTATTGACTATCTCCACATTCCGCAGTGTCAGATAATCCGAATTGAGGATACGGACGGCATACAGGGAAGTATCGTTGCCGACAATACAGGGCTTATCTCCCTCACCGTATGCCTCAATATAAATCCGGTTATCAGAGGTTCCTTGTCCCGATATTTCGAGTTCACCCTGAAAAGTATTCCCTCTTTTCAGAAGCACCCTGTCACCCGGATTCAGTTTCACGTCCCGAAGTTTGGAAAGGCTTTTCCAGGCATTCGATTCGGAAAGTCCGCTCTGATTATCATCGCCATTCGCAGCATCCAAATAATAAGTAGTCGAAAATTCCGAACAGCTTGCCAATACCAACAGAAGCAGGCAAGCGGAGAGTAAACAGGTTATTTTTTTCATGATATTCACTTATATTTTATGCTCAAAGATAATTATTCTTTATAAAAAATATAACTTTGTAAGCATTCTAACAAAAAACATCTATCATGAAACAAGCAATTCTAATTTCGACCGGCCTTTTGCTGGCAGCTCCTTTCATCCACGCGGAGAAGAATAAGGACAAGAAACCGAATGTCGTTTTTATCCTTGCGGACGATCTGGGTTATGGCGATCTAAGTTGTTACGGACAGGAAAAGTTCGAGACACCCAATATCGATAAGCTGGCACAAAGCGGAATGCGTTTTACGCAGTGCTATTCGGGGACCACCGTCAGCGCCCCTTCCCGCTCCTGCCTGCTGACAGGCACGCACAGCGGGCATACGCCTGTCCGCGGTAACCTCGAACTCGATCCGGAGGGGCAGTTTCCGCTTCCCGCCGATGCCCGTACCATCTTCGAAGTTATGAAAGATGCGGGATATAAGACATCCGCTTTCGGCAAATGGGGACTGGGCTATATCGGTACGACCGGGGATCCTAAAAATCAGGGTTGCGACACTTTCTACGGATATAATTGCCAGTTGCTGGCACACAGCTATTATCCCGACCACCTCTGGGACAACGACAAACGGGTGGAACTCGAAGACAACAACCTGAATGTACAGTACGGAGAAGGTACCTACTCGCAAGATCTTATTCACGGAAAAGCATTGGACTATCTGGACAATATGAATCCGGACGAACCGTTCTTCATGTGGTATCCGACCATTATCCCGCATGCGGAACTGATCGTGCCGGAAGACAGCATCATCCGAAAATTCCGTGGCATGTATCCGGAAAAACCTTACAAAGGAGTCGAACCGGGCAGCTCTGCCTTCCGCAAGGGAGGTTACTGCACGCAGTTCCATCCGCATGCCACTTTCGCCGCTATGGTCTACCGCCTGGACGTCTATGTCGGTCAGATCATCCAGAAGTTAAAAGACAAAGGCTTATATGATAACACCATCATCATCTTTGCAAGCGACAACGGCCCGCATATGGAAGGGGGCGCCGATCCCGACTTCTTCAACAGCAACGGGATTTATCGCGGATACAAACGGGATCTGTACGAAGGCGGCATCCGCGTCCCGATGATCATTTCCTGGCCGGGACATGTCCAACCGAGTACGGAAACCGATTTTATGTGCTCTTTCTGGGATGTATTACCGACCTTCGAAGAAATCATCCATCCGAAAGCCAAGCAGAAGGAAATGGACGGCGTCAGCATGCTCCCCCTCCTGGAAAACCGGAAAGGACAGAAAGAACATGAATTCCTGTATTTCGAATTCCAGGAACTGAACGGCCGCCAGGCCGTACGCAAAGGACCGTGGAAATTGGTTCACATGAATATCCGGGGTGACAAGCCCTATTATGAACTGTATAACTTGGCTTCCGACCCGTCGGAACGGCACAATATATTGGACCTGTATCCTGAAAAAGTAGCGGAACTGAAAGATATCATGGTCCGTGAACACAGACCGGATCCGAACTGGCCGCTATTGAAAGAGGAAAAGGCGAAATAATAGGGAAAATTTATAGAAAAGGATGTCAAAATCCAGGACAACCGCATCAAAATTTTCCAAGGTTGTGATCTACATACGAAGTTTTCTGCAAATCTTCTATCACTCTATCACTACAAAAGTGTAGCTATTGATATTCAATCGTTATATCAGTGATACAGGATATTTTCCTGTATCACTGCCTCTATCACTCCTGAGACATGATGTTTTTATCATATGATTGGGAACCAGCATATTGCCTTCTGTTACTTTTGAAAAAACATGTAAAATAATCGAATAAACAAATGTAAAAACGAATATAATAGGTATTAAATTGGCGAAATACGGTTCTTCATTCTACAAAAGCCATCTCATTTTTTAGCTGAAACAAGCACATAATGCTGTAAACACCCCCATGTTGCCCTCCTTTACATCCGGGTGTAGAGAACCGGTACATCCGGGTGTAAAAGAGGGCAACAGGGGGATGTCCGGCAACTAAAGTACCTTGCCGGACAATGAAAACCACCCGGTTTCACATATTTTATAGCCGTTTTTACATAAAATACATCGAGTGATTTGCAGAGATGGAATAGGGCGTTTATCATTTATATTATTTGCAATGCGCTTATATACAGTTGCATATAAACGCAATACCTGTTTTTCCTCCAAATTGCCGATGATAGGGTAGTGATACTGTAGTGATAGAGAAAACGGGCATATATCACTAATCAAACAAGTTGAATATCAATTGGTAAAAAGAAATCAGTGATACAGTGACAGAGGAAATGGGAAAACTTATATGATAAGGTCCTGTTTTTTCTTTGATATAGTTCATATGATTTTGATAATTACCTATATTCCTTATCACAAGAAAATAGTTTCCTGTCTTTTTGCTTTATCAGATTATTATCCTTTCCTTTGATAAATTAAAACAATAAAAATACTTAGCTATGGAACTTCAAATCATTCAAAACAAGATTTACGAGATCAGGGGACAACAGGTGATGCTGGATTTTGACCTGGCAATGTTGTACCAGGTAGAAACAAAACGCTTGAAAGAGCAGGTAAAGCGTAATAGCGAACGATTTCCAAGTGATTTCATGTTTATCCTTTCAGAAAAAGAATGGAGCGAACTGGTCGCAAATTGCGACCAGTTACCAAAAACAATAAAACATACTTATATCACACCATCCGCTTTCACACAGGAGGGCATAGCCATGCTGTCAAGCGTCCTTCGTTCCCCCGTAGCCATACAAGTTAATATAAACATCATGCGGGCTTTCGTAAAAACAAGACAATACATACTTGAAAGCAACCAGACAGCCAAAGAACTGGCCGAACTCAAACTCCAGCTTCGTTACCTTCGGGAAGATATGGAAAGCCTGTCTAAAGATCATGAAAGTTATGAACAACACTTTGATGATATATATTTGGCATTGGCCGAATTGGCTAACCGGAACAAGGAAAAAGAGAATAAACCCAGAAACAAAATCGGGTATGTAAAAGACTAAATCTTTCAATTTGCCGCTTCAACTCTTTATGTATTACAAAATTCACTAACTTTGTGGCTTTAAATAGAAAACGATAAAATAAACGATAAACGATCATGGAGTACAATTTCAGAGAAATTGAGAAAAAGTGGCACGAATACTGGATTGCCAATAAGGTTTATAAAGTCGAAAAAAATGCCGACAAACCAAAGTATTACGTTTTGGACATGTTCCCTTATCCGTCAGGAGCAGGACTACATGTAGGCCACCCGCTCGGTTACATCGCTTCTGATATTTATTCCCGTTACAAACGCCTGCAAGGCTTCAATGTTTTGCATCCGATGGGCTACGATGCCTACGGACTACCGGCAGAACAATATGCCATCCAAACCGGACAGCATCCTGAAGTAACGACAAAGAAAAACATCGCCCGTTATCGGGAACAGATGGACAAAATAGGTTTCAGCTACGACTGGAGCCGCGAGATCCGTACTTGCGATCCCGAATATTATAAATGGACGCAATGGGCATTCATCCAGATGTTCAACAGCTATTACTGCAACGACAAAAAGCAGGCACGTCCTATCAGCGAACTGGTTGCCGCTTTCGAACAGTCCGGAACGGAAGGCTTGAATGTCGCTTGCAGCGAAGAATTGCATTTCACGGCCGACGAATGGAAAGCCAAAAGCGAAAAAGAAAAACAGGAAATCCTGCTGAACTACCGGATCGCTTATCGGGGCGAAACGATGGTAAACTGGTGTGCCGCACTGGGAACCGTACTGGCCAACGACGAAGTGGTGAACGGCGTTTCCGAACGTGGCGGCTATCCGGTGGAACAAAAGATCATGCGCCAGTGGTGCCTGCGCGTATCCGCCTATGCACAACGCCTTCTGGACGGACTGGACACGATCGACTGGACAGACTCGCTGAAAGAAACACAGCGTAACTGGATCGGCCGCAGCGAAGGTGCCGAAATCCAGTTCAAAGTAAAAGACAGCGACCTCGAATTTACCATCTTTACAACCCGTGCCGACACCATGTTCGGTGTTACTTTCATGGTTTTGGCTCCTGAAAGCGAACTGGTCGCACAATTGACGACTCCGGAACAGAAGCAGGAAGTCGACGCTTATCTGGACCGCACTAAAAAACGTACGGAGCGCGAACGTATCGCCGATCGTTCCGTTACCGGTGTATTCAGCGGTTCATACGCAATCAATCCGTTCACGGGTGACGCCGTCCCCGTCTGGATCAGCGACTATGTATTGGCCGGCTACGGGACCGGTGCCATAATGGCCGTTCCGGCACACGACAGTCGCGACTATGCATTTGCCAAACATTTCAACTTGCCGATTGTCCCGCTGATCGAAGGTTGCGACGTAAGCGAAGAAAGTTTCGATGCGAAAGAAGGAATCGTCTGCAACTCACCGAGACCGGACGTAGCGCCTTATTGCGACCTGTCGTTGAACGGACTGACCGTAAAAGAAGCAATCGCCGCCACTAAGAAATACGTGGCAGAACATAAATTAGGACGCGTAAAGGTGAACTACCGCTTGCGCGACGCTATTTTCAGCCGCCAGCGTTATTGGGGCGAACCGTTCCCTGTCTATTACGATGCAGATGGTATGCCTCAGATGTTGCCCGTAGACAAATTGCCGTTAGAATTGCCCGAAGTAGACAAATTCCTGCCGACCGAAACAGGTGAACCGCCTTTAGGACACGCTGTAAAATGGGCATGGGACACCGTAAAACAGGAAGTCACGGAAGTCTCCCAAATAGACAACAAGACTATCTTCCCGCTGGAACTTTGCACGATGCCGGGATTCGCCGGTTCATCCGCCTATTACCTGCGTTACATGGACCCGCACAACGACCAAGCTTTGGTTGCGAAGGACGTAGATGAATACTGGCGCAACGTAGACCTGTATATCGGAGGAACCGAACATGCTACCGGACACCTTATCTACAGTCGTTTCTGGAATAAATTCCTGTGCGACCTGGGTGTTGTTTGCGAAGAGGAACCGTTCAAGAAACTGATCAACCAGGGTATGATCCAAGGACGTTCCAACTTCGTATATCGTATCAACGGAACAAACAAGTTCGTATCCCTGAACCTGAAAGATAAATACGAGGTCACTCCTATCCACGTAGATGTAAATATCGTATCAAACGACCTACTGGATATCGAAGCCTTTAAAAACTGGCGTCCGGAATATAACGATGCGGAATTCGTATTGGAAGATGGCAAATACATCTGCGGATGGGCAGTTGAAAAGATGTCGAAATCCATGTTCAACGTGGTCAATCCGGATATGATTGTCGAGAAATATGGCGCTGATACCCTCCGTTTGTATGAAATGTTCTTAGGTCCGTTGGAACAGTCCAAACCGTGGGACACGAACGGCATCGACGGCGTACACCGTTTCCTGAAAAAGCTATGGGGATTGTTCTTCGGTAATACAGATACGTTGCAGATCACGGATGCGGAACCGACAGCCGACGAACTAAAATCACTGCATAAACTGATCAAGAAAGTGACATACGACATCGAACATTTCTCGTACAACACTTCCATCAGCGCCTTTATGATCTGTGTAAACGAATTGAGCAGCTTGAAATGCAACAAGCGGACGATCCTGGAACAGTTAATCGTTCTGCTTGCCCCGTTCGCTCCTCATATTGCTGAAGAATTATGGCACACTTGCGGTCACGACACGACCGTATGTGATGCCGAATGGCCTGTCTACAACGAAGAATACTTGAAAGAAAACTCGCTTACTTACGCTATCTCCTTCAACGGGAAAGCCCGTTTCAGTATGGAACTTCCGGCCGATATGCCTCGCGAAGAGATAGAGAAAGCCGCTCTTGCCCATGAAAATTCGGCTAAGTGGATGGAAGGTAAGACTCCGAAAAAGATTATCGTTGTTCCCGGAAAGATTGTAAACATCGTAATCTAAATCTATTTATATGAAGCTTATAAACAACAAAGTCTATTTTGCTGTACAAGATTACCTGATGATCCTGTTGGGTACCCTCTTGTACGGCTTCGGCTTCAACGCTTTCATTCTGTCGAATGAAATTATCACCGGTGGAGTCAGTGGTATTTGTGCCTTGATCTTTTTTGCCAGTAATGAATTAATCCCCGTTTCAGTCTCTTACTTTGTCATAAACATCGTATTGCTGTTAGCGGCACTGAAAATTTTAGGATTCAAATTCCTGATAAAAACGATTTTCGGAGTATTCTCTTTGTCGGCTTCCTTGTCATTTTTCGAATGGCTTCTGAAAGGGCAGCCACTTTTACACGATCAACCGTTTATGTCCATCATCATCGGTGCATTCCTCTGCGGGTCCGGCCTCGGACTTGTCTTCTCGGCAAACGGAAGTACGGGAGGAACGGATATCGTTGGGGCTATTGTAAACAAATACAAGAATATATCGATCGGGCGAGCCTTGCTGTTCTGCGATTTTATCATCATCGGCTCTTCATTCTTTCTGTTCCATGATGTCGAAAAGATCGTTTTCGGGTTCGTTGAAATGTTTGTAAGCAATTATATAATCGACGTCGTCCTGAACGGAAACCGTCAATCCGTCCAGTTCCTGATCTTTTCCCAGAAATACGACGAAATAGCCGAACGGATCATCCATGACCTGGATCGCGGTTGCACCATCCTCGACGGTGTAGGCGGATATTCCCGCAAACCGGTCAAAGTCGTTGTATTGCTGGCAAAAAAATCAGAATCCGTCTCCATCTTCCGCCTAGTAAAACAAATCGACCACCAAGCCTTCATCTCCCAAAGTATCGTCAGAGGGGTATATGGGGAAGGGTTTGACCAGATAAAAACTTAAAACAATCATCCAAACAATTTAAAGCACTTCCGTACGTTATATACACATCGTATAGAAGTGCTTTTTTATTCATACTCAACAAACATGAAACTTGTATTTGCAACAAATAACCAGCATAAGCTGGATGAAGTCCGGAAAATAGTTGCCGGATATACAGAAATAGTAAGTCTTTCGGATATCGATTGTCATGATGATATACCCGAAACAGCAGACACACTGGAAGGCAATGCCCTTCAAAAAGCTCGTTACATAAAAGATAATTTTGGCTATGATTGCTTCGCTGACGACACCGGTTTGGAAGTAGAAGCCCTCGGCAATGCTCCAGGAGTATACTCGGCTCGTTATGCTGGTCCCGGACACGATTCCGAAGCCAACATGAACAAACTTCTTCACGAAATGGAAGGCAAAGAAAACCGGAAAGCCCGCTTCCGCACGGTCATAGCTCTTATTTTAGATGAAAAAGAGTATCTGTTCGAAGGAATTGTAAACGGCACTATCATCGAGGAAAAACGAGGAGGAAGCGGTTTTGGATACGATCCTATATTTGTTCCCGACACCTATTCGCAAACATTTGCCGAAATGGGTAACGACATCAAGAATCAGATCAGTCATCGTGCCGAAGCAGTTAAAAAGCTAACTGCCTTTTTATCAAATTACACACTCTAACATCAGGATTAATATGAGAAATATATTGACTATTATCTTGCTTTTCATACTATCATTTCCTGTCTTAGCAGCCGACGACAACACACTCGGATGGAAAACGTATCTCTCCTACAACAACACCGACTATGTAGAAGAATCAGCCGATCAGGTATTCGTTGTAGCGGAAGGAGCTTTGTACACGTATGGAAAAGAAGATAATAGCATTAAACAATATTACAAAGGAAACGGATTAAATGACACCGAAATACAATTTATTTCTTATAACCAATCAACCAAGTCTCTGCTGATTGTTTACAAAAACTGTAACATTGACATCTTGCAAGAAGGTTCGATAAAGAATATTCCTTATCTGTCCACTACTACATCAATAAGAAATAAAGAAGTCAATTCCGTCATGATCCATAACGAATATGCTTATTTATCCATTAAATCAGGTATAGTAGTCATCAATATGGAAAAAAAAGAAATAACCGATACCTATAATTTATCCATAAATATCACATCCTGTGCTATTCTGAACGATCATATATATGCTTCCACAACAGAATCGTCCCGCATTCTCTATGCTTCTTTAAAAGATAATCTTTTGGATACATCAAACTGGAAAACTTATACAATCCCGGGATTTTCATCTGACAATTCTGTTGATAAAATCGTATTATTCAAGAATCAGTTGTTTTATTTGACAAAGAATAAAGGAGTCTATTACGAATCTAACGGTACGACAGTTCCTCTGGTAAGCAATAATTCAATGAATAATATTAAAGTTACCAGTGATAAACTGGCTTGCATAGCTGCTTCACAAATTTACCTGTTTACAGACACAAAGGCTTTCGATCAAATCAACAACCTGCCCATTAAGGATATCAGCACTTATCAAACCGACAAATATTGGATAGCCGAAGGAAACAAAGGTTTGCGCTCTATCAAAAGAACAGGAGCCAATCAGTTTGAAGCGACAAGCGAACCGATCACGTTGAACGGCCCGTACATGAACAGCGCTTACAACATAATCTGCAAGAAAGGCAAAGTTTATGTCATACCGGGCGGTAAAAACCTCAATGGATATCGATTGAACAAATGGGGAATGGTCATGGTATACGATTACGACAAATGGACCTATCTCGACCCTTCGATTGTCCAAAAAGAACTGAAAGTGTGGCCTCGCGATTATACAGGTATAGTGGTTGACTTTGATGAATCAGAGAACGAAATCATATACGCATCATCATACGGAGATGGCATCGTCCAATACAAAAACAGAGAACCCGTCGCCTTATATGACCAAAAGAACAGCCCTATCGAGAACGCCGGTGGCTATTCATCCCGTTATTGCTATATGGACGGGGTTACGCTCGATAAGGACGGTAACTTGTGGATGACCAATTCGGAAGTAAGCAAAGCTATTAAGATATTGGATAAAGAAGGAAAATGGCATGGCATCTCGGTCGAATCTTTAAACAACAAATACACCGTAAATGACATACTTATTACTTCAAATAACGATAAATGGATAAACATACCGCGCCCTACCAACCAGTCTTGTCTGACAGTCATAGCCAATGGTAATTCGCTTGACGAGGTGACCTCTTATACTTTCAAAAGTTTCATCGATACGGATGGCAAGGATTTCTCTCCCAGCAACTTTCATTGCATGGCAGAAGATAAAGACGGGTATATCTGGGTAGGTACCAACAAAGGAGCTATCTATTTCACCAACCCCAAACAGGCTTCATCCGAAAACGCCTCGTCGATGCGTTGCACACGCGTAAAACTGATAAATGAAGATGGAAGCCCGTATTATTTTCTTGACAACGTAGTCATATCAACCATCAAAGTGGATGCCGGGAACCAGAAATGGATCGGAACAGAAAACAATGGCGTTTACGTTCTAAACAATGACAATCAGGAAGTCGTCCATCACTTCAATACTTCCAACAGCCCTCTCCTATCCGACCTCGTCTATTCGATCGACATAAATGGTGAAACAGGTGAAGTCTTCATCGGTACGGATAAAGGCCTGGTCTCCTATAAAGGAGAAGCAACGGAAGGGAAAAGCGACTATTCGAATGTTTACGCCTATCCTAATCCTGTCCGTCCGGAACATAGAAACAAAGTAACGATTACCGGTTTAATGGACAATTCCATCGTAAAAATAACAGATTTGAATGGAAATCTAATCTATCAAACCCAATCGTCAGGCGGACAAGCTACATGGAATTGCAATAACAATAAAGGTGCACGAGTGGCTTCAGGTATCTATCTGGTACTTTCGGCTACCGAAGATTCAAAAGAAAGTGTGGTAACCAAGATTGCCATCATTAAATAAAAAAATGAGTTCAATAAAAAATACATTGCTCGATACCAATCTGATAATTCAAGTAAAAGAGGCCAACAACTTTGACTTCATCCGCTTCTTCTTAGCCTATTCGGTCATGTTCAACCACTTCAGCACGTTGACAGATACTAATCCGTTTTGGATCGTTAGCGGAGGATTCCGTGTGAAAGGATTTTTCATCATCAGCGGATTCTTGGTCATGTTCAGTTTTTTACGTTCATCTGATACCTATATTTTCTTTCGTAAACGTGTGCAACGCATTATGCCAGCCTATTCTTTAGTGATCTTACTGTGCCTGATATTGGGATTTTGTCTGACTGTATTGCCGCATCGTGAATTTCTTACATCTTCCCAATCTTATACTTATTTATTTACCAATTTGCTTACTTTGAATTTTCTTTGCCCAGATCTTCCGGGCGTCTTTGAGGACAACACAATGCACGCCATGAACGGTTCCCTCTGGACGATCAAAGTTGAACTGATGCTATATATGACAGTCCCTCTCATTTACTGGTTACTGAGGAAATATAACAAGCTGATATGTCTGTGGCTCATCTATCTCCTCTCCTTTGCCTATCATACGACCTGCAACCATTTGGCCGACACGACACACGAACCTATATATGAATTTCTGAAACGCCAATTTCCCGGACAGATGATGTATTTCTGCTCAGGTATCATCCTACTAATCTACTTCCCGCTGTTCAGGAAATATATGAAATACCTGCTTCCGGCAGGCATCCTGCTGTTTGCCTGCCGAGATATACCGCTGCTGAGCATATTCGAACCCATCGCGCTGGCTTCCGTCATTTTATCGGTAGCCTATGGATTCAAATGGCTACACGTATTCAACCGGATGGGAAATTTCTCCTATGGGATATTCCTGTCGCATTTCCCTGTCATCCAAACATTCATCCACTTCGGACTGCACGAATATAGCCTGTCCCTGACATTGGCGCTGACAACCGTCATCTGCACCTGCTTCGGCATGTTGTCATGGAAGTATATCGAAAAACCCTGCCTCTACCGACCAAAATTCGGAAACAATAGAAGTAATAAAACCCAATATGCCAAAGATTTTATACAAGGATAACCGACACACTGTCTCCACTACCGCGACTCCATAATGGATGCCAATATAAAGTTAGTAATCTTTTCAGCCCCTTTCCTATTAGGATGGATGGCATCGTAAAAATCGGAAGCGTCCAGCTGTTCCATACAATCGATAACCGGCACAAAATAATATTTTTCCTTGAAAAGTCGCAAGGCGCGTTTCTTGTCCGAATTGGACATGGATGTAACATCCGGATTATAAGGCATCACGACCAAACAATAGTCGATGCCTTTGTCCTTCAATAACGCGTGTGCCTTCATTATCAAATCGACCCATTCCTCCCTGATATGGAATGAATCCAGCCTATTCGTCCGATTCTGCTCCTCCACGCTGTGACGATAAAGGGTTTCGTTCCGGTCGGACATGCTCGAGTTAGGATAACGCAATTCGGTTTCCAACATCCCGGTCACCACATCATCGTCCAGCAAATCGCGTATCCAAGAAGCCAGTCCCATAAACAAACAATTACGCGCCTCATAATTATAACAGGCATCCGGATAGTCCATCCTTTCATGCAAGCCGGGCAGGAAGGCACGAGTCGCCTCGTCCATCTCGTACCCATACATATGCAAAGCAACTCGGTTAGGGAGATCCATATCATTTATCGGGTCAGCCAACCGATCAATGTCCACACATTGTATGACTCTTTTCACCGATGAAGGCAAAGAGGTATAATAAAGAATGCTTTCGCTCAGCGTTTGCCCGGTCGAAGTAAAGCTGTAAACAACCGGATTGCCTTCCAGTTTTTCCTCCAATTGATACCCGTTTATGCCGCTCATGCCTCTACTGTTTCCAAAAACGACAACTTCCGGCACATGGGAAGTATTGTCCAACGTATTCAGTATCAAACGTGTCCTCGCATAATCATTCGGGAAAGCCCTGTATATGGAAGGTGTACACCAATTAAACAACATCAACAAAATGAACACGAACGAAAAAAAGAATCCTATACTTGCTTTTTGCCTGTTTGTTGACCTCATAAACCATCAAAATTGAAAATAAATGAAACTTGAAGCATTATTACCGAAAAAGTAAATGGAGAACAAGATCATGCCATACAAGCCATACCGCACGCATTTGTTTCCGACTGCGCTTATGTCCAATCCGAAAGCCTTGTCCCTGTTCCACCATTCCACGATCAGCATAACAATAATAAAACACAAAGAAATCAACGCATACACATTATCGATGCCCATTATTTTCGGAACCCACAACAAAGAAGGCGAACATAACCTTAAAATGTAATCCACAGCCATGGACAATGTTTCCGACCTGAAGAAAATCCATCCTACAACGACAAAAACAAATGTGACAGGCACGGATAACATGGAACTGAATTGCGGCCAATACCTGTCGTATTTTTTTGCCAAAAATAAGCAAACGACCAACAGGCCATGGTAGACGCCCCATGTAACGAACATCCAATCAGCCCCATGCCATAATCCGCTTAAAAGAAATACGATCAAAACGTTCCGAATATATTTCGGAACGCCTCGCCAGCTTCCTCCTAACGGAATATAGACATAGTCCACAAACCAAGTATTCAAAGAAATATGCCACCTGCGCCAGAAATCGATTATGTTGGAGGAGAAATAAGGATAATTGAAATTCCTGTACAAATGAATCCCGAACAATTTGGCCGTTCCGATCGCAATATCCGAATATCCGGAAAAATCACCATATATTTGGAAAGCGAACAAGACCGCTCCCATCCATAGCGTACTCGCAGAGTAATCGGTATAATTGTCAAAAATATCATTGACTGCCACTGCGCAATTATCGGCGATCACCACCTTCTTAAAAAATCCCCACAACATCTGCCGAACGCCATCCACAGCAGTATCATAAACGAAAACACGCGGCTTATAAAACTGAACCAACAAATGAGTGGCTCTTTCAATAGGGCCCGCCACCAATTGAGGAAAAAAACTGACATAGGCGAAAAAGGCGACAATATCTTTCGTCGGCTGCAACTTTCCCCTATATACATCTATAGTATAACTTAACGCCTGGAATGTATAAAAGCTAATACCGACAGGCAAGATAACATATAAAGTACTTGCATGCAATGTTATCCCGAATGCAGAAAAAAGCCTGATGAAGCTATCAATGAAAAAATCATAGTACTTGAAGAAAAACAGAATGGACAAATTCAATAACAAGTTACCGGCCACAACCCATCTGCACCCAAGACGCACAACTTTTTCATCTCCCTGATATTTATCCCTTATTCCCTGTATCCCGATACCGCTCAACCAACTGAAAAAAGAAGTACATGCTATCAATGAAAGAAAACGTACGTCCCACCATCCGTAAAACAAATAACTGGCAAATACGACAAACAAATTCTGCAACCGGACACTCCTACCAAACACAAACCAATAAGAGAGAAATACCAGCGGAAGATATACTAAAAACTCAAAGGAGTTAAACAACATACTGTCCCATGTTTTTTAACCCGTTTACAACCCCAACCTCTCCGATATCTCCAGCATCCTTTTGATCGGGCGGATCGCTTTTTCCTGTACTTGTTCGTCGACAAAGATTTCAGGGAGTTCGTATTTCAAACAGTTATACAGTTTTTCCATCGTGTTCAGGCGCATGAAATTGCATTCATTGCAAGCACATGTGCTGTCGTTGGGAGGAGCCGGAATAAATTCCTTATCGGGACTTTGCTTGCGCATTTCGTGAATAACGCCGCTTTCCGTCGCTACAATGAATTGTTTCTTATCCGACTTGACAGTATGCTTCAACAGAGCGGCAGTCGATCCTACGAAGTCTGAGACCTGTATAACGGGCTGTTTGCACTCCGGATGAGTAATGACTTCGGCATCCGGATACTGCTTTTTCAATTCCACTATCTTTTCGAGTGAAAACTGTTCATGCACATGGCAGGCGCCATCCCAAAGCAACATCTTGCGTCCGGTAATGCCATTAATATAATTTCCTAAGTTCCGGTCCGGACCGAAAATGATCTTCGTGTCTTCCGGGAAACTTTCAACGATCTGGCGGGCATTGGTAGAAGTCACTACCACGTCTGTCACGGCCTTTACAGCAGCTGTCGTATTTACATACGAAATCACCACATGACCGGGATGCTGTTTTACAAATTCAGCAAAATCGACAGCCGGACAGCTATCTGCCAACGAGCAGCCGGCATTCAAATCCGGTACCAACACTTTCTTGTCCGGGCACAACACCTTCGCCGTTTCACCCATAAAATGGACACCACAGAAAACGATGATATCGGCCGTCGTCTTGGCTGCCTGTTGCGCCAATGCCAAACTGTCTCCCACAAAATCTGCTATATCTTGAATATCACCCGTCTGATAATAATGAGCAAGGATAACGGCGTTCTTTTCTTTACGCATCCTGTTTATCTCTTCCTTCAAGTCCAAACCCTTTGGAATGGGTGCGTCCATATATCCGATCGATTGGTTTGTCAACATAGTTACCTGTATTAAATGATTGTAAAATTCAATAATCACTCATGAGCATAAACCGTTATTTACAGCCTATCAACAAAGTTATCATCATTCTTTATAACTGATAATCTTTATTTTACTCCTATTATCAACTATGAGTTGATAATGTGCAAAGGTAAAAACTTTATTGATTTTCCCATAGGAAACATATATAAAACAAATAAACAGGCAGGAGAGAATGTAAGAAATCAGCCAGACAAATACCAAAGACTCCCGGCAGGTTTCCACCAAAATACTTACATCTTTCCCAAAAGGCTTGCCGCCGGTTTTCTCTATCCCTTCCTTTCAAAGTTATCCACAATCATATTATCATAATCTTATTTATTCTTTATTTTAAATCTAAATATGATAATTATAATAGCCTGTTGAAACAGTTAATACAATTATGCTACAATACTTGTCCGGTTCGTTGTTAAACGCTGTAAACGACTTATTAAGTAGATACCAACATCCTATTTATCGTTTTATATATTGGTATCCTTTGCTTTACGGACTTTATTAGTTTCCGGTTGAAAACTCCTTGTGTGTAAAAGTTTATAGCGGTTGAGGGCTGTTGATACGTGCATAACCGCTGTTGAAAGGGCGTAGTAAATAATCCGTTACTTTTATTGCATAATAAAAACAAGAGGATGTATAGCGAACAAATCGAATAATGCAAGAACTATTTTTCATTTTGTGTCCACCACTTATCAATAGCTTTTCAACGGCATATCCACATTAATTCACTACTTTTGCGGGCAAAGAAATGATAGCTATGCGCAAGTTAAAGATAACAGAGCTGAACCGCCTGACTCCGGAAGCATTCAAAGATAGTAAAAAAATTCCGTTGGTCGTTGTGCTCGACCATGTAAGAAGCTTGAACAATGTGGGATCCGTGTTTCGTACGTCTGATGCTTTCAGGGTGGAGAGTATTTATCTGTGCGGTATCACGGCTTGTCCGCCTCATGCCGAGATCCACAAGACGGCTTTGGGGGCGGAAGAGACTGTCGACTGGAAGTATTTCGAAGATACGATGGAAGCTGTTGATAAACTGAAGCAACAAGGATATACCGTCTGTGCGGTTGAGCAGGCCGAAGGCAGTACGATGTTGGACAAGTTGTTGTTGGACAAGAATAAAAAGTATGCCGTTATTATGGGAAACGAAGTGAAAGGTGTTCAACAATGTGTCGTTGATAACTGTGATATGTGCATTGAAATACCGCAATACGGGACTAAGCATTCTCTGAATGTATCGGTGACTACCGGTATCATTATCTGGGATTTCTTCAAGCAGTTGTCAGATTAACCCGTTTTCGACAAGTACGACCACCCGTTCCGTCATGGCGTCTTTTCCTTTGGGATCATATTCGGTTTTCAGGCTGGCGCCGAACATGCCGGCAAACAGGTTCCAGAAGCCTGCCCGGAAACTGCCTAAATAGGCTTTCAACAGGTTATAGCTCGATTGGTTACATTCTCTGTCAATCAGTTTGATAAGCAGTTTGCCTTGTGAGAAGGTCAGTTTTTTCAACTGCGGTTTATATTCCTGGAAGAGTTCTTTCTCCATCCGTTTCAAATGTGCCTGACGGGACTTTTCGTCGGGGAGCGTCTCCATATATTCATAGGTTTCGATCAGTGTTTCATAAACCATTTTGGCATACGGCAACGTGCGCTTCACATCGCGAACTAACTTGTTGTATCGGGCTTGTTCTCGTTTATTCTTAAACTTTACCGGAGGGTAAATAAATATTTCCCGTAAATTAACAACAGGCACCGTATCCTTTCCATCCAGATAAGCTTTTTGTAATCCTTCTGGAACGGTATTGATCTTCAATTTTTGTGCATGGGCTCCTACCGCGCACAACATGAATATTATCAATATTTTATACTTGCCTCTCAACATCGTTCACAAAAGTAATCGATTTACGAATAGCATCTGCCGGTTTTACAGAATTTGACTAATCGGTGTGATAGCTCCGATTATAGAAAATAAAGGGATGTGTTGTAAATAAGTTGTTAATGTGTTGCAGGGATTATATAAATCATTACCTTTGTGACAATATAAACAACTAAAATCAACAGACTATGAAACATACTGTTATCTTCCCATATTTATCAATCCTGAATATATAGTCCATAAATAATAATCATTCAAAAAACTTGTATTATGAAAAAAGAAGAAATCAAGGACTTATTGGATAAGTTTGAAGCTGCTGCAAATGTTGTAGAAGGCATAGAATGTTGGAGTGCCAGAGAGTTGCAACCATTGCTGGGCTATGCAAAGTGGGATAACTTTATTAACAATGTAGTAGTGAAAGCAAAAGAAGCATGTAAACATGCAGGAGAAGAAATACAAAACCATTTTCCCGACGTCGGGAAAATGGTTTCTATAGGGTATGGAGTTGAAAAACAAATAGATGACATTCTATTAACACGTTATGCATGCTATTTAATAGCCCAAAATGGGGATAGTAGAAAGCCTCAGATAGCTTTCGCCCAAACTTATTTTGCCGTACAAACGCGTAAGGCTGAGATCATTGAACAACGCCTTTTGGATTATGAACGTGTAAAAGCGCGTGAAAAACTGAGTAAAACAGAAAAACAACTGTCCGGTATATTATATGAACGGGGAATTGATAGTAAAGGTTTTGCCGTTATCCGTTCAAAAGGTGACCAGGCTCTATTCAATATGAACACACAGATGTTGAAAAAGAAAATGGGAGTTCCTTCCGGACGTCCGGTTGCCGATTTCCTTCCGACTGTAAGTATCAAAGCTAAAGATTTGGCTGCTGAAATGACAAATATCAATGTACAAACAAAAGATTTATACGGGCAATCTCCTATTGAAAAGGAGCATGTTGATAATAATTCGGCGGTTCGGGATATGTTGCTGAAAAGAGGGATTCGTCCTGAACAGTTATCTCCTGATGAAGATGTGAAGAAAGTCCGGAAGAGAATAGAAAATGAGGATAAGAAAGTTTTGAAAAAAAATAATCCTGAAAGTTGACGATTTAAACAAACCTTATTATGAAATCAATAAATTTGTTCGTTTTGTTTTTTGTATCTATCAACATTCATGCTGTTGATAACTTCCGTATTCCCGATATCCGTAGTTTGGGAATGGGAGGAAACGGGGTTACGCAATCTGTTTTGTTTAATCCGGCATTGGTGGCTTTGCATACTGATAAAATTATTCATTTAGAATACTTTAATCGCTATGGTGTAAAAGAACTGGGAACGGTGGGGATTGGTTTTGTCTACCCTAATCCGTTGTTGTCGGCAGGTGTTGATATCTCTTCTTTCGGATACGATCAGTATAGGGAAACTCTTTTTCGGTTGTCGGTCGGGAAACGGTTGAATGACCGGTGGAGGATCGGCATTGGTTTCCAATATAAGATGTTACAGACCGACTTGTGGGAAGAAGTACCGAAGCAACTTTCCACAGATGTCGGAATCTTGTTTGCTCCCGTTGACAAACTGTTGATTGGAATGTTGATAATGGATTTTCCTTCTATTGCCATTCATAAATATACTGCTGAAATAAAATGTTTTACCGGTTATTTCGTACAAATAGGTTTTCAATGGGAGGTTATTAACGGGTTGTTGATAGCAGGAACCGTTGAAAGCAATAAAACGCATGTATTGACAGGAAATGCGGGCATTGAATATGCTCCGTTCGGAAACTTTCGTATACGGGCGGGAGTACAGACCACTCCTCTCCTGCCCACTTTGGGTATCGGATACCGTCTGGTTGGATTTACAGTAGATGTCGCGACAGTTTATCATCCGGTTTTGGGAGTCAGTACCGGACTGGGTTTAAGTTATTCCTTTTAATCAGGCTTGACTATGAAACGAATGTTTATAAACCTGTTGGTATGCTTGTTAATAAGCAGTTATCAACTTAAAAGCCAGACATTATATTCTGTTGATAAGTGGATGGAATATATAGAAGAAATGGCTTCGGAAACGGAAGATGAAGAGCGTATTGAAGCACTTTATACCGATCTTTCCTACCTTGTAGAACACCCTTTCGAACTCAATACAGTGACGGAGGGACAATTGAAACGTCTCCCTTTCCTATCCGATCTACAGATACGGGAACTGTTGGCATATCGTTTGCGCTATGGAAAAATGTTGACTCTTTATGAACTTAAAAATGTCGAAGCGTTCGATTTGGAGACGATTTCCTTGCTTGTCCCGTTTGTTTATATCGGTGAAATAATAGTTGATAAACGTCCTATTAGAGTGAAAAACTTGTTGAAACGAGGTTCTAATAGCCTTCAAATCAGATGTGACAGATGTTTTCAACAAAAGAAAGGCTATTGTTCATATCCTGACAGTGTACTACAGCAATATCCGAATCGGAAGTATTTGGGAGAGCCGTTTTATCATTCTGTTCGTTATTCGTATGCATTCGATGAACGTATCCGGTTCGGTCTGGTCGCAGAAAAAGATGCGGGAGAACCTTTCTGGAATGAATATCATAAAGGGTATGACTACTATTCGGTACACCTCTTTCTGAAAGAGATGAATAAATGGTTGAAAAGTCTTGCCATAGGCGATTATAAAATATCTTTCGGGCAAGGTCTGGTGATCAGCAATGATTTTTCTCCCGGCCGGAATGCCCTTGTCTCGCAAGCGGAAAGAAGGACGAACGGATTCCGTCGTCATTTTTCAACCAATGAAAACGACTTCTTCCGGGGAGCGGCTGCTACCGTCAACTGGAAAAAGTTAGATATCAGCCTGTTCTATTCGTATCGGAAGTTGGATGGAAGTGTGGACAGCACGATCGTTACTTCGTTCAAAACGGACGGTTTGCATCGTCTGGTGCGGGACAGGGAGAAAATGCGTGACGTTTCCATGCGGACATATGGCGGGAACATACGATATGCAACACCCGATTTATGTATCGGCCTGACCGCCCTCTCCTATTCCTTTGGAAACGATTCGATACAGCCTGATCCGAAACCTTACAACCTTTTCTATTTTCGCGGTAACCGGAATTGGAATGTCAGTGTGGATTATCTGTTGAAAAATAAGTTGATCAAGTTTTACGGCGAAACGGCTTTAAGCCGGAATGGGGCGGTTGCCTCCCTGAATGCCTTGCAGCTGACGCCTGCTTCTTATTTTTCCCTGTTGTTATTGTATCGTTATTATGATAAACGCTATCAGGCTTTTTTCGGGAATGCTTTTTCACAAAACTCGGCTGTCCGGAATGAACAGGGAGTGTATATGGGAATGCAATGGACGCCTTTTGTCCGCTGGAAGTTGTCCGCGTATGCGGATGTATTCCGGTTTCCTTGGCTGAGATATGGAGTGGATGCGCCGTCGACGGGAAAGGAATATATGCTTCAGCTCGATTATACACCGAGCCGGAACCTATCCGTGTACGTCCGTTATAAACACAAACAAAAGGAAGATATAGAACCCTACCGTCAACAGCGTTTGCGGATGCAAGTATTGTATGCGGTTTCTTCGTCCGTCTCGTTGCGGACATCCGCAGACGGCATTTGTTATGCGGAAGCAAACGAAAAGAGCAGGGGGTGGATGATTGCCCAGGGCGTAGGTTGGAAACCGGTTGATATCCCTGTTCAGACAGATTTTTATGTGGCAGGCTTTCATACGGATAATTATCAGACCCGGATATCCTCTTATGAAAAGAATATCTTATATGCCTTCAATATGCCTTCCTTTTACGGAAAAGGAGTCCGGCTGGCACTTTCTTTCCGGTGGGATATCGTGAAGCGACTTTCACTTTCCGCTAAATTCGGATACACGTATTATGCTGATCGCGATGTGATCGGCACCGACTTGGAAGAGATCGAAGGGCATATCAAAACAGATGTATATACATTGTTGCGCTGGAAATTCTGATAACTTTTGTAGCTTTGCATTCAAATATAAATTATTATGTCTACAATTCTTTTTGATAAAATAGTATTCGGGCCGGTCCATAGCCGTCGGTTAGGTGTTTCTTTGGGTATGAACCTGCTTCCCACAGACGGGAAACTTTGTTCGTTCAACTGCATCTATTGTGAATGCGGACTGAATGAGAACCGTCGTACGCGTAGTAAACTGCCGACCCGTGCGGAGGTAAAGGAAGCTCTGATCGATAAATTGTCTTCCATGCAGGCGGAGGGTATCGCTCCTGATGTAATCACTTTTGCCGGGAATGGCGAACCTACCATGCACCCGGAATTTGCCGGTATCATCGACGATACGATCGAGACCCGTAACCGCTTTTTCCCGAAAGCAAAGATTGCTGTCCTTTCCAATTCGACCATGCTTCATAAGGAGGATGTTTTCCTGGCATTGAATAAGATTGAAGATAATATATTGAAGCTCGATTCCGTATCGGACAGTCGCATCGGGCAACTGAATGTGCCGAATTCCCCGTCCTTTACTTTCGACCGATTGCTGGAACAGCTTTGCCGTTTCAATGGCAATCTGATTATCCAAACCATGTTCCTGAAAGGAGAGGTTGATGGCAAAAGCGTGGCGAACACGACCGAATCCGAAATATCCGGCTGGCTGGAGGCTCTGAAGCAAATCAAGCCTAAACAGGTCATGATCTATACAATAGATCGCGAAACGCCCGTAAAGAACCTGAAGAAGGTGACAAAAGACGAACTGGAAGCAATTGCCGACCGTGCACGTCGGGAAGGGTTTGAGGTGACGGTATCGGCGTGAAAATTAAGAATTAAAAATTAAGAATTAAAAAATGGAAGATTGAAAGATATTGCAATATCCTATAGTCTTCCATTTTTTAATTCTCAATTTTCCATTTTTAATTTTTAAATCCCTTAATCACCTTTATCTCGCCGTCCGTATGAAGACGGAAGAAGTAAATACCGGAGGGAAGGGAACCGGTTTTAATGATATTTCCCGGATATTTCAGATGCATGAATTTTTTACCATCGATAGAAAATACTTCCAGTAAATTAACCGGTTTATTGCTTGTCAATTGTATTTGTTCCTTGAATACGGTAGGAGTGAGCGATATTTCAGAAAGAGCTATATTTTCAATATCTACGCTTGCATCATAGACAATATCTTTTATATCACTCTCTTCTACGCCATATTGGGCCGATACTCCATATATGTTATCAATAACGGAGGTTTGTTTGTCCGTATATTCTCTTTCGGTAGGAGCTACAGATGCGAGCTTAGTATTATTTTTGTAGATATTATATTGGGTGATTTCAGGAAACGCAGTAATTGAATTACCTTCCTGAACTAAAGATTTCAATTGAGACTCTCGGATATCAAAAGAATGTGTCGATTTCTTGATTGCAATTGGTTTACTGTCTGTACCTAAGCTCCGGAGTTGGGTTACCTTTCCTTCTTCGGAACTGACGATTGCCGATAAAACAATGTTACAATCGATATCATCCTGCAAAAGTTCCCAGGTTTTGCCATCCATAGAAATTAAATTTCCTTTTTGATCGATTGCCGGTCCTTCATCCAAATAAACAGGATAAGTTGTCTTATTATATTTTTTAACATGAAAGGCAACAATTAAATCTTCATTTGCATCGATTGTAAACGGAGTTTTTAAAGGGACTGAGTATATTTCATACGGATCATAAGATGTCACGTCTTGTTCGTATGTCCGGTCTCCTTGCACGATGTATACGGAATACTCGACATTCGCTTCAGGAAAGAAGTTTACGGAAGTAATGGTTTTAGTATCGATTGCTTCTAATTCCTTTGCTTCCCATCTTTGTCCTGCATAGAAAGGTTCACCTTCAAGTCCGATCATATAGGTGACATCCTGGCTTCCCCAGCCGATTATTTGTTTGTATACAGGTGCTTTCCAGCTTATTTTTATAGTATTGTCAGGACTAAGTGCCGCTTTTACTTCGGTTGGTTTTTGCAATGAGGTGTTATACTCTTTGCCTGATTGCGACATCCCGTTAAGTAAAGTCACTCCTGATCCGGTAGGGTCTAACCATTTGTCCATGCGTCCGGTATCGGCTTGGCTGTATTTGTTCCAGTGATAAAATAATTTGCCATAGAGGTTTATGCCTTCCGGATCTTCACAACTCGAATTTCCTCCGCTTAATGTTCCGATTATCAGTTTATTTTGATTGAATACGGGTGAACCGGACGAACCGCCTTCCGTGACACTGTGCCCGTTTGGCGTTTCGTCGAATATGATATTCCAGTGTGCATTTGCCGTTCCTGTTTCATCGCTATCGGAATTTTTCCAAGTGGCGCTTGAAGGCAAATGATTGCCATACGTGGATATTTTCTTATAATCTCCACCTGGGTGATGGATTCCTACTCCGGACAAGCTCATGCTATTGGTCCGATCCCATCCGTTGAAGTAAACGTCATAGCTTTCCGGAATATTTTTGTTTAGCAATAACAATAAGCCGTCTGATCCTTTTTCTATCGGTATGGAAACAACTTTCGAACATCCGACCATTGTCTTATAATTCTGAATGGGAGATGTATTGTCGCATCCTGAATGTTCAAAATGGAAATAGAATAACCATTGATTGTAATCGTCTTTGCTGGTCGACGTATTGTGTTCCAGGTCTTCCGTACAATGAAAAGCTGAAAGTATATAAGGTTTTTTGTCTTTGGCCGTATTGTTGACTAACGAACCGCTGCACAGAAAGGCATAGTTTCCTATTTTTTCAATCATCCGGCAGACTCCTTTTCCTTGGTTTTGCCATTCGTCTCCCTCTTCACAGTTTATATTTACCATGCAGGGACCCGAAAGCTCCTCTTCGGTATCTTTGAAGCGGTTGGAAACAAACAAATGATTGTACCCGTAACCTACTTCATCGATATAGATACGCGGTTTTTCACCGCTTGCAGCTGCTTCATATTCAAGGATGATATCGTCACCGGCCACAAATTCGGTTGCAAATTTTGACGTAACGGAGTTTGCGTGTGTAAAAGCGCCGATTACATGCGACTTATCAGCATTGTAAATGAATAAACGTCCTCCTTCCGGGATATAGAACTCTTTATAATAAAGCATTAATGCGATTGCATTTTTGGCTTGTAAACGTAATTGCCATATCTTTTCACCTCCGGGCAATGTTATCCAGTTTCCCGCATTGTCTATGCTTAAATCGGTCTGTATGAGTTTGGAAACTTTCAGCGGCGCCCCCTGGCTGACCTGCCATCTGTCGACTGTTTTCAGGTCTTCGACGCTGAAGTCGATGGGAATCCGGACGGTTGGCAGATCGCTTTTCAGTGTGTTTTGATACTTGAAGGAGGCGGGTGTTCCACCTTCGCTGATTTGTGCGTAAACGGATTCAGGAAAAGTCGTTCCTGCCAGTAACAGGAGCAGGCTTATCAGCGGAAAGAGAACCTTCTTGTTCATAGGTTTTATTCTTTAATGTGGTGACAAATGTAATATTTATTTCTGATTCGGATAGGGGTTTTTTCAAATTCTGTGTCTACTGAATAAAGTAAATGTATAAAACAATGGAATCACCGAATAGCAAACAGAACGTACCGCAGCTTTGGTATTGGAGCCAGCCGGAAAATGGATTTAGTTTTGAAGATGCGGAAACGATCGCTAAAGAATTCATATTTGAAGCAAAGCAGGATAAATATAAATCGGGCGACCGTTTCCTTCACATCGTGTTTATGTAGTCGCTTCGCGTGCTTTTGCCACAGCTTCGTTTATATTGCTGCAAATATTTTCCGTTCCGATCTTTTTGTCGAAACCCGATTTGACAAGTACGCGGCGTACATGCTCGTTCACACCCGAAAGGATCATGTGGATATGTTCGGCTTGTGACATGCGGAAGAGGTTCTCCAGGTTATGCAATCCGGTCGAGTCCATAAAGGGGACCTTGCGCATGCGGATGATACGGATCTTCGGTTTGTCGCCCATATTGTGCATGATATCGTCGAACTTGCTGGCCACCCCGAAGAAGAACGGGCCGTCGATTTCATATACTTCCACACCTTTAGGGAGGGAAAGGACTTCCTCGTCATGGTGGATTTCACCATCGTCCGAAAGGTCGATCTCGTCTTTTACTACCGACACATGAGTCGTTTCGGCCACACGTTTCATAAAGAGGAACATGGCGATAAGCAATCCGACTTCGATCGCGATCGTCAAGTCGAAGATCACCGTCAGGAAGAAAGTCACCAGCAATACCGACACGTCGCTTTTCGGATTCTTCATCAGCGAACGGAACGTACGCCACTCGCTCATATTATAAGAAACGATAATCAACACACCCGCCAGGCAAGCCATCGGGATATGTTTGGTCAACGGGCCTAAAAAGAGCAAAATCAGCAGCAACACGATCGCATGGATGATGCCGGCCACTGGTGTACGTCCGCCGTTGTTGATATTGGTCATCGTACGGGCAATCGCTCCGGTCACAGGAATACCGCCGAAGATCGGCACGATGATGTTGGCAGCCCCCTGTGCGATCAGTTCGGTGTTGGAGTTATGCTTGTCGCCCGTGACACCGTCGGCCACCGTAGCGGAGAGCAACGATTCGATCGCTCCTAACATTGCGATAGTAAAGGCGGAAGGAAGCAAGAGGTTGATCGTCTCCATATTGAAGCTGATAGCTTCCGGTCCGGGCAGGGAGGCGTTGATGGTGAAACGGTCTCCGATCGTTTCGATCCCCGTGATCCCCAAATGATAACGCATGACATAGACAACGACTGTCATCAGGATAATAGCGATCAGCGAACCGGGGATTTTCTTCGAAAACTTCGGTGTGACGGCGATGATCACGATACTGGCGAGTCCGATCAATAGCGACCATAGGTTCACCGTGTCGAAATGTTCGAAATAGGCGATCCATTTGGAGATAAAATCCGCCGGAACCTTATCCATCGTCAAGCCGAAAAGGTCTTTCATCTGTGTGGTAAAAATCGTCAGGGCGATACCGCTGGTGAAACCGACGACAATCGGGTAGGGGATAAACTTGATAACCGTCCCTAATTTCAATGCCCCCATGATCACTAAGATAATACCCGCGACCACGGTGGCGATGGCCAGCCCTTCGATCCCGAAATTCTGGATAATGCCATATACGATTACGATAAACGCACCTGTCGGTCCTCCGATCTGCACGTTGTTACCGCCTAATAGCGATACGATGAACCCGCCGATAATGGCTGTGATCAATCCCTTTTCCGGGCTTACTCCCGAAGCGATACCGAAAGCAATAGCCAGTGGCAACGCCACGATCCCGACAATAATACCGGCCATCAGGTCGGTCATAAATTTCTCCTTCGAGTAGTTTTTCAGCGCCGATACCAGCTTGGGCTGAAAATCAAACTTATTCTTCATCTTTCTGCCTGATTATTAAAAAATGCTGCAAAGGTACAAAAAAAGTAGATTGTATAATATATTCTTAAATAGAAAACAGAGTAACTCTGTATATGTTCGGCTTTTATTTTAAAAAAACAACAATAACCCCCTCAAAAGAGACGTTTTTTTATCTTGTTGATAATCAGTGTTATAATATATATAAGATTATTAATAAATATTACCCGCAATAGAAAATCGAAAAATATGGGATAGAAATCTCATTTTTATGGGGTAGTATTTCGATTTGGACCAACGGGTATTTTGTAAAAATAGACAATAAGACAAGAAGGAGTGAAGACGATGGACGCAAGTTGATTAGAATCGGAATAAATTTCGATTCCCGAACCCGGAGTATGGATGGTTGGGAGATTGTGTGACGTATGTCAGATATTGACAAAATGTCGGATTAGCTATCTTCAGGTTTGCCTGTATGTGTCTGTGGCCGGAGTGATTACAAATAAGCTAAGGAAACGGAAGATACGATTGTCATTTTGTTTTCGGAATTGCTTCGATATCTATTTTTGGCAGGCTGAAAAGCGGAATGATGGTCGAAAAACAGATTGTAGTGTCGATCGGAAGGCTATATTCCCGTCAAAATGTCAATCGCCAAATACCTTTCTGATCAGACTTGTGAGGTGTTAAAATAGCTTTTAAATGCCTTTTTCAACTCTTTCGTACTCCCTTTTTTCCTTTGTTTTGGCTCTTCCGGAAAAATCATCTAAATGATTTTCCGGATTCATCCCGTTGGTTTGCCTGAAATATCTAAATGTTTTTGGAAAAACATCCGGATCATTTTAAAAATCATTTAGATGATTTGGGGAAGAGCTCTGAAAATAGATAATCTTTCGCCTGAAAGATTTGAAAACAGAAATATGTATGTCAGCAAAAACGTTCGAAACAGAATCTTCTGAAATGGATTCGGATGTATTCATTGAAAATTTGTTATATTTGCAAACAAAGTCTATATACATGAAAAACGCCTTAAATATATTATTGCTGTTGTTTTTGGTTTATCTGTTGGCTTGTACCAACCGCCAGACAGCAGAAATTTTGCCTGAATTGACCCGCGCAGAATCTTTGATGTATAACCATCCTGACAGTGCGTTATTGTTGTTGGAAAATATGAGTCCTCCTTCATCCTCCGATAAATTGCAGAATGCAACCTGGAGTTTGTTACTGGTGCAAGCGCGAGATAAAAATTACATAAAACATAGATCTGATTCTTTGGTGAATGTGGCTTACGATTACTTTATGAAACAAGAAGATCCGAATCGTCGGGCTTTGGTGTTGAATTATGAAGGTCGTGTAAATGAAGATTTGGGTGAGGTTGAGAAGGCAACGGAGTTTTATTTGCGTGCGGCTGATGAGGTGAAGAAGACGGAAGATTACCGGTTAGGATATTTGATAAATTCTAATTTGGGGATGATTTATGCTTATCGGGGTCTTAATCAGGAAGGATTATTGGCTTTTCAGGAAGCATATGAATTGGCAGAACAATCGCAGGATAGCTTTTATATTGCTTTTTCTTTAATCTATTTAGCAAGAATATATGGAAATATGGAACAATGGGATAAATCAATATCATCATATAATCAATCAATCAATATTTCTGTACAAGCAAATGATAAAAAGAGTTTGGGGACAGCTTTAAGTGAATTGGGAGGTATTTATCAAGCCATAGGAAAATATGAAATGGCTCTTGTTTGTTTAAAAAGAGTTGAAAATGAAAAATTATATAATAAAAGAACATTTCCGCAAGTTTGCTTAGTATTAGGTAATGCATATAAATCTATAGGAAAATATGATTCTGCATCTTTCTATTTAAATAAAGTGCTTGTTACAGATAATATGTATACAAAGAGGAGCGCTTATCAATATTTATATTTAATGCACAGGGACGTGCATAACTATGAAAAGGCAATCAAGTATAATGAAAATTATTGGCAATGCCGTGACTCTGTAGATCAGATCAACCGTAGTCATATGGTTGCTGAAATTCAAGCAAAATATGATCATGAAAAATTGAAAAACGAAAAGATTACTTTGGAGTTGGAAAAAAGCCAACTGTTGAAGAGTAGCCTTTTTATCTTGTCTTTATTGCTTTTGGCTATGGTGGTACTTGTTTATATCTATCAACGGCGTTTGTTGACAAGGGAGCGCACGATTCAAGAAGATAAGGATTTATTACGTCAATATACTAAGCAGCTAAATGAAAATGATTTGACAATTCGTAAAAATGAGGTACGCATAAAAGAATTATCCGATGAAATATCTAATCATACAGGTTTGGAAGATTCGATTAAGGAACAATCGTCTGAAATAGAAAGTCTGCACAACCGGAACAATAGTTTGCAGGAAGCCAATAAGTCATTGCAGGAAAATATCGATAAGTTCACACAATCGTTACAACAAAAAGACAGTGAACTTGAAGATTATAAGAAACTCACGGATGAAAATATTCGTTTGCGGAATAGAGAAAAGTTCTTATGTGACCAATTGATAAAACGAACAACCATATTGAAAGAACTTCGTTTATCTCCAAAATATATCAAAATGCAAGTTGAATGGGAAGGTATTATTGAAGCGGTTGATCTCTTGCATGATAATTATACAGTCCGTTTACGCGAACAGTTCTCATCTTTGACTGAAAGCGATCTTCAAATCTGTTGCCTGATAAAACTTCATCTGAATAATAGTACGATTGCTACCTTAACAGGAATTTCCCCAGCTTCTGTGACGAAGCGTAAACAGCGGATGAAAGAGCGGATGGGATTGGATTTAGCAGAAAATGAATCGTTAGATATGTGGTTACAGGGGTATTGAAGTGAATGTCCACTTTTTTTAGTTGCCAAAAAAAGTAATATATTGGTTAATAATATATTATGTGTCTGTTTTTATGTATATGTGTCCACCTGTTGTACAGGTCTTTTGCTTGTTTCACATAGTCTATGCGAATAACTTTGTAACACGAATCAGTCATTAAAAATTGAAGGTATTATGAAAACAGACAAAGAAATTATGGCATGGACCACACGTGTGATGGTAACATTAGTTTTGAGTATGTCTATCGGATTTTTAGTGTATGCGGATAAATCCGGGGCTAAAATTGTTTTAGATGGTAACTGGTTTGAAGGTTCAAGAAGTATTTCACCCTCTACTCCTCTTTCCGCTTATATTACAGGTGATCTTTTATTTATCCAATGTTCGACCCTCCGTTCCGACATTACTATCACTATCGTAAAAAATAAAATTATTGTTTACGAACAAAACGTTCCTGCTGCTCAGACAACTAATATCGAAATATCTGTTACAGGTTGGGAAGAGGCTAACTATACGCTCAAGCTGAGAAATCAGTGGGGCGGATATCTTTATGGGGACTTTTCAATATAAAAATGTATTATACAAATTGTTTAACTAAAAATTTAAGAGTATGAATAGTTTAATGACTTTACCAATTGACTTGGTTGAAAGATTAGAAGTTGAAGAACTACTTACTGTGAATGGAGGAGGTTATATTGTTTTTGCTTCTCCCAATAATGGTAGTGGTACTTGTAGTGGTACTAATAATGGTACTGGAAAGTGTAGTGGTACTAATAATCATGACGGTAGATGTGGTGGAACAAATAATGGTAGTGGAGCATGTCAACCGACACCTCCACCTCCACCGGGTCCTGCATTAGGTTAGATTGATAAGTAAGGGTAGTCTAATATGTTTGCATGAAATGATAAAATTAAGACTACCCTTATTTTGATGATTATTAATTAAAACAAATATAATATTAGACATGAAAAAAACATATTATCAATTTTGTACTGAATTAGAGAATCAGATTTATTTGCATTATAATACGTTCAGTAATAAGTTCATGCTATTGAATAAAAAGAAACATGATCTATTTGAATTAGACTGCCAAGAAATAAAAAAGAAAGATGATGATTTTTATAAAGAATTGGTTGATAATCATTTTATTGTTGAAGATTCTTTTAACGGATACGAAATTGCTAATTATATAATCAAACAAAAAATGTTTGATTCATCTATGTATCAGATTGTAGTTAATACAACTTTGGATTGTAATTTGAATTGTTGGTATTGCTATGAGAATCGTATATCTGGTAGTAAATTAAAAAGAGAAGTTGTTGAAGCTATAAAAAATAATATAGAGTTAGAGTATTCCTGCTTATCTTATAAAACACTAAAGTTTTCATTTTTCGGAGGAGAACCATTTATAGAGTTTGAAAAAATTAGAGAGCTGTTATCCTTTACGAAAATTTTTTGTAAAGAAAAAAATATTGAATTAATAGCAGATTTTACGACTAATGCTACATTAATAACCTCCGAACATGTAAAATTTTTGAAAGATTTTGAATGTCATTTTCAAATTACTTTGGATGGTGATAGAGTGGTCCATAATAAAATAAAAAAAGATAAATATAATCCGGGTGATACATACCAAAAAGTAATAGATATTCTTAGATTAATAGATTCAGAAATTCCTAAACATTGGTTGGCTGTGCGAATAAATTTTGATAATCGAACACTTGAAAAGATAGATGAAATTATATCCGATATAGATTTTTTAGACAGAAAGACTTGTTATGTAATATTAAAAAAAGTATGGCAAATATCAACTGATAAAGTTAATGTTCCATTATTACACGAAGCAATCCAGAAATTTTTTGACAAAAAATTTCTTTTAGATTATTATATTATGCCTAAAGGATGTGTATGTTTTGCTCAAAGACATAGAGAAACTTTGTTTAATTATGATGGAAAGATATTTAAATGTACAACAATATCAGATTTTGATGATACCAATTCATTGGGACAATTGGAATTTGAAACAGGAAATATTCAGTGGAACTTAAATAAAATAGCTTTATGGATGAAAGACGAACAACCTGAAACTTGCAAACTATGTAAATGGTATCCTGTATGTTTTGGTATATGTAGTAAACAGATATTAGCACATCCAAATGAAAAAATGTGTACATTTGATGCCATCAATATGAACACTCAGGAGTATTTGATATATTCTTTTAAGTATCATCTTTTGCAAAACGAACTATATAAGATGTGAAATAATAAAATCATACGATATGAAAAAACTTTGGTTATGTTTGATTTTTCTTTTGAGTGCGCTGGTAGGACGGGCTCAATATGATTTTTCAGGATCTGTGTTGGACGAGAATGACAAAGTAGCACTTTCCGGTGTACAAGTCATACTGTTTGTAAATGATACACTGACCGCTATGGACATGACAAACACCAAGGGTAAATTTTCTATCAAAAATCTGTCGCAAGGTAAATATCTTTTACATATCGAGCATCCGGGATACACGCTTTTAGAAACTGAATATGAGATTCGACAGGATATGAAGGTTCAACTTGGCCTAATGAGGGAAATGAGTTTCACGTTGGACAGCGTTGTCGTAACTGCATCTGCCAGCGACCGGATTAAGAGAACAGCTACAGGTTCTATCTATCGCTTGTCTGAACAAGCAAAAAACAGTGGCAATCCTTTTCAGGCATTAAAGGAAATTCCACAATTGAGTGTGAATGTCGCGACTCAATCCGTCACGATGAATAATGGACAATCGCCTTTGATCCTGATTAACGGAAAAATGGTCAATACCGGAATAGCACCTATCGACCCCAAAGAGATCGAATCGGTGGAAGTCGTTGATGTCGTAGGAGCCCGTTATCTTCGGAATAATGTGCATAAGATATTAAATATCAAATTAAAGAATAAGACAAAACCTTATGTCTTTTTTGAAACGATGGGACGACATGACTTTCCTTTAAACAAGAGTGTAAGTGCCCTATATTTTGAGATCGGAAATCCTAAATATTCCTTGTACAGCAGAGTGGCGGGAGGATATACTTATCGCAATAAAACGGAATCGAACGGTTGGCAGAAAAACGATGGTTATTTCAAGCAGTTTGATGCTGAAAACAAGGATAAGGGCTTTAACTTCTTAGGAGAATTGCTATATAAATGGGAAATAACTCCAAAAGATTATCTCGCAGCCCACGTTTATGGAAAAAAGAACAGAGCCGAGTCTGAAATGTGGGGAGACGGTATATGGCAGACAGATCGCGAACAAGCGTTTACGACAAAATCAGCTAACAAGGATGATTCCTATATATTTACTGGAAGCCTCTATCATCAACATACTTTTACGGACGAACAGATATTGGAAACGACTTTTGCTTTCAATAAAAATAAAAATGAAAACGATGGAAACCAACGGGAAACGTATCCGGATTGGGTTTATGATAATCGATACCTGTTTAAGAACGACCGGGCATCCGGCCGTTTGAACATTGATTATTCTTATAACTGGGGAGAATCAAACAGCTTGAATATTGGCAGTCAGACTAATTTTGTCAATGACCATGTCAATCGTGTTTCCAGCAATTATCCTATTTTCCATCACCGTCAATGGGACGAATTTCTATATGGAGCTTTTAGCAGCCAAATCGGCAAATTTTATTATATGGGATCTGTAGGAGTAGAGGGAATCTGGCTAAAGGCTGGCGATGACTCCCACCATTATTTTAAACCGAGAGGTTCGGTTAGCGGAACTTACAATTTCAATGATCACAATTCTCTGCAAATGGGATATACATTGACCAATAATTCGCCATCTATCGAGATGTTGAATCCATACAATACATCTACCGACTCTTTGGTAATTACAGTCGGTAATCCTTATTTGCTGCCTTCCCAAACGCATGATTTCAGCCTTTCATATACACTTGATAAAAAAGGCTTTTATTTATCTCCATCTATAAGTTACCAGTTGAATACGGATATTATAGAGCCTTATGGATACAGCAAGAATGGCATTTATACCAGCAGCTACAGGAATAACGACAAGTATCAAACATTGATATTGGATTTATCTCTAAGTTACAGAACTAAATGGGGGCGTGTTTATGGAGGAGGTGGCCATCGTGTAGATTATTTTACCGGACAAACGGGTAAGAAGAGTTTTTATGTAAATTTCGGAGGGATGGCTTGGTATAAAAAGTTTACGTTTAACGCGGACTTTTCTTATAATAATTCAGTTTATACGGCTATTTCACGGACAAAATACCGGACTCCGGATTATTCTTTGCTGCAGGTCATTTATAATTTTACAAATAATTTTTATGTTTCTGTCGGTTTGGAATATTTTACAGGGCCGGTACGTACCGATACTTATACATATAGCGGTAATTATCAAAGTTTCTCTTCTGTCAAAATGGTTGATAAGGGTTGGCATCCCTGGTTCCTGATTCGTTATACGTTTCGAAAAAACAGAGAGCGGAAGATCAAGTTGGGTAATGTTATTAACAGTACGGAAGAAGGTATTTCGGTTCGTCGCAAATAGTTGGGCTTATGTCAAATTTTCCTATTACAAAACAACATGATGGTATGCAATGCGGACTTGCATGCCTTCAAATGATCTGTCGTTTTTATGGAAAAGATTATTCTTTGGATAGCTTGTCCCATTTTTGTTTTGTGACAACGTTAGGTATATCTATGCAAGGGCTTTCAGAAGCAGCAGGTAAGATAGGATTTCAGACACTTTGTGGACGAACTACGATTGAGGCTTTTGAACAGGCTTCATTACCGTGCATATTGTATTGGAGCCAAAGTCATTTTGTTGTCCTTTATAAAATAAAAAGAAAAAAAAGAAAAAATTTTTTTTATGTTGCCGATCCCAATATTGGATTGTTAAAATATACAGAGAATGAGTTCAAGGAATATTGGTTGAGTTCCCTATCAAAGGGAGAGGATAAAGGTATTGCTATGTTTCTTCAACCTACACCTTCTTTTTTTGAAAGGAAAGATGATAAAAAAAAAGTAAACCGTTCTTTTGGTTTTCTGTTTAATTACTTCAAACAGTATAGACGTTATTTTTGGCAGATTATATTAGGACTTGGAATAGGTTGTGTATTACAATTGATTTTTCCTTTTTTGACACAAGCGATTGTTGATATTGGTATTACGCATCGGGATCTTCATTTTATATATTTGATATTGGCAGGTCAGTTGATTTTGACAATAAGTCGGACATCGGTCAATTTTATCCGTAGTTGGATTTTATTGCACATTAGTATGCGGATTAATATTTCATTAGTATCAGATTTCTTTATCAAATTGTTGAAATTACCAATGTCTTTTTTTGACACAAAATTATTGGGTGATTTGATGCAACGAATGGGAGATCATGACCGAGTGGAAAAATTTTTGACGACACAGATGTTAAATGTCACGTTTTCGTTATTGAGTTTATTTGTATTTAGTATTGTGTTGTTGAGCTATAATTTATTGATATTTGGAGTGTTTCTTATAGGAAGTATCTGTTATACGATATGGATTGCTATATTTTTGGACAAACGGAAACAAATAGATTATCTTTATTTTGAAAAACAAGCAAAAAACAACAATAAAACATACCAGTTTTTGACTTCTATGCAGGAAATTAAATTGCAAGATTGTGAACAGCGTCGTCGCTGGGATTGGGAAGATGTACAGGTTGAGCTACTGGAAACTGATATGAAAAGTCTTAAGTTACAACAAACACAGGAAGCAGGCAGTATTTTTATTAATGAAATAAAGAATATTATTATTACAGTTTTATCGGCAACGGCAGTTATTAATGGTAATATGACCTTGGGTATGATGTTAGCTGTACAATATATTATCGGGCAGTTGAATGTACCTATAGAACAGTTGATGAGTTTTATTTATTCCATGCAGGATGTAAAAATAAGCTTAGAGCGTATAAATGAAATACATGAAAAGGAAAATGAAGAAAGTCATCCAAATGCCTTTACAACTTTTCAAGGTATGGATAAAAGCTTACGGTTACATCAAGTAGATTTTAAATATGATCCGCATAATCCTCAGAAAGTTTTAGATCAAGTAGAATTTCAGATTCCAGAAGGAAAAGTGACTGCTATTGTTGGAACCAGTGGGAGTGGAAAAACTACTATTATTAAATTGTTGCTTGGATATTATCGCGTATTAGGAGGCGAAGTTTTTATTGGGCAAACGCCTTTGAGCCATTACAATTTGAAATGGTGGCGCAGACAGTGTGGCGTTGTTATGCAGGATGGCGTTATCTTTTCAGAGTCAATAGCACGTAACATAGCTGTAGATGACGGCGATATAGATAAAGATAAATTAATAAATGCTGCCCGCATGGCAAATATCGAAGATTTTATCTTACGTCTTCCTTTGAAATATAATACATTAATAGGACAGGACGGAATAGGACTGAGTCAAGGCCAAAAGCAGAGAATATTGATTGCAAGGGCTATTTATAAAAATCCACAATATATATTTTTAGATGAGGCCACTAATGCATTGGATGCTAATAATGAACGTACTATTGTGGAAAATTTGACAAAGTTTTACAAAGGTAAAACTGTTATTGTTGTTGCACATCGCCTGAGTACAGTCAGAAATGCTGATCAAATTATTGTGTTAAATAAAGGACAAATTATTGAGATAGGAAAACATGCTGATTTAATTGGGGCTCAAGGAACTTATTATAATTTGGTAAAGAATCAGTTAGAATTAGGAACTTAAAAATGGAAAATAAAAAAGATATAGAATTAAGAAGTGAACGTGTTCGAAAGATCATTGGTCAACTTCCCCCAGCCTTCATTCGTTTTGGAATGGAAATAATTACAGGGATTATTATATTTTTATTGATTGTTGCATTTTTTGTTCCTTATTCAAATACGGTTGACGGTGGGATTATTTTATTGAATGTCTCTCCAGTAGAAGTAGTGGTTGAGGCAAAATTACCTTATGCCTATATCTCGCAAATTAAAGTAGGAATGGAAGGAAAAGTGGAATTAGAAGGGTATAGTGGAAAGGATTATGGTTTTCTTCATAGTTCTGTATATTCTATTTCTCCTAAAGTTATTACAATAGATGGGTATAATTACTTTTCCGTTAATTTGAAATTAGATTATGTTCCCGTTATGCAAAAAGGGATGAAGGGGAAAGTTTCTATTTTGCTTTCTCGGAAAACTTTATTAGAGTATATGATTTATAGATAGATTATCGATAGTGAGTCAAATTTTCTCTTGGATTACCTGAACAGCTCAGCTTATGACATGTTTGTAAGCTTTAAATTGATAAATCTTGTCTTTATAAATATTATCTATCGATGCATAAAAATATTTTGTATATGTAAATTTACGATTTGGCGAACATTTTCCTACCTTTGAGCGTTATTTATTCAGGGCGATTAGACAAACTCATTTTATATATACATAAATTAGCGTTATGGAAAAAAGTATTAAGGGTACTCGTACCGAGCAGAATCTGCTGAAATCGTTTGCCGGTGAATCTCAGGCAAGAAGTCGTTACACATTCTTTGCAAGTGTGGCTAAAAAAGAAGGCTACGAACAAATTGCAGGCGTGTTTATGGAAACGGCCGAACAGGAAAAGGAACATGCCAAACGTTTCTTCAAATTCCTCGAAGGCGGTATGGTTGAAATCACAGCCGCTTATCCTGCAGGCGTGATCGGAACAACTGCTGAAAACCTGGCGGCTGCTGCTGCCGGCGAAAACGAAGAATGGGTTGACCTTTATCCGGCTTTCGCTGATATCGCAGACGAAGAAGGTTTCAAGGAAAT
This sequence comes from Parabacteroides sp., assembly GCF_977054455.1. Taxonomy (NCBI): domain Bacteria; kingdom Pseudomonadati; phylum Bacteroidota; class Bacteroidia; order Bacteroidales; family Tannerellaceae; genus Parabacteroides; species Parabacteroides sp. The sequence continues at coordinate 17,991 of NZ_CDRTCT010000005.1, read as the reverse complement.
CGCCGTCGTTTTCCGCATGGTTGCAAAAGTAGAAGCCGAACACGAAAGACGTTATCGCAAGCTTTTGGCTAACGTGGAAGCAAACAAGGTATTCGAAAAAGACGAAGCTATTCTTTGGCAGTGCCGTAACTGCGGTTTCGTATTCGAAGGCAAGAAGGCTCCGATGAAATGTCCGGCATGCGCTCACCCGCAGGCTTATTTCGAACCGATGAAACAGAACTATTAATCGATAGATTTACATAGTTTGATTTATTTTGAGGCACGGATTTCACGGATTACACGGTTTAATTTGATTTAAAACTGTGAAATCCGCGTAATCCGTGCCTTTTTTTATATTATAACTCCTATCTTTAGACCCTCTATTTATATGAATCTGAATTTACCTGTTGATGAGCATATCGATAAGAAATCTCAATAAAGTGTATCCGAACGGAAACCATGCGCTGAAAGACGTCTGTCTGGAAATACCGACCGGTATGTTCGGACTTTTAGGGCCGAACGGGGCGGGTAAATCTACTTTGATGCGTATTTTAGTGGCCCTTATGGAACCGACTTCGGGCGAGGTGGATATCTGCGGGTACGACCTGATACGGCAGCGCAAGGAGATACGGGGCATATTGGGGTATCTGCCACAGGATTTCCGGTTTTTTGCCAAATATAAAACGTACGAGTTTCTGGACTACGCCGCGCGTCTTTCCGGCATGAACCGTAAGTCTTTGCGAAAGAATGCGGTGGACGAGATGTTGGAAAACGTAGGGCTTTTCGATGTGCGCGACCGGTATGCCAACAAGCTGTCGGGAGGGATGAAGCGCCGTTTGGGGATTGCGCAGGCGTTGATCCATCATCCGAAAGTGATTATCGTGGACGAACCTACGACAGGGCTCGATCCCGAAGAACGCATCCGTTTCCGTAACCTTCTCTCCGAAGTGAGCGAGAATGACGTGACCATCATCCTTTCCACCCATATCGTGGGCGATATATCGAGTACTTGCAACTGTATGGCATTGATGAATAAAGGGGAAGTTTCTTTCTACGGTTCCCCGCAGGACATGTTGAGGCAGGCGGAAGGAAAAGTATGGCGCATACGGGTGACCGGCGACGAACTGCATGAGGTGGATAAGCTGTACCCGGTTATCTCGACGATCCCGTCCGGTACGGGTTGGGAAGTGCAGGTCGTGGCCGACGAGGTGCGGGGATATGACGCGGAGTCTTATCCGCCGAACCTGGAACATGCCTATGTCTACTATATGGAAAACAAGTTGGACCGTTGGAGAAACGATTAAAAGAGTTCGCCTGCCTATGTCATTTATCACGAACATACGATCCGTAGCCAAATACGAAAGCAAGATATTGGTGAGAAGTTGGTTCTTCCGTCTCTTCACCCTGCTTGCCGCGTTTATTTTAGGTGTTCTCAGTTTTAGCTTGTTGTTGGCCGAAGATTCCGGAGGTTTTTGGTTCGGGAAAGCGGTTCCATCCAATATACCTTATCTGATCTTGTTGCTGTTGAACACGGGGCAGGCGGTGGTCGCTGTCTTTCTTTCGTCCGAATTTCTGAAACGGGACAAGAAGCTCGATACTTCCGAGGTCTTTTATGTCCGGCCGCTCAGTAATGCCGAGTATGTGGTCGGGAAGATATGGGGAAACCTCAGGGTGTTCCTGCTTCTGAACCTGCTGGTCTTGGCGATTGTGCTGGCTTTCAACTTTATGGCTTCCGGTATAGCTGTCGATTTGCAGGCCTATGGAGTGTATTTCCTTCTGATCAGCATACCGACACTGATTTTCATTATCGGCCTTTCCATCTTCCTGATGTTGCTGTTGAAGAACCAGGCGCTCACTTTTATCCTTTTGTTAGGGTATATCGGGCTGACGTTGTTTTATATACAGGATAAGTTCTACTACCTGTTCGATTATATGGTGTATAACCTGCCGTTGTTCAAATCGACGATCGTCGGGTTCAGCAATCTGGAGCTGATCTTGAACCACCGGGCGATTTATTTCTTTGCCGGACTGGGATTCATCTTCTTTACGATCTTTCTGTTCAGGCGGTTGCCGAATGCCAGGAGGAGCCATTATCCGTGGCTGTTCCTTTCGCTCTGCATGTTCTTGCTGGCAGGGACGGCGGGTTTCCGGCATGTACGTTTGATTCTTAGGGAAGGGGAGGTGCGTGCTTTGTACACGAGCATCAATAATAAATATGTCCATGAGCCGAAGATGGCGATCGACCGGTACGATATTTCGGTGGAGCAGGAGCCTGAAACGATCCGTTCCGTTGTCGGGATGGAAGGGACGGCACTCGCTGCGTCGGAAGTATTCACCTTCTGCCTGAATCCCGGATTGAGGGTCGAGGAGGTGAAGGAGGGGGAGAAGCCGTTGGACTTCAAGCGCGAGGAACAGATTTTAACGGTGGATTTCGGAAGGAGGATAGCCGAGGGGGACACCGTTTCGTTTTCGGTCCGCTACGAGGGGCGGATAAAGGATGATTTCTGCTATCTGGACATTCCGGCGGAGGTCCTGCAGCAACCGTATGACAAGGAAATGCTCAAGCTCGATAAGAAATATAGTTTCCAGACTCCCGATTATGTGCTGTTTACACCCGAAACCTATTGGTATCCGCGTCCCGGCACGGGGTATAGCGACAAGAGTCCCGACTGGGGGCAGACCTATTTCAGCCGCTTCCGGTTGGATGTGAAGCCGCTTCCCGGACTGGTCTCTGTTTCGCAGTCGGCAAACAACCCTTATCAGTCCGTATCCCTGATTATCGGGAAATACGAGCAGAAGAGCGTGGAAAGCGACAGTACGCTCTATAGTGTCTGGCACATAAAAGGGCACGATTATTACGAGGCGGCGTTCGATTCGATCCGCGATACGATTCCGGGATTGATCCGCAACCTGCGGGAGAACCTCGAACGTACGTATAAATTGAGTTACCCGTTCGACCGTTTTTCGGTGGTGGAGGTCCCGGCGCAGTTCTACAGCTATGTCCGTTCCTGGTCGCAAGCGCAGGAAGTGGTGCAGCCGGAAATGGTCCTTTTCCCCGAACTGGGCTGCATGTTCAATCAGATGGACTTTGTCAAGCAGAAGAAAAACCAGTTGAAGTGGTCGAAGCGGGGAGGGCGTGAGATCAGCGAGGAGGAGGCGGAGATTCGGGTGATGAACAGTTTCCTGTGGATTTTCTCGCAGACGGAGGGCAACTATAATTTCTCTTCCGGCAGCCGGGGCAAGTATAATATCTCTTCCCAGAACAATCCGTATTTCCTGTTTCCCGAACTCTATAACTTCCGGTATAATATCTATTCTTCCGAATGGCCCGTTACGAACCGGCTGGTCGAACTCTACCTGCAAAAGAAGTCCGATAACAACGGATGGGAACGCGAGATAAACGGGATCAGCAATAACGAGAAAGCGAACCTGCTGATGGAGAAACATTCGTTTAAGGAGCTTTTGTCCGATGTGGAACACCGCGACTTGCTGAATAACACGATCAGCCTGAAAGGGTATTGCCTGTTTGCCCCTGCCGAAGTGAAGATGGGGGTGAGCCTGTTCCGGGATTCCCTGTATGCCCTGCTGGAACGGAACGAGTTTCGGAATATGCGTTTCGAGAACCTGTTGGATACGTTGGGGATGATCAGCGGGTCCGATATCCGTGCGGGTATTTCCGGATGGGACCGTCCGACGCCTCTGCCTTTCTATACGATCGGCCGGCCCGAAGTGACCAAGATCACGAACAAGGGACAGGAGAGCTTCGTGCTGAAGCAATTAGTCAGCAATAATTCCGATCACGACGGTATGCTTCAACTCGATATACAGGCCGGAGGCTATGGCCCGGATATCGATCCGCGTACGAGCCGTAAACTGCCTCTTGCCGCCCGCCAGACCAAGCTGTTGGTAACGGTCTGGGAGGAAGCGCCTCGACAGGTGGATGTGAATACGCTGATAGCCGGTAACTTGCCGAATGTCCTGAACCTGCCTGTCACCGACATCCGGGAAGAGCGGGAGAGGGCGGTCGATGCCGAAGGCGATTTCATCGTTGCGGACTTTTCTCCCGTAGCGGAAGGGGAGGTGATCGTGGATAATGAAGATCCTCTTTTCTCCCTGTCCGAACCGGCCGTGGTCGGGCTTCTGCCCAAATGGCTCGACAAGGTGGAAGATACCTCTTTCAAGTATGCCGGTGTCTCTCCCTGGCGTGCCCCGTTGCAGTGGACGGCTACGACGAACGCCGCCTACTATGGCCGTTATATCCGGTCCGCCTATGTGATCAAGAGCGGCAACGGCAACCAGACGGCGACCTGGAAAATTCCGGTCCCTTCTGCCGGGCAATACGACGTCTACTATTATGTCTCCAAAGACAATGAGCTGAAATATAATAAACAGGCCGGCGGGGAATACCACTTTAAGGTGGAGTATGACGAGGAAAACGAAGATGCTTACATAGACCTGAAAAGGGCGAATGAAGGCTGGGAACCCATAGGCGCCTACTACTTCGGTTCCGATACGGTCCGGATCACCCTGACGAACGAGTGCAAGCTACGGAGCGTAACGGCCGATGCGGTCAAAATAGTAAAACGATATTAATAGAATTAGATACATGATACGAAGAGAGTTACTATCCATGAAAAAGATAATGCTGGCGGCCGCCGTTTGCTTAGGGGTGTCTGTCCCGTCGCAGGGACAGGTCTCGCTGACGATCGAGAAGGCGATGGATATAGCGGAAGAGCATAGCCCTTCCCTGCGCCGTTCCCACATGAACCTGGAGCGCTATCAGCAGAACCTGGTTGCACAGCGGGCTTCCCTGAAGTCGAAGTTCTCGTTGAACCTCAATCCGGTGGATTACAGCAAGAGCCGCAGTTTCGACAACCGCCTGTCCCAGTGGTACACGAACGAGCGGTTCAGTACGACCGGAACGTTCCAGGTGGACCAGCCGATCTTGTGGACGGATGGTGTCCTCTCGTTGATCAACCGTTTCGGCTGGCAGGATAACAACTCCAATATCGACGGGACGAAGACCAGTAACAAGGCATTCAGCAACGACCTCTACCTGCAACTCTCGCAACCCGTCTTTACTTATAACAAGCGTAAGATGGAACTGCAACAGATCGAATACGATTATGAGAATGCCAACATCAGCTACGCCCTGCAACGGTTGAGTACGGAAAAGGATATTACCCAACAGTTCTATTCCGTCTATATGGCACAAAGCCAGCTGGCGATTACGAAAGAGGAACTGGCCAATGCGCAGCAAAGCTACGAGATTATCAAGAATAAGGTCGAAGCCGACCTGGCTGCCCGCGATGAGCTGTTCCAGGCGGAAGTGAACCTCGCCTCCGCACGCTCCTCCCTGGAAGAGCAGCAGGTATCGCTCGAAAACTCGAAAGACCAGTTGAAGCAGACGTTGGGGATGGACCTGAACGAGGACATCATGGTCTTTGCCGAAGTAAAGATCAAGCCGGTGGAAGTGAATCTGCAAAAGGCGATACAGCATGGCCTCGAATCGCGCCTGGAACTGCGTCAGCGGGAGATCGAGAGCAAAGAACTGGCATTCGATATGATCAAGACGAAGGCCCTGAACGAGTTCAAAGGCGACATCTCCCTTTCCTTCGGCCTGATCGGCGATAACCGCCATCTGGAAAAGATATATAATAACCCGACGCAGAACCCGCGTGTCGCCATCAGCTTCAGTGTCCCGATCTTCGACTGGGGAGAGAAGAAAGCCCGTGTGAAGGCGCAGGAAGTAGCCCGGAAGATCAACCAACTGGAGTTCCATGAAGACAAGGTCAGCATCGAACTGAACATCCGCCAGACCTGGCGCAGCCTGGAGAACCTGCTTTCGCAGATCAAGATAGCCGAGCAGAACGTCGCAAATGCGCAGCGTACCTACGACCTGAACCTGACCCGTTACCGGGAGGGCGATATCACCGGTATGGACATGAACCAGTTCCAGACCCAGCTATCGAATAAAAAGATCGCCTATACGCAGGCGCTTATCAATTATAAGATCGAATTGTTGAACCTCAAGATACTTTCCCTCTACGACTTCGAGCACGACGTGCCCATTGTCCCGATGGAAGATTTAGTAACGAAAAAGTAGTATGAATATGAAATATACAGTCACATCTCTCTTATTGTTTGCTCTGTTGGCGACCGGTTGCAATCATCAGCCGCAGAGTACGCAGAACGATATCGCCACGCCCGTGTCGGTAACGGAATTGAAGAAAGGCTCTATCAGCAAGCTGGTCAATACGACCGGGACGGCACAGCCAACCTGCGGGGTAACGCTCAATTCCGAAATGAGCGGCCTCTATAAACTGCAAACCAATCCCCGTACAGGCAAGCCCTTTAAACTGGGCGATATCGTCTCCAAAGGACAACTGATCGTCCGCCTCGAAGACCGGGAATACGAAAACGGCATCGCTATCGACGCCAAGGAGTTGAGCCTCGAAATAGCCGAGCAGGAACAGGTGAAGCAGAAAGCCCTGTATGAGAAAGGCGGTGTGACGCTTAGCGAAATGCGTAACACGGAAGTGAAGGTGACGAACGCCCGCTACGACTACGAGAACGGCAAGCTCAATCTGGAGAAGATGAATGTCAGAGCGCCTTTCGACGGGGTGATCGTGGACCTGCCCCACTACACGTCCGATGTCCGCATCGAACAGGGAAAACCGGTAGCCGGCATCATGGACTATGCCCGCATGTACATGGATATCAACCTGCCGGAAAGCGCTATCGGGTATGTGAAAGCGGACCAGCCGGTCTATATCACCCATTATACGTTGCCCGAAGATACGATCCGGGGAGTGATCAGCGAACTGTCGCCCGCCATCAGTTCCGAAACCCGTACCTTCAAAGGGAAGATACTGATCCGGAACGAGGGGTTGAAACTCCGTCCCGGTATGTTCGTCAAAGCGGATATCGTGGTGGACAAAGCGGACAGTGCCATCATCATACCGAAAGACGTGATCCAGTCCAACCGCCGTGTCAAATACGTTTATGTCGTCGAGAAGAACACGGCCCTGCTCCGCGAGCTCAAGACCGGGCTGGAGGACGACAAGAGCATCCAGGTTCTGGAAGGGCTGAAAGAGAACGATAACCTGGTGGTGAAAGGTTTCGAGACATTGAAAGAGAATGCAAAGGTAAAGGTTCAGAGATGAAAAGGATGATCAAATTTGCGGTAAGCAAACCGGTTACGATCTGTATGCTGGTACTGGCGATCCTGCTGTTGGGCAAGATTTCGTACGACCAGTTGGCGGTCGACCTGTTGCCCGACCTGAATAATCCCCGCCTCTTCATCGAACTGAAGGCAGGCGAACGTCCGCCGGAGGAGATCGAGAAGCAGTTTGTCAAGAACATGGAGTCGATGGCGATCCGGCAGAGCGACGTGACACAGGTATCGTCCGTGATCCGTGCCGGTTCCGCCCGCATCACGGTCGAGTACACCTGGAAGAAAGATATGGACGAGGCTTTTCTCGACCTGCAGAAAGCCATGAACCCTTTTGCCCAGAACAAGGATATCACCGAACTCAAGATCACGCAGCACGATCCGAACCAGTCCCCCGTCGTCCTGATCGGACTTTCGCACCGCAGCATTACCGATATGGCGGAGCTTCGGAAGGTGGCGGAGAGTTATATCCGTAACGAGTTGATCCGTCTGGAAGGGGTGGCGGATGTCACGCTGTCGGGTGACGAGGTCAGTACGCTGACGATCCGCACCGACCCTTATAAATTGGATGCCTTCAAGCTGACGATAAATGACCTGTCTTCCAAGATAGAGGCGAACAACCAAAGCATATCCGGCGGCCGTGTCAGCGAGTTGGGCTTGCAATACATCGTCAAGAGTTCGAGCCTGTTTGCGACGGAGCGCGATTTCGAGAATCTGATTGTCGGCTACAAGCCGGTTACGGCCGAGACGGGCGGGACGGCAGCAGCGGGGACTTCCGGCGCGGCCGTTTCATCGTCTGCGGACAAAGCTCCGATCTTCCTGCGCGAAGTCGCTACCGTCAGCTTCGAGAATGCCCGCCCGGAAAATATTGTCCGCATCGATGGCGAGCGTAGTATCGGGTTGTCCGTTTATAAGGAGATGCGTTTCAATACGGTGAAGGTCGTCGATGGCGTGATCCGCCGGTTGGAGGTTATCGAGCAGGCGTTGCCCGGCTACCGTTTCCAGGTGATCACGAACCAGGGGACCTTTATCAAGAACGCGATAGGGGAGGTGAAGAGCAGTGCCGTCCTGGGGATTATCCTCGCGGTGGTGATCCTGTTCGTCTTCCTACGCCGCCTGGGGACGACGCTGATCGTCAGCCTGGCGATCCCTATTTCCATTGTCGCCACGTTCAACCTGATGTTCTTCAACCATCTTACGCTGAATATCATGACGCTCGGCGGATTGGCCCTCGGAGCCGGTATGCTGGTGGACAATGCGATCGTGGTGATCGAAAGCATTTTCCGTAACCAGGAGAAAGGGATGACGGTGCGTGAGGCCGCCATAACGGGAACCTCCGAGGTGGCCGGTGCGGTCATGGCCTCGACGCTGACGACGATCGTCGTCTTCCTGCCGATCGTCTACCTGCATGGCGCCTCCGGAGAACTGTTCAAGGATCAGGCCTGGACGGTGACGTTCTCGCTGGTATCGTCGTTGTTTGTGGCGATAGGGGTGATCCCGATGCTATACGACCGGATTACCGGACGTCCCAACCCCTTCCCGCGCTTGACGCGTGATCGCAAGGAAACCGGCGGTGATAGTGCCGGTTCGCCTGCTTCCCCGCGTCGGGCGCGGGGACAAGGGATCCGGATTGCCGCTTACAGTCCCCTGTTGCGCACCCTGCTCCGCCGCCGTTGGGGGGTGATCGGCTGCGCTCTGCTGTTGTTGGTGATAGCGGGGTTGTTGGTTCCCTTTATCGGTACGGAATTCATGCCGAGAGCCGGGAGCAGGGCCTTCTCCGCCGTTATCAAGTTGCCGGAGGGGACCCCGTTGGAGCGCACCGCTTCGGCTGTCGGGAATTTGGAGGAGCTGATGCGTGCTGTCTCGCAGGACTCCCTGTGTACGGTCTACAGCCATATCGGATCGGGCAGCGGTTCGGAGAATGATATATTCGAAGGCGAGAACACGGCTGTCATGAAAGTGATCCTTTCTCCCTCCTGCCCGGTTCCGCCCGAAGAGGTGATGGCGCGGTTCGTCCGGACGACCGAGGACACCGAAGGGCTGGAAGTCACCCTGAAACAGGAAGAAAACTCCCTCAGTTCCCTTTTGGGAAGCGAAGGAGCCCCTATCGTGGTCGAGGTGAAGGGGGAGGAGCTGGACGAGATCGGCGCCGTCACCGCTGAAGTAATGGAACGGATAGCCGGCATTCCCGGAATCTATAACCTCCGTTCGTCCGTCGAAGACGGTGCCCCGGAGGTAACGGTCTCCGTCGACCGCACGGTTGCCGGCATCCATAATGTCAGCGTCTCGACCGTCATCGAACAGCTGAAGCAGCAGCTCGGCGGTCTCGAATCCGGCAAGATGGAATACCGGGGAGAGATGCGGGATATCCTGATCAAGGTTCCCGATATCACCTTGCACGACCTCGGCGGGTTGGTCATACGAAGCGGCGAGAAAGAGTTCCGCCTGCAGGAGATCGCCACGATCACCCGTTCGCAGGCTCCGAAAGAAATCTTCCGACGCGGGCAGAACCGCATCGGCAAGGTGACGGCCGACCTCGGTGCGGGCTATTCGCTCGACAAGGTGGCGGACGGGATACGCCTTGCCGTGAAAGATATCGACCTGCCTGCCGACTACTCGATTACCGTCACCGGCGAGGAAGAGAAGCGGCAGGAATCCATGAACAGCCTGATGTTTGCCCTTGTCCTCTCGGTGATCCTGGTCTATATGGTGCTTGCCTCGCAGTTCGAGTCGCTGTTGCACCCCTTCACGATCCTGTTGACGATCCCGTTGGCGGTGGTAGGAGCGGTCCTGCTGTTCTTCCTGACGGGGACGACGATCAACATGATGGGAGTGATCGGCATCGTGATGCTGGTCGGCATCGCGGTGAACAACTCGATTATCCTGGTCGACCGCATCAACCAGTTGAAACAGTCGGGGATGGAGCTGACGGATGCCATCGTCGAGTCCGGCCAGCAGCGTATCCGCCCGATCCTGATGACGACGCTCACGACGATCCTCGCCCTCCTGCCGATGACGTTCGGCTTCGGCGAAGGCGCTTCGCTCCGTTCGCCTATGGCGATCGCGGTGATCGGCGGGTTGGTGACTTCGACCGTCATGAGCCTGGTGGTGATCCCCTGCGTCTATGATGTGTTTGAAAGGATGAAAAGGGGGAAAAATGGTATTTCCGGGGGAGACTGTCCGAAAATTCGGTCATAGCTTACGTTATGTTATGATTTTAGGCACGGATTTCACGGATTACACGGAAAAGATAAAGAAAAATCCGTGAAATCTGCGTAATCCGTGAAATCCGTGCCTAAAAGAAAGTATAACACGGGGTTCGGGAAGGTGAATCGCCTGCGGTTGGAGGCGCCGAAGGGGTTCGGGAAGGTGAACGGCGGGCCGTTGGAGGCGCGAACCTTGGTTCCGAGGCCGAACCGCCCGCCGTTGGAGGTTCCGAAGCCCTTCGGAAGGGTGAACCGCCCGCCGTTGGGGTTCCCGAAGCCCTTTGGAAGGGCAAACGGCCTGCCGTTGGGGTTCCCGAAGAGGTTCGGAGGGCAAACGGCCCGCCGTTCGGATATTTGTCATGAATGATCATAAAGAAAAGCGATATGAATTTTTTACTACATAGAAGGATTGCCATCTGCATGTTGTTCATAGCCCTGACGGGGTTGGGCTACGTGTCGTACAAGCAGTTGCCGGTCGAGCTGTTGCCCAATGCGGAGCTTCCGATGCTGTTCGTGCAGGTCGCGTCGACGCAGGATATGGACCCGTCGTATGTGGAGTCGGAGGTCGTGATCCCCCTCGAAGGAGCCATCGGCACGATCGGCGGGGTGGAGCAGATCGAATCCCGGATCGACAGCCGCCAGTCTTCCATCAAGATCGACTTCAAGCCGAATGTCAACTTCAAGATCACCGCCCTGAAGTTGCAGGAGAAGATCAACGAGACCGCCTCCTCGCTTCCCGAAGGCTTTACGGTACAGGTGCGGAAGGTCGATGTCTCGATGCTCAGCGGCGGCTTCATGTCGCTTCAGGTGCGCGGGTCGGGCGGTACGGACCGCGTCCGTAACTTAGTGGAGAAAGAGATACGGCCCGATCTGGAAAACATCGACGGCATCGCCTCCGTCAATGTCTATGGCGGACGTGAGAAGGCCATCGAGGTGCAGCTCGATCCCGATGCCTGCAAAGCCCTTAATCTGACTCCTTCCGGTATCGGCAGCCTCCTGACGCAGAATACCGAGGAGAAGGCCTTCGTCGGCTATGCCAACGAGCCGGACGGGAAATACTTCGTCCATGTCAACTCGCCTTATACCGAAGTCTCCGACCTCGAAAACATCGTCGTCGCTCCCGGTCCCGTCCTGCTGAAGGACATTGCGACGATTTTCTTCGATATGAAGGAAGAGACGAGCTATAGCCGCGTGAACGGGAAAGAGGCCGTCTCCGTCTCCCTGCTTGCCGATTCGCAGGCGAACCTGATCGGGCTTTCCCACCGGACGGTCGAAGTGGTCGACCGCCTGAACGAACGGCTTGCCCCGCTCGACCTGACGATCGTGGTGGAGAACAACCAGGCCGAGACGATGGAAGACAATATCGACCAGATTATCCGTCTCGCTTTCGTCGGCGGCCTGCTTGCCGTCGTCATCCTCTGGCTCTTCCTGAAGAACCTCCGGTTGGTGTTCTTCATCGCCCTGTCCATCCCGATCTCCGTCTATACGGCGTTCAATTTCTTCTACGGGGCGGGGATTACGATCAACAGCCTTACGCTGGTCGGCATGGCGCTGGCGATCGGCATGTTGCTGGACAATAGCGTGGTGGTATTGGAGAACATCTACCGCCTCAATGCCGCCGGAAGCACGCCCGAACGTTCCGTGACGCAAGGGACGCGCGAAGTCTGGCGTTCCATCCTCGCCGCCACCCTGACGACGGTTACGGTCTTCCTGCCCTTCGTCTTTTCCGACAATTTCCTGATCAAGCTGATGGGCCACCATATCGGCGTCTCCATCATCTCGACCCTCCTGATCTCCCTGGCCGTCGCCCTTCTTTTCATCCCGATGGCCACCTATACGGTGTTGCGCCGCCCTTCCCTGTCCCCGCGTCCTGTGTCCCCGCGCTTGACGCGGAGCCGCAAAAAGACAGGTCGCCTCGATGGGTTCCGCAAATGGTTCGAACCGATGCGGTCCCGGCTCAAGGGCGGGGACACCGTCTTTTATGAGAAGGTGTCTGTCACGCAGCGGCCGGTACAGATCTATCTGGTATTGTTGAAGACCTGTATGCGGAATCCCGGCGTGACGGTCTTCGGGGCCGTCATCCTGCTGTTCCTTTGCCTGATCCTCTCTGTCTCCCTGGATATCCAGGACCGGAAAGAGGTGGAGAGCGACCGGTTCGGCATCTATGTGACGATGCCGACCGGCAGCACGCTGGAGAATGCCGACGAGGTGGTCCGTGTCATAGAAGGACGCCTTGCCGGGTTCCCGGAGAAGCAAGACCTCATCAGCCGTGTCCGGGAAACGGATGCCGAGTTGACGTTCGTCCTCAGGGAAGATTACCGGGAGATCGGGAGACGCAGCATCTCCGACATCAAGTCCGACGTACAAACCCGTCTGCGGAATGTGAATGGCGCTGAGATATCCCTTTCCGAAGCCGGGAGCGGCGGCGGGCAAGGATCCGTCTTGGAAGGTGGAGGCGGCATGTCAGGCATGTCCGGCTTCATGCGCCTCTTGGGGATCGGCGACAACCGCGAACGCATCGTGATCAAAGGCTCCGATTTCGACCTCATGCAGCGGGTGGCGGAGGATTTCCGCTATTACCTCGACGAACAGGAGTTCATCCGCACTACCCGTGTCTCCTACAACAGCCGCCAGCCGGAGATCCGCCTCGGTTTCGATCCGGTCCTGCTGACCTCCTACGATATCTCCCGCCAGAACATAGCCTCCGGCCTCACGTCGTTGAATCCGGAGATTTCGTCCGGCACTTCCTTCAAGGTGGGGGAGGACACCTACGATATCATCATCCGCAACCGTTCGAACGGCACGGAAGAAGAGCGGGAGGCGGAGAAGGAGCGGGAAAAGACGGTGGACGACCTGCGCGAAGTCCGCATACCGGGCGCTTCCGGCGGCTTGCACAGGTTGCAGGATATCGCTTCCGTCGACTATGGACGCGGACGTGCCCGCATCACCCGTGTGAACCAGGACAAGCAGATCGAGCTGTTCTATTCTTTCTCGCGCGACGTCGAAGAGTCGAAAGACCTCCTCGAAGGCTACCGTTCGGATATCGACCGGTTGGTGTCGGGCTATAACTTGCCTTCGGGCGTGGCGGTCGAGGTGTTTCATGAAGAAGAGATGCTGGCCGACTTCAAGTTCCTGCTGTTGGCGGCCTTTATCCTGATCTTTATGATCCTGGCTTCGGTGTTCGAGTCCTTTGCGACGCCGTTCGTTCTGCTGTTCTCCATCCCGCTGGCTGCGATCGGTTCGCTGCTGGCCTTGTTGCTGACGGGCAACAGCCTGCTGAACAATGCCAACGTGATGGTCGGCTTCCTGATCCTGCTGGGAGTGGTGGTCAACAATGGCATTATCCTGATCGACTATGCCAACATCCTGCGCCGGCGCGGGTATCGCCGTAACCGGGCGTTGATGACGGCCGGGTTGTCGCGTATCCGTCCGATCCTGATCACCTCCATCACGACCATTGTGGCCCTGTTCCCCATGGCGATGGGCAACTCGGAGTATGCCGGGGCGATCGGGGCGCCGTTTGCCATCACCGTGATCGGCGGTCTTTCCTTCTCGGCGTTGCTGACGCTGATCCTGATCCCTACCGTCTGCATGGGGCTGGAAAATACGTTGGCGTGGTATCGCGGTCTTTCTCCGAAGATATGGGGGCTGCACGGCGTGCTCTTTGTGGCGGGCGCGGGCTGTATCTGCCTCTATGGCGGCAGCCTCCTGTGGCAGTCCGTCTACGGGGTGGTCTTGTCGGCCGGTATTCCGGGCGTGACCTATTTTATGCAGGCAAGCCTGCGCCGCGCCCGTTCGAAGGTGATCGACCCGGAGGCGGACATCCGGATTTCCGTCCGCAACTTGGTGAAGATATACGATTGGCCGGGACGCGTCAGCCGCCAGTGGCGGAGCGGCCGGCTGATCCGCCGGCGGTTGGGGATCGACGGCGAATGCCATTCGCTGAAGGACTTTATAAACGTGAGCTGGCAGTTCGCCCTTTTAGGGTTCGGGATCTGGTTCACCTGGTTCTTTGCCGACAGCCGGCTGTGGATCTTTATCCTTTCCTTCGCGGTCTATGCGGCTGCCCTTTACCTGTGGCGGAAGGTACGCGAATACCTCTACTGGCGGTTTGCGGGGAGCCGGACGGTGAAGCACCTCAACCGCATCCTCTTCTGGAGCATCCCGCCGCTGATCCTCTTCGGCCTGTTCCGCAGGTTGGACAATCCGAACCTGGTGGGGACGGTCGGGTTGGTGTGGGCGTTCTGTATCGCTGTCTACGTAACTTCGGGCTATCTCTACGAGAAGGAGATCAATATCGAGCGTGTGAAGGGGCGTTTCGCCGGGCTGCGCCGTTCGTGGTTTCGCATGGTCAAGGGGATTCCTCTGATCGGCAGGCGGAAACGTCCGTTCAAGGCGCTCCGTGGCGTATCGTTCGAGATCCGTACCGGCATGTTCGGCTTGTTGGGTCCCAACGGGGCAGGCAAGTCGACGCTGATGCGTATCGTCTGCGGCATCCTGGAGCAGAGCTACGGCAGTATCTGGATCAACGGACTGGACACGCGTGTCTACCGGGAGGAGTTGCAGAGCCTGATCGGTTTCCTGCCCCAGGAGTTCGGGACCTACGAGAACATGTCGTCCTGGGAATTTCTCGACTACCAGGCGATCCTGAAGGGCCTCGTCGACAGTACTGTCCGCCGCGAACGCCTCGAATATGTTTTGAAAGCCGTCCATATGTACGACCGCAAGGACGAGAAGATCGGTTCTTTCTCCGGCGGTATGAAGCAGCGTATCGGCATCGCCCTCATCCTGCTGCACCTGCCGCGCATCTTGGTGGTGGACGAACCGACTGCCGGACTCGACCCGCGCGAGCGCATCCGCTTCCGTAACCTGTTGGTGGAGCTGAGCAAGGATCGCATCGTGATCTTCTCCACCCATATCATCGAAGACATATCCAGCTCGTGCAGCCAGGTGGCCGTGATCAACAAGGGCAGCCTCAAGTATTTCGGCGATCCGGTCGATATGGTCGGCATGGCGGCAGGAAAAGTCTGGCAGTTCGATATCGATAAGACGGAATTTGAACAGGCATTGGATAAATCCCGCATCGTCAACCATATCCAGAGGGACGACCGGATCCGCGTCCGTTACCTCTCGTCCGCCTCTCCTTATCTGGGGGCGGTACAGGTGGAACCGAACCTGGAAGATGCTTATCTTTGCTTGTTGAAAGGACTTTAAAAATTTATGATTTATAATTTATGATTTATCATCGACGCATAAATCATAAATTATAAATCTCAAATCATAAATCATTATGACACTGAAACAATTCATATCCCTCTTGCCCCGCTTGGTTAAATATAACCTGAAGATCATCTTTGCCGGGAAATTCATCTGGTTCCTGCTGGCGGCGTTCCTGTTCTTCGGCTATTTCATGTTCCAGACCGCCTGGAGCCGGTCGGAGGTCAACGAAGGGGTGGTCTATAACCTCCTGATGTTCCCTTGTGTCCTGTTGGTGTTCTACCCTGCCGTTTTCGGCATCCAGAACGATGAGGACAGCCGGATACTGGAAATCCTGTTCGGCATCCCCGACTATAAATATAAGGTATGGGGCATCCGCCTTATGATGATCTATGTGGCGGTCTTCGCGATCCTGGTCGTCTTCTCCTGGCTGGCTACGCTCTTGCTCTATCCCGTCAACCCTCTTGAGATGTCGGCGCAGCTGATGTTCCCGATCCTTTTCTTCGGGAACCTCGCCTTCATGTTTTCCACCATCACCCGCAGCGGCAACGGGACTGCCGTTCTGATGATCGTCATCGGCATCGCCCTGCTGATCTTCAGCAACACGCCCCTTATCGAACGTTCCTTCTGGAATATCCTCCTCAATCCCTTCTCCATCCCCCGCAATTTCCTGCCGGTCATCTGGGAAGGTATCATCATCAAAAGCCGCATCTTCCTCCTCATCGCCGGCATCGTTTGGATGCTGATCGGCCTCCTGAACTTGCAGAAGAGGGAGAAGTTTGTCTGATCGTGCGGGTCATGCAAGGAAAATATAAACGTAACAGCTTGAAAAACAGTAAATCTTACCAGCCCAAAACTGTATAGGGCGGACATGCGGAATCTGCGGAAACCTATTCCGAAAATGCTGTTTTGTGAAAATACATTTAGAAAACTGTCGGCAGGTTTTTGTGAAAAAACGTAAGCGTTTTTCCTGAAGTACTAATATATTTTGATAATCAAACCTTATTTGCAAATCAAAAATCTATCCTAAAAATGACTAAAAAAAACGATCGTTTTTTTTAGTCATCAAAAGTCAACATTATTTTTCAATCCTCCAAACTTTTTCAAAAATAAATATGCCTTAATTATCAATAGTTATCGTCGATTTTTGCCTAAAAACTCTCCAAACCCGCATCCAGACAAAAAATGACTAAAAAAAACGATCGTTTTCGGTCGTCAAAGTACATAAAATCACACCTGTTAACTTCTATTAGATGATAAACGTGCGTATGGGGTAAGTTAATAAAGCGATTGGAGCAGAGAGAGTATAATATCATTCAATAAACTCATTATTAATGCTTTAATTAAAAAAGTTATGAAGAAAAGATTACTTATGTTGTTCGCCGTCTTTATGGCGGTGACGAGTGTGGGGTGGTTGCAGGCGCAAGATACCTCAGGAGACGGTTATACAAAGACCGGAAATGATTACACAGTGACAACCGCGGAGGGGTTGCAAAATGTGTTGAAAGAGCTAAACGAAGTTAAGACGGCACAGACTACAACGATTACTTTGGCAAACGATTTGAACATCTCTGAGGTTTCATTTGCGGGACCTACAGGAGCACAATGGCAAGGAGTATTCTACTTGAATGCTACTGCAGCAAAAATTACATCTTTAACCATTGATGGAGCTGGACATAGTATTACAGGTGAAAATACCTCAAATACAGTAGAGGGAAGTTTTGATCCTACTAAAAATTATGTATTCTACTTTGATGGTTCAGGAAACAGCCCTATTACTTTCAAAGACCTGACTGTAAGGAATACAAACATTTTGGCTTTCAATCTTTACAATCTGAATAATCTGAAGTTCAATAAGGTTTTATTATCTGATAATAAAGAAGGTGGTTTGCATTTGAACTCTTCAAAGTTGGAAGCTACTAATTTTACCACAAGTGGCAATGGAAAGTTCGCTGTTAAATTGTCTCGTCAAGTAGATAATATGCCGAAGTTTACTTTGGTTAGTGGAACAATTAGTGAGAACAATGTTCCGCAAATTGCTTTTTACGACAGACATGCCTATTCCGAATGGAGCAGTAATCCGACAACATCTGTAGCTGAGATAATCGCTTCAGTAGTAACGCCTGAAAATGATAAATGGTATCGTTCTTTACAATTGGCAACAATGCATACATCTAATAATGGTGCATTGGCTTATGTTTGGGGCCAAAAAGCATTTGTAGCTGTAAGCACAGCTAATCAACTGGATTCTACTCTTAATTTGAGATTTGCAACAATTGAAGAAATTAATTGTAGATAATAACTGAAAAGTACTCCACTAAAATAATTGAAAAGTATCCCACCCGTTGGATAGAACTTTAGGGCTATCGCATATAAAAGTCTGAGTTTTATCTACACTAATTAACATTATAAATT